>CAZPDU010000157.1:0-9427 GCA_964585405.1 uncultured Thermodesulfobacteriaceae bacterium | reverse complement strand
GAATTGGGAGCCCCCATAGTCACAAAAGATGAGAAAATACTGAACTATTCACGGGTACAAACTATCTGGTGAACCTTAAGCGTTGACGGGTTAAAGATTCAAAGGTTCAGGGTTTACCGAAATTTTGGAACCGCTTATTCATAGACCATGAGAATTTATTGGGTTTTATTCATTATATAAAAAGGGTATTGCCTCGAAGCCCCGAGCGAACTTTTCAAAGACAGGAAAAATAAAATAATAAATGCAAAAGAAAAACTTCATACTATCTCAGCCCCTGGGATGATACTTCTGGTGGATGGTGCGCAGGTGCTGAAGTTTAAGATGTGTATATATCTGAGTAGTGCTGATATCGCTGTGTCCCAAGAGCATCTGAACGGCCCTCAAATCTGCACCGCGTTCCAGAAGATGCGTTGCAAAGGAATGACGAAGTACGTGAGGAGAGACTTTGCTCTTAATACCTGCTGACATGGAATAGGTATTGAATAACTGCCAAAATCTCTGTCTTGTAAGGGGCCTCCCCGCCCTGCCAACAAATACAAATCTGCTGGCCTTTCTGCCCAGAAGCTTGGGCCTGCCTGACTTTATATAATTATTCAACCACTCTATAGCCACCTTCCCTACCGGCACTATGCGCTCTTTATTTCCTTTGCCGAATATTCGCAAATAGCCAACCTTCATGTCCAGCTGGTTAAATTTCAACCCCACGGCTTCGGAGGCCCTGAGGCCGCACGCATAAGTGAGCTCGAGGAGCGCCCTGTCCCTCAACCCAGCAGGCTTATTCACCTCAGGTTGTTCCATGAGGGTCTCGACTTGGGATATGGACAAGACCTCCGGCAGATGAATACCTATCCTTGGATTATTGATAGCGGAAAGAGGGGTAGAGTCCAGACCATGTTCCTCTACCAGGAAACGGAAAAAACCTCTGAGGGCTGAAAGTTTTCTGGCAGTGGTCCTTGCAGAAAGGCCTGATTCCCTCAGTAATTTAAGCCAGGCCAATATTTCCTTGGAGCTTATGTTGTCAGGACTGCCGAGTTTTTGTCTGTCTGCGAATTCAATGAAATTTAAAAGATCACGGCTGTATTCGTCAAGGGTACTGCGCGAAACCCCGCAGTCTATGGAAAGGCGGGCCATGAATTCATCAAGAAGGTCGGCCCATGACACGTCTGTTATATCAGACATATTTTTCAGTAAAGCCCTGTCAGCTGCACTTCAGCAGTCTCTCTGATTTCCGCGTTCCTTGTGGTTAGGCTTAGAACTTTCAACTTGCTCTGGAGACCTCTCCGCTCAACCGTGCCTTTTTCTTTCACTAGTTCACACAGGGCTTCAATGGCCTTACACACTAATTCTGAATCATTTTTGATGTCCAAAATCAGAAGCAATACACCCCAATCACTTGGCATTCCATAAGTGCTCACATAATGTCTCACATTAGACAAGAAGTTCGTCCTGCCATAGGATTGATGTATGGCCATCAGGTCTTTAGAATGTTGTGGCCGTCCTTTGGCACCCATAAATAGCTTTTCTGCTTCCTGGAGATAGCGTTCCTTCATTTTAGGATCATCAAGGACCTTTTCAAGATTACTACGTTCGTCCTTCCTTTTTCTTGAACTTTTACCCCTGTCCCGCATCCTGTCTATTCCTCTCCAGCTTTTCTTTCTTTCTGCAACCATAGGCTTCCTCTCTAAATCTCTTTTAGCTTTTTAGTTTTTAAATTTGTGTCTTTTTGTAGAAAATTCGCGATACAATCCTTAAAAACATGAAATAAAACAACATTAAGGCCATGTGATAGCTTTACACTTTCATGATCAACTTATGAATGTTTAAACCCTTTCAGTCCCGGTTTATTCGGTTAGCTGAATATAAATTCAAAATCAGGAAGTATCAGACAGGTCAGCCTTCCACCATAAACCGCACCCGTATCAATACCTACTTTGTTGCCCTCAATGAACGGAACGGAAAAGGGTGTATGGCCAAAAATGACCCTTTTGCCCCAGTCATGTGAAGATCTTAAAAACGGTGACCTGATCCATAGCAGATCTTCAGGGCTTTGTTCAGAAATGGGGATATTGGATCTTAACCCAGCGTGTACAAATATGTAATCTTGGGTCTCAAAATACAAATCCAGGTTGTCAAGAAAATCCAGATGGCTTTGCGGTATATCCGTTTTGCCGTTTTCAAGCGAATAGCTCTCAAGTGTCTCTATTCCACCGTTCTGGAGAAAAAAATCCTGTTCCTCGCCCTTGAGGAACTGCATAAACATCCATTCGTGGTTTCCCTTTAGAAATACAAGCCGGTCCCCATGTCTTTTCTTTAAATCAAGCAACAATTCTATCACTCCTCGGGAATCTGGTCCCCGATCCACATAGTCTCCAAGAAAGACCATCATATCTCTGGCCCAGTCTAATTTAATCATACCCAGGAGTGTCCTCAGTTTATCAACACAACCGTGGACATCGCCTACAGCAAAGATTTTTCCACAGGGGGCTATCATTTGGACTTATCCAGCCTGTTGAGCCCAACGTCCCTCGCTGCCCTCAATGCCTCAGCAAACTCATCCGGTGAAATTCTGCGATCCAGAGGCGGATACTTGTGTGCCATACCGCAGGGTCTGTATTGATCCATTAGATTTACATAAGTATTCGGAGAAATTTCTTCTGCGATATATTTCAGTACGGATCCTGTGTCACTCAGTCCTCCGGGGAGGACAAGGTGCCTTATTAAAAGACCCCTTTGGGCAACCCCGTCAGGGCCTAATATCAATTCTCCCACCTGCCGGTGCATCTCCTTGACTGCCTTTTTTGCCACCTGAGGATAATTGGCTATATTTGACAGATGCTCTCCAACGTCTTTGTCCCAGTATTTGAAGTCAGGCATGTAAATGTCCACTATCCCGTCAAGTAGTCGCAGAGTCCGAATAGAATCGTATCCTCCGGTATTATAGACAAGCGGTATTGACAACCCTCCCTTGGCAGCCTGTAGCAGGGCCTTCAATATAAACGGTACCATATGGGACGGCGTTACTAAATTTATGTTATGACATCCATCTTTCTGTAAGGACAAAAAGCAAGAAGCCAGGAGCTCAGTGGATACAGCCCGGCCAGCCCCCAAATGACTTATCTCGTAGTTTTGACAATATAGACATCTCAAGTTACACCATGAGAAGAAAACCGCTCCTGATCCCTTTCTACCCACCAATGGGGTTTCCTCTCCAAAGTGCGGGCCATAGCTTGCAACCACCGCCTGATCGGTGGCCCCGCAAAATCCCTGCTCGCCTTCAAGTCTGTCAACCCGGCAAAGATGAGGACACATGTTACAGCAGGTCAAAGACTCCCAGGCTTTGTCTACCCGTCTCTCCAGCTCTCCGTTTTCAAATAATTCCAGATAACCTGGTTTATAACTGCACATATATATTTATTATCACAACAAAAAAACCTGAAATATGACATCACTCTCGAAATCCAGCATAAGAAGCGCTAAAATCATCAGAAATGAGTGCAAATAATTAACCCTTTTCTTGCATTCGGCTCATGGAATTCAGGCGGTAGAGTTCCAAAATAGATACACATAGGGCCATTAGTATCGGTCCGAGTATTAAACCCAGAAAACCAAAGACACTGAGGCCTCCCAGTATACTGAAAAGCAAAATAAGGGTATGTATCTGAGTCTTGCCGCTGATAAAAAGGGGTCTCAGGAAATTATCTATTTGGCTGATTATAAGGATACCGAAGACAAGTAGTATTGCAGCCTTGAGATAGAATCCTGTTAATAAGAGATAGATTGTGGCGGGAAACCAGACCAGGGCCGGTCCTATCATCGGTATAAAGGTGGTAAACCCCATTATCATCCCCCAGAGTAAAGGGGCGGAAAAATCCAATATCCACATGATAAAAAAACCAAAGCTCGCCTGAATAAATCCATTCAGCATGTTCCCGTAAAGTGTGGCACACAAGACGTCATCCATTACCTTTACCAGATTTTCCACATTTTGCTGTGAAAGTGGTAACAGATCTTTAAATGTCTGGAGCATTCGTTCTCCATCTTTAAAGATATAAAAAAGTGTTATCAGCATCAGGGCGGACTTAAAGATAATGCTGGCTACATTTTTGAACATTACCGTGCCCTGCTTTAGAAAAAATTCACCCATCTTTTTTGAGAGATCAATTAGTATCTCATTGACCCCTGCCTCGTGAGCCTTGAGGGTATCAAGCGCTTTGATAACTGCCTTGTTAAGTATGGGAGACTTTTCTATATCCGGCACTATATTAAAACTGCCTGTATATAAATCTTTCTGTACCTGGGTGTACACCCTGATTACTTCGGTGGTGAGACTCCCCAAAAGACCGAAAACCGGAATTATAATAAAGGCGATTATAAGAATGCACATCCCCAGAGCGGCCGGGGCTTCAGATAACCTGAGGGTTCGTCTCACCCATTTGTATATCGGGTAAAAAAAAAGGGCCAGTATAATTGCCCAGGCTATCGGTTCAAAAAACGGCAGAAAGAGCCTCAGCCCCATAAAAAGGATCAACCCTGCAAGGCCTAAGGCCAAGAAGGTTACTAATTTGTTGTTATTGCAACTGGTAGTCATATATGACGGGTCTTAGTTTACATCAGTTACATTAAAATACATTGAATTATAGACCGTCTTATAATGCATGAGATATTTGATCGTTCCAGTTACAGAATGTCTCTACTTTTGCGGGCAGATCATCTCTTGACAGGCCCAGGCTGCATGCAAATTCCGCCAATACAGCATAAGAACAATTTATACAGGTCTCTTTCTTACCCGAACTTACGTCCATAATCTCCTGCCTCAAAAACTCCCTCAAGGCATCGGTCACTTCTTTGCGTATGGAGGAGATATCGATACTTCTTTTATCGGAAAAGTTGACAAGGCGTTTCCAGTTAGCTGTACATCTTTTCAGCCCCCTGTAAATACCCCTTCCTCGATTTTCCGGAGTGATGTCCCTCAGAATAATTGTCCTGTAGCGTTGAACAACGGCTTTCTCAAGGGGTATGAGATCACTTGGCTGAATATTGAGATGCGGTCCTTCGGGATCTTCAGTCAGGTAATGGATTGAACCGTAATATGCGACCTCTGGTATTTCTCCTGATTTAATTATGAGTAAAGCCTCGTCCGAGAGAATATTTTGCCTGAAGTCTGTCACCCGATAAACACTTATACTCTCTACTTCTATCTGGAATAATCACCAGATTTTTAACCGCTGTCAAATTGCGATCAAATCAAAATAGAATATGCACGAACTATGCCTTTAAACCGAAGAAAGATGCCCAAGACCTCAAGAACAGGATCAAAAATTTCGTCACTCTAAATCAGGCACTGATTCACTACCACGCCAAGGGCCTTTTCCATGAATCTTTTAAGGAGTCCAAGCCCTCATTTACGACTATTTTACCTGAATATTCAAGTGTCAATACAGGCTTTTTTATCACTTCCCCTATAATAGCATAGCCTGTATCCCTCATCGTATCCTCAAAAATCTGTTTGCGTTCCTTGCTAACAGTAACAACAAACCGACTCTGGCTCTCACTGAAGAGCAATGTGTCCAGGCGTTCCACGTCTTCAGCAATTACAGCACCTAAGTCTATCACCATGCCCAGATCCCCGCTGAATGCCACTTCTGCAAGTGAAATTCCCAATCCACCATCAGAACAGTCATGACATGATGCGACAATTCCCTGACACATGGCATCTGAAAGGGCACGGTACCTGGCCAAAGATTTTTTCATAATTACTTTAGGTACGATGTTCCCAATATAATGATGCATGGCATGGTATTCAGAAGCACCTAATTCAGGATAAGTTGTCCCCAGCACATAGACCAGGTCTCCAGGATGTTTTGCATCCATTGTTACTGCGAGACGCACGTCTTGTATTCGGCTTACCACTGAGAACAGCAAAGTGGGGGGAATTGATATCTTTGTCCCACCGATAGTGGTATCATTTTTCATACTATCTTTGCCTGAAATGCATGGTACACCATAGGTGGTGCAAATTTCGTACAGGGCCTGATTTGCCCTTACCAGCTGAGCCAATTTGTAATGACCGTCCGGGGTCTTTTCAGATCGAACCGGATCACACCAACAGAAATTGTCAAGGCCTGCCATGAGGTGCAGACTGCCTCCCACACATATGGCATTTCTCACCGCCTCATCAACCGCGCAGCACACCATATGATAAGTATCTATATCGCTGTAGCGGGGACATATACCATGGGCCACCACCAGGCCCTCGAAAGATTCAAGGTCCGGTCTCAAGACAGCGGCATCGCTTGGGCCGTCGTCCCGTGCCCCTGTAAGGGGCTTGATAACGCTCCCCCCTTGGACCTCATGATCATATTGGCGTACTACGTACTCCTTACTGCACACATTATATCGAGAAAGCAAGGACTTAAGCTCTAAACCGAGATCTGAGGGCTCCGGCAGCTCCGGTTCATCGTATCTCGGGGGATTCCACACCGCGGTAAGTTCAAGCCTGGGAAGTCCGTTATGTAAAAAATCAAGATCCATATATGCCACATTCTTTCCCTGGTACAGACAGTGAAACTTTCCAGAGTCAGTAAAGTTTCCAAGAACAGTGGCCTCGACATCCATCTTTTTTGCAAGACGAAGAAACTCGTCCAGCCTTTGTGCAGGAACTGCCACAGTCATCCGCTCCTGGGCTTCGGAGAGCAGTATTTCCCATGGCTGAAGCCCTGAATACTTTAATGGCGCCCGGTCAAGATACAGCTCAAACCCGTTGGTCTCCAGTGCCATTTCACCCACAGAGGATGAAAGCCCGCCCGCGCCATTATCGGTAATGGAGTTGTATAAACAAAGATCCCGTGCCATCAGGAGAAAGTCTGTCATTTTTTTCTGGGTTATGGGATCCCCAATCTGAACTGCAGTAGCCGGAGAACCTTCGTGAAGCTCTTCAGAGGAGAATGTAGCTCCATGGATCCCGTCCTTTCCTATACGGCCGCCGCACATGACTATGGCGTCTCCCGGGCGGGCATTTTTTTCTTGACCCGGCCTGTTGCAAACCTCTTTCGGCATAATGCCACCAGTACCGCAGAATACAAGGGGTTTTCCCAGGTAACGCTCGTCAAAGAGTATAGATCCGTTCACCGTGGGAATGCCACTCTGATTACCACCGTGTTCAACACCTTCCCTCACACCTTCAAATATGCGTTTAGGATTAAGCAGTCCTTTGGGAAGCGGCATATCGTAATCCGGAGGCCCAAAGCAAAATACATTGGTGTTGAATATCAGCTTCGCCCCCATTCCAGTGCCGAAAGGGTCCCTGTTCACCCCTACAATCCCTGTCAGTGCCCCTCCATAAGGATCAAGTGCCGAGGGACTGTTGTGGGTCTCAACCTTAAAAACAACATTATAACGATCATTAAATCGGATTACACCGGCATTATCTTTAAATACGGAAAGGCACCAGTCATCAGGTCCCAGCCTCTCACGTATCTCCCTGGTCCCTTTTTGAATATAAGTATCAAAAAGACTGTCAATTGTTATAATTTCCCCTTTTTCATTGCTGTAATTAATTATGGAGTTAAAAATCTTGTGTTTACAATGCTCTGACCAGGTTTGGGCAAGGGCCTCAAGCTCAAGATCAGTAAGTCGCTCCGTAAGGCCTAATTTGGCCCTTTCTTTCCGCACATCTGGCCTCTGGATATAATCCCTGATCCGTTTCATTTCCTGGAGATTGAGTGCCCATACCCTTTCTCTTGACATGGCCATCAGTTCCTCGTCTGTCAGCCTCAAAAGATCTATCTCCTTTACTTCTAAGGAGGCCTGTTCTCTGACCTTAGGAACTGTATAAAACGGACTGAATTTCTCTGACCAGATTTCACCAAGCATATCCCTTGAAACTATGGTAGTCCTCTGTATCAGATCATTTGCAAACAGTTCTTTTGTCAACCTTTGTACCTGATCGTAAACGAGTTCTCCTTTAATACAGTATTGAGTAGAGGTATATACCCCTTCTTCAGGTCGCAGCTTCCGACCTATAAACAACTCAAGGGCCTGCTTTGCGGTACGCCCCTCATTGTCGGTAACACCTGGTCTGAAACCTATTTCAATCAGCCAGTTCCATGAGAAATCAGCTATCTCAGCAAACAGCTTGGCCAGTGGACTGTTTATTGCCGATACCTGAATCACCGGATCAGAAAAAGGACCTTCTGCAACTGCCTTCAGTTGTCCCGCTGAGAGATCAGAGTCCACAAGATAGACCTTAATGGTTCTGATGTCGAAGACATCCAGCCTTAGATCGTCACGGCACTGCCGTGCAGCTTTAAGACCTTGCGGATCTTGAAAATGGGGTTTTAATGCGACTTCGATACGATGGGGCATGATTTCTCCGCATGATATACTACAACCGCAAAACAATGATTGCAGCTCGTTGGCATATTAATGTCTTCTGTTTATCCCATATTTTTCTCTAGGGCAAGATCGATTGTGATTTGGGAAATTTTCTGGTATGGAGCCTTATGTCTTTACTGTCTAGAATGCTCTTGAGGGAAATGGCCCTGCCTTTTCTGTTTTCCTTTTTTACACTTAGCATCCTGTTGCTGCTGGGTAGTCTGTTGCCGCTTTTTGAAACTATGCTGAGGACAGGGATAAAGTTTATTGAACTAGGCAGATTCGCCTTCTTGCTGCTCCCAACATTTTGGGCATTTGTGCTCCCCATGGCCACGGTGTTAGGCATACTTCTGGGATTTTTACGCCTTTCCAGGGACAGTGAGATGCTTGCACTCTTCGCATGCGGCGTGGGTCTTAAAAAACTTATGGCGCCTGTGTTAATGGTTTCAATAACAACTTGTCTATTCAGTTTTTTTTTATCGGCCAGCGTGATTCCAAAGGCCGAAACGGCAGCAAAGAATTTTATCCGGGAATTGACAGAGCGTAGTCTGGCCCGCGGAATTCCTGAAAAATTCTTTTTTACTCCAATATCTGAACTGACTCTATACGTTGATAAAAGCCTTGATCAGGGTCACCGTTTCATGGGAGTTTATATTCAGGACGCCCGAAAAAAACAAGTTGCCTATCAGATCCTGGCCAAAGAAGGAGAATTGTTTGTTCAGCCAGGAGAAATGGAGGTGGGTCTGCAATTGAGTAACGGTACGTTAAATCGCGTAAGTGATGATTACACACAGACCGACACCCTTGATTTCAATTCATATGCCCTTCGTCTGAGCTTTCCGCAAAAGGACAGAGAAAAAAAGAGAGGTGAGCTGGCACTGGGTGCCTTGCTAAAGGCCGCTTCAGATCCTGATACATCTGTTGAAGACAAAGTGCACTATCTTGTCGAATTTCATGAAAGACTGGCAGTACCTGTAGGTGCCCTGATCTTGGGCATAATGGCGGCGCCTTTGGGTATACTTTTTGGAAGAACCGGGCTTTCCGGGGGAATTGC
>CAZPDU010000156.1:0-1823 GCA_964585405.1 uncultured Thermodesulfobacteriaceae bacterium | reverse complement strand
AGAGATCCGATAGAGCGTGATACTCTCTACGAACCGGTCTGAAACGATTTTCATATGATTTCCTCAATAATATCAAGGCTTCGGTCTGGCAAACGTCTTTCAGGCAATGAAGCCCTCACACTTTATCAACAGGCGGACCTGAATGTACTGGGTCAGCTTGCCGACGAGATAAGGCTGAAATTTCATCCAAAACCTATTGTTACATATGTAATAGATCGGAACATTAACTATACCAATATATGCATATCAGGTTGCAAATTCTGCGCTTATTATCGGGCCCCTGGTGACACTTCGGGCTATGTGCTTTCCCGAAAAGAATTGACGGAGAAGTTGGAAGAGACAAAATCGCTGGGGGGTACTCAGATCCTGCTGCAAGGGGGGCTCCATCCCGACCTTCCCCTTTCATTTTATGAGGAAATGCTCTCTTTTATAAAAGATGGTTTTGCAATCCATTGTCACGCCTTTTCTCCTCCTGAGATCGTTCATATTGCCAATATTTCCTCTCTGTCCATAAAAGAGGTCCTGGTTAGGCTCATTGACGCCGGTCTTGATTCCATCCCAGGCGGTGGAGCTGAAATCCTTGCAGACAGAGTAAGAAAACAGATCTCACCTAGAAAGGCCTCAACTGATGAGTGGCTTAATGTAATGGAGACAGCCCACGGGTTAGGACTTAAGACCACTGCCACCATGATGTACGGGCACGTGGAGAGACTGGATGAAAGAATTGAACACCTTTTGCGTCTTAGAGACCTTCAAGACCGCACAGGCGGATTTACGGCTTTTATAGCCTGGCCTTTTCAACCCCAAAATACTGCTCTTGACGTTAACCCATCTACGGGACAGGAATATTTGAGACTAATTTCTATAGCCAGAATTGTTTTGGATAACTTTCCGAACCTTCAGGCCTCATGGGTTACCCAGGGCCCAAAAGTTGCTCAGATCGCCCTGTTTTTTGGTGCCAATGATTTTGGCAGCACAATGATTGAGGAAAATGTAGTCGCAGCGGCCGGGGTAAGTCATAGACTCTCAGAAGCAGAAATACGAAGAATTGTAACTGGTGCAGGCTTTCAACCGCATCAGCGACTGATGGACTACACTTTAACTAATAATTCAAATTCTAATGCGCATTGATCATCAAAAGTTCGATTGAAATAGCCTCAAACGCTGAACTTTGAATTTGTGAGTTTCTATATTAAATTGCCAAATCATCAAATCACTGAATCACTGAATTCTCTGTGTGTTCACATAGCCAGATGGGTGGTTCCTGTTTCAGGACCTCCTATAGAAAATGGGGCAATAGCGACCTTTGAAGGGAAAATAATAGATGTAGGACCGGCATCGGGGCTTCGCTCAAGCTATTCGGCAGATATAAAAGACCATGGAGACTCAATACTTTGTCCTGCTTTGATAAACACCCACTCGCACCTTGAACTATCTCCCCTCAAACGGCATTGTCCTGCAGGCAGTTCTTTCGTCGGCTGGGTTAGGTCACTGGTTGAGGCCCGCGACCAGATCAGACCTGAAGACTGGTTTCCGGCCATATCTTCAGCCATCAGCGAGATGCGGGAAAATGGGATTATTGCTGTTGGTGATGTTGGGAATTTGGATATTATACCTCTTTCCTTTTCCAACAAAAAAGATGGCAAATGGCCCTTCAGCGGCATTTTTTTTCATGAACTGATACGCCCGGTACCGAATGAAGCGAAGGAAGAGATTTTTCTCAGTACTCCTTTTTTAAACGTTAAAATTAATGAACCTGTGGATATTCCGGGGCCGTCTTTCCGCTATTCGTTTTCCGCCCATGCGCCTTATTCTGTGGCGCC
>CAZPDU010000155.1:0-6078 GCA_964585405.1 uncultured Thermodesulfobacteriaceae bacterium | reverse complement strand
GAAGTGGGATTAAGGAAATTTTGGGAGATCAAAAGGCTTCTGGAGTCCTGTTAAATAATGGTGAAAAAATGGATGTAGACGCCGTAATTCTGGCCACAGGGTACAGACCGAATACGGCTTTTGCGAAAAATTCAGGAATGGAACTCAATAATATGGGTTTTATCAGGGTAGATGAATATATGCGCACGGAGAAAAATTCTGATATTTTTGCCGTGGGCGATTGTGCTGAAAAACGTGATTTTATCACAGGAAAAAAGATAGGCCTTATGTTGGCCTCCACAGCTTGTGTGGAAGCAAGACTTGCCGGCTTCAACTTATACAACATAGGATTTATGAAGACGCATAACGGAACAATAGCTACATTTTGCACCGCTATAGGAGATGCGGCTTTTGGTGCGGCAGGCATAACTGAAAATCAGGCATGTAAAGAAGGATATGATATAGTAACAGGAACTTACGAAGGCATTTCCAAACATCCAGGGACACTACCGGGAGCAAATAAACAAATTGTAAAGTTAATAGCTACCCGTGAATCAGGCCTGTTGCTCGGGGGCTCAGTTATTGGAGGACCGTGCATAGGAGAATTTATTAATTTTATGAGCATTGTTATCCAAAATAGAATGACTGTTTATTCTGCATTGACTGCCCAGATAGGAACCCACCCGCTCTTAACGGGATCACCGATAGTATTTCCCTTTTCAATGGCATTGGACGAAGTCGTCAAAGAGATGAGAAAAAAATCTAAGTAATTTAAACCGCACAGGTAGTAGCGAAAATCGTTCCCTTAGGGTCTTTTTCTACCTGTGCGGTTCGGATAAAAGGCATATACTCAGAGAACTATAAGTTAATTAAATTTCTTGGGTTATAACTTGTCCCAGCTAAGCAAGACTAAAAAAATTAAAGAACATATTTTTTAGACGCTTAGAAACAACTATTAGTTATAATTACTTAATATTTTTACATTAAAACTTCTATTCCTTGAAGAAGTTCTTTTCTTAATTTTTCTATGCCTATTCTTTTAACAAATGGCCTGAGCCTTTTTTCTTCAGACAAGGCATTTTCTTTATAGTATTCAAGTATTTTCCCTACTAATGGTACCGTATCTTCTACCTTGATCATTTTAGTCAATATTTCGCCGGAAAATGCCGGCCAAGAACCGCAACCACCTAAAATAATTGTGACACCTTGTATCTCAGCGCTGATAGCGGAAATTGGACAATTCAACATGCATCTTCCGCACAACTTACACTTTTTCTGATTTATTACCGCCTTATTTTGCTTGTTAAGGGTAATGGCGTTCATTTTACAGACTTCTATGCACTTACCACAACCATCACACTTATCTATATCCACATATGGCTTTACCCTTCCTATGATTCCAATATCATTAAACTGGGGACGATTACATGGAAAAGGACATCCGGCAACCGCTATTTTGACTGCACCGGGCAACTCCATCTCGCCAAATTTTTCGTCTAGCTCCCGCGCCAAAAGCAATGGATCCCAAGCACAATTTTTACATCTCGCACCTACGCAACAGGTAATATTTCTGACCCTAAAACCTGCCGATCCTCCTCTAAGCCCCACTGCATCAAGCCTCTTAAGGGCCTGCTCAACAAATTCTTCTTTTATATTAAACAGCAAAACCTCTTGTCTGACGGTTAGGTGTATCTCCCCCTTACCGTAATCTTTGGAAATATCCCGTATTGCTTGAAGCTGATCTGTACTGAGACAGCCGGCCTTTACCCGCACCTTAATTTCATAATCTCCGTCTGTTTTTGTTAAATATGGTCTTTTTTTGCTCATCTTACCCCCTTGGCTAATCAAAAATAATAAATAAATTTTCCACAAAGAAATCTATTTATATCCTGCAAATAGGATCAACAAAACAAAGATTAACTAGCTGTAATTTTAGACTATAATATTCTGGACTGGAATAGGCCCTCTATAACGACAAACTACAGGGACCTCATGCCCCTTGAGTCTATCAAGTTTACCGCCCGGGCTATTGGCCTCAGACGCAAAATATCCTTTAAAACATATTACCCAATGCCATAAAAGTACAAGAAATTTCTAATAGAGATGCCACTAGAAAAGATCATACGCCCAAAAAAACCTATTGACAAGGTCTCAGTCCGAACATAAGTTAAAAATTGTTATAGAGACTGGCTTGCAATTAATTTGGGATCGACTTGCTTATTAATTTATATTTACTTATAGTTATGCGGAGTATGTTTAATAAAATCAGGTTTTATGTCTTTAAAAACCCCCGCAAATCTTAATGTCTTAATTGAATAAAATCTGAAAAAGTAATATAAAGAGCGTCCCTGTTTCAAGTCCCAGAGACATGAGACCTATTTCATTTCCTGTAAAAAAGGGCATGGAAATCAGGAAAAATCATTACTATTTAGAATAAAAAAGGAGAAAATCATATGAAACTCGCTATCAGCGCAACAGGAAAAGACCTGACAGCTTCTTTGGACCCCAGGTTTGGAAGGTCCAGCTATTTCGTAATAGTTGACTCGGAATCAGGTAACATTGTGGACGTTATCGATAACCTGGCAGCTCAAGACGCCGCACAGGGTGCAGGTATTAATGCCGCCACTCTTGTAGCAAAATCAGGGGCCAAGGCGGTCTTGACAGGACAAGTAGGACCAAAGGCATTTGAAGTCCTCAGGGCAAGCGGAATCAGAATTATATCAAATATGAATGGAAAGGTCGGCGAAGTTATAGAACAGTTTAGAAAAGGGGCGATTTCATCAACAGATGAAGGCCCTGGCCCTTCAGTCGGAGGTTTTGGAATGGGCGGCGGCAGAGGTCGAGGCATAGCCGGCGGTGGCCGCGGAATGGGCGGCGGTTGCAGAGGTAGAGGCATGGCTGGCGGTGGCCGCGGAATGGGCGGCGGCGGTGGTGCTGGAATGGGCGGCGGCGGCTTTGGAATAGGCCGTATAAAAGGCAGAGATAATGAAAGTTAAGACATTTAACTACAAATAAATATAAAGGAGATCGCCATGAAGCTTGCAGTGGCAAGTGGAAAGGGAGGAACAGGTAAAACCACATTTTCAGTAAGCCTGGCTCTGGCAGCCAAAGGACCTGTTCAACTCTTGGACTGTGATGTGGAAGAACCAAATACCCACATATTTTTCAGGCCTTCCATTGAACAAAAAAAAACGATGCACCCTCACAGTTCCATCTGTAATTGAGAGCAGGTGCACATATTGCGGCAAGTGCCGTGACATTTGTAGATTCAATGCTATTACTGTCTTTAACAAAACCATAATGACTTTTCCGGAACTCTGCCACTCTTGTGGAGGCTGCTTTCTTATCTGCCCCGAGGATGCCCTTGCAGAAACGGAACGGGAGATCGGTTTCGTCGAAAAAGGCCACGCCAACGGAATATCCTTTGTGCAAGGCAAATTAAGGATAGGTGAAGCCATGTCCCCTCCTCTCATTAAGGCAGTAAAGGCAGAGGCCCATGATCCTTCTAAATGGCTTATTATTCTGGACTCGCCGCCAGGCACCTCGTGCCCGGTAATCGCCACTGTGAATGATGCGGATTATACATTGCTTGTTACTGAGCCCACGCCATTCGGTCTCTATGACCTCAAGCTGGCAGTGGGAATGCTCAGAAAGCTCAAACGATCCTTCGGCGTAATACTTAATCGCTCAGATCTGGGAAATAAAGATGTTGAAAAGTGGTGCAGTCAGGAAAACATACCTATACACATGAAGATCCCGTTTGACCGCAGGATTGCCGAAGGATATGCCAAAGGCGAGCCCCTTATCTTAACTCGACCTGACCTGCGCAGCAGTTTTGAATCCTTGCTGGAGGAATTTGTACAATGAGGGAAATCTTGATCTTAAGCGGTAAAGGAGGCACTGGAAAAACTACAATGGTTGGTTCTCTGGCGGCACTGGTGCCCAACAAGGTCCTGGCAGACTGTGACGTAGATGCAGCGGACTTGCATTTGCTTCTCAATCCAAAAGTCAAAAAGGAAACCGAGTTCTGGTCCGGCGTAACTGCAAAAGTGAATTCATCATTATGTACGGCATGTGGTACTTGTGAAGAACTCTGTAGATTTGATGCCATAAAAATCATTGAAAAAGCAGAGGTTGATCCCCTATCATGTGAAGGATGCGGAGTCTGTGCTGAATTTTGCCCGGAGAAGGCCATAGACCTCAATGACAATCTGTGTGGTTCCTGGTTCATTTCAGATACTGACTACGGGCCAATGGTCCATGCCCAACTTGGAATTGGTGAAGAAAATTCGGGAAAGCTGGTCAGTTTGGTAAAAAAAGAGGCCAGGTCGATTGCTGAAAAAATAAAGGCCGACTGGATACTGGTAGACGGATCACCCGGTATAGGCTGCCCTGTAATAGCATCTCTAGCCGGTGCCGACCTTATACTTATAGTTACAGAGCCAACAAAATCAGGGCTGCACGACCTGAATCGCGTGGTAGACCTTGCTGAACACTTCAAGGTACCCTCATGCGTGTGCATAAATAAGGGGGATCTGAACCGGGAAATTGCCGCAGAAATCCAGGAGACCTGTTTAAATAGGCAAATTTTAATGTTGGGGCTGATTCCATTCGATCCTGATGCCATATCGAGCGTGGTTGCGGGAAAGCCATTGGTAGAAAACTCAAATGGACCAGGTGCAACGGCTATAAGAGAAATTTGGGGTAAATTAGAAAAAATTACCCTTGATCAGAAGAAAAAGTAAAAGTCAATGGTGCAAAATGTCCGTGCCTAGGATAAATTAGTAATCATCTTTAATAGTAGCCGAAATTTTTTGGCCAAAAGAACCAAATTATAGGGAGAATAAACGATTGAAGGAAAAAACAGCAAATCCTAAAACAAATCCCGTTCTTGAAGAGCAGGAAGAAAGGATTAAGAAAAGACTAAAGGATATAGATAACAAAATCATGGTAATGAGTGGCAAGGGCGGTGTCGGGAAAAGCACTGTATCCATAAACCTGGCAATCGGGCTTTCCCTTGAGAATTATTATGTCGGTCTCTTAGATGTAGATCTGCACGGGCCTAATGTGCCCAAAATGTTGGGTGTGGAAAAAGGAGAGCTGGAGCAGCGGCCGGATGGTACGGTTGGACCTGTTTACTATTCGCCCAACCTTAAGTTTATGTCTATACAGCCCCTTTTGCCCAAAAAAGACTCGGCTGTAATATGGCGCGGGCCACTTAAAACATCTGCCATAAGACAGTTTATTTATGAAATTGAGTGGGGAAAGCTCGACTATCTGATAATTGATGCACCTCCAGGTACTGGTGACGAACCAATGACGGTAGCTCAGACCATACCTGACGCATATGCAATAGTAGTAACGACGCCTCAGGAAGTATCACTTCTGGATGTCAGGAAATCCATAAGCTTCTGTAGACAAATCAAAATGCCTATCTTGGGCATTATAGAAAATATGAGCGGCATGATCTGCCCATACTGCGGCAAGGCTATAGACATTTTTAAAAAAGGCGGTGGAGAAAAACTGGCAAAAGAGATGGACATTCCATTTCTCGGAAGCATTCCTGTTGACCCGAGGGTAGTCACCACAGGGGATGCCGGACGTCCGATTACCGCTTCATATCCCAACAGCCATACGGCAGATGCCTTTCAAAAAATTGGAAGAAACGTAATTAATTTTACACAAGCACTGGCTGAAGATAATAAGGAGAAAAAAGAGGAATCAAATAGATGAAAATAGCAATACCGATAGATAACGGGATGTTGAGCAGCCATTTCGGCCATGCGTCTCAATTCGCCATAATAGATATTGAAGATGGCAGTGTCACCAAGACCCAACTGCTTGTACCTCCACCCCACGAACCGGGCTCGCTGCCGCAATGGCTTCGTGAACTGGGAGCTACGCATCTGATATGTGAAGGAATTGGCGGCAGGGCCGTTGAATTAATAGCATCAGCAGGGATACAAGTCATTGCCGGTGTTACCACATCGGACCCGGCGCGTTTGATAGAGGACTTACTTGCCAACCGCCTTAAGGGTATAACAGGCCCCACATGTCAAGGACATGGCGAAGAAGGACATCAGTGCCGACATTAAAAAA
>CAZPDU010000154.1:0-3346 GCA_964585405.1 uncultured Thermodesulfobacteriaceae bacterium | reverse complement strand
ACCCGCCGGACGCGTGGAAAAGAAAGGACCGCAATGATCGCGGCAATCGGGCGTCCCTGCTTAAAAGGCCGGGATGCACGGTATGAATTGACAAGAGATCGCTTTTGGGCCGGTGCGGATACAGGCCCGGCGAAACCGTCGAGAGAGAAAATTCTCAAAAAAAGAACAATACTGGAATAGGATCGGAAAAGCAAGCACAAAGATAGACGCCGGGAATTTTTTATAAGGTGTCAGGCACAACAATCTTCGCGAAGAAAAGTATACAAAAGCCTATTACCACCGCCAAAGGCGGTGGTTTTGGCAGATAAATAACAAATTATCACCTCACCTAAAGCAATTATTTGTTACTTTATTTTAAAAGCCATGGCAGACAACACAATCCAAACCGGTTCCGTGATGGACATTCGAGATGCCGGGACCTTCTACTTCTGAAATATCATGGCATTTAAGGCAGTCGGAGTCGGCATCAAACACCACGTTGACTGAAGCCTCATCAACAACTTCATCAACTACCTCGTGGCAGTCCAGGCAGTCCCAGCACTCCCAGCATTCTTCATCCTGGCCATCCTCACCGCATGGTTTCGTGCACAATTCTACCGCTGCATGGTGATAATTTCCATCAACATCGGAGTGGCAGAGCAGGCAGTCTTCCACCGTGACCTCTGAACCGTAGATGTCTCTTCCTTCTCCTCCTCCACCTCCACCAGGGCCTTTTCCCGCATACGCGTCAAGCAAAAAGATGGCTGATATGGCCAACATAATTGCAGCGCTTTTAATCCAGAGTGTTTTTTTAGTGTTTTTCATGATTCTTCTCCATCTTGGTTAATGTCTCGCTGGGCCATGACAGGACTTGCCCATTTGCTTATTTTTCCGGCTTGAATGGCATGCCGGCCGCTGGCCGTCAATACCTTCAGCCGAATGTGGTGAGGTGAAATGATAATATTTTAAAATTAATGCAATAAAAAAGCTTGTCAAGAAGCCGGGAGGAAAGCACGGAGGGAATATGGTATAGTATCAAGTTAAAGGATTGATATCGCTTATAGCGAAAAAATCGATTATCCTGGAATAAGGTAATTGTGAACGGATTTTTTGGGAGAAGGCCTCAAGAACGACTGTAATTATATTGGTTATATTGGTGAATTCATAAAAAGGTTGAATTTAGCAAAAAAGCCGATGAAGGAGGTAAAATATGAGCCAATATAAAATACATCCCATTGTAATGGGAACAAAAATCTTTGACAAAGGCATGATGACCTATCAACACGGCTATGGACAACTTTATACCATACCTATCTATTGCTGGTATCTGGAAGGCGGCGACCGGAAGGTCCTTGTAGATACAGGAGAAATGAGTCCGCTGCAATCTGAGGACAGAGAAAAATCCATTGGAGGAAAAATCTATAAATTTGAGGAAGGGCTGGGCCTCTGGGGCCTGACTCCGGAAGCTATCGACATCGTTATTCATACCCATTTACACAATGACCACTGCGAAAACGATTACAAGTGCACTAATGCCACATTCTATGTACATGAGAAAGAACTGGAACGTGTACATAATCCACATCCCCTGGATTTCCGATATCTGGAAGATTATATCCTGGACGTGGAAGAAGCCGGGCAGATCAAAACTGTAACAGGAGATGAGGAAATACTTCCGGGCATCCGTGTCATCCATACGCCGGCTCATACGGAAGGGGGATTAACTGTACTGGTAGATACCGCTCAGGGGCTGGCGGCCATAACAGGATTCTGCGTAATCATGGAAAATTTCTATCCCCCGAAAGAGATAACAGCAATGGAGATGGATGTCATACCGCCCGGTACCCATGTAAATGCATACGAGGCATATGACATAATGCTAAAAGTCAGAAATATGGCCGAAATACTGCTACCGCTTCATGAACCTAAATTCGCTTCTATTAATACAATACCGGAGGAAAAAGTTTGACATTCATAAGGTTTAATATTCGCACATATGGATGACCGGGCAGTGACCGTTATTGTATGCACAATTATTTGCGCCTTTATTTACAGAGTGTTCTTGGGATAAATAGCTATGAGTCTTTTTGAAACATCTATAATAATGGCAGGATCTGTACTGATAGGCATCACAGACTTTTCAGGCGTTAAAACCGCCAATGGCGTCCCTTCTTATCAACTCACCATTGTCTTCAACAACTTACCCTATGCCGGCAATCTCAGGACTGGTTGGGGATTTGCCTGCCTGATAGAGGGCTTCCGTCAGACCCTTCTCTTTGATACCGGCAGTGACGGTAATATTCTCCTTTCCAATATGAAAGTCATGGGCATTGATCCCGGAACAGTCAGTGCGGTAGTACTTTCTCACATACATGCTGATCACTGTAGCGGTTTGGAAAAATTTCTCCAGCGGAATCCTGAAGTTACTATCTACCTGCCGGAGTCCTTTCCTGTTTCTTTCAGAAAGGCTGTTCAAGACTGCGGGGCGTGTGTCAGAACAGTTGGTGAACCAGCACAGCTTTTCACCCGGGTTCACTCGACCGGGGAGATGGGCGAATGGATCAAAGAACAAAGCCTTATCCTGGAAACTCCAAAAGGTCTTGTCATTATCACCGGTTGTGCTCATCCCGGCATAGTACAAATAGTTGAAAAGGCGAAAGACCTGCTCAAAAAGGATATTTACATGGTGGTCGGAGGATTTCATCTTATTGGAACGTCCACCGCGCAAATCCGCGAAATTATCCAAAAACTTAAGGACCTTGGTGTAGAGAAGGTCGCTCCAAGCCACTGTACCGGAGAGAAAGCCATAAGCCTCTTTAAAAAGAGCTGGGGTAAAAACTTTGTTGAAAGTGGCTGCGGGGCTGTTATCTCTCTATGTCAGTAGCTTCATATTTTAAGCAAGACACCCTATCGATTTTCCCCCATTTGAGTTAAGATTAATTAGTCATCTAATTGCTGGAACAATTTCACCAGGAGGATAGTATGTCTGATCCAACCAGAGAGAATAAGGACAAAGCCGTAGATATAGCTATTGCCCAAATACAAAAACAGTTTGGGAAGGGATCCGTAATGAGGCTCGGAGACCGAGGAGGTGTGGAAGATATTGCCGTAATTCCAACAGGCTCCATTGCAATTGACATTGCAACTGGTGTTGGAGGCATAGCTCGAGGCAGGATAACGGAAATATTCGGCCCGGAGTCTTCAGGAAAAACCACGCTGGCTCTGCACATGATTGCCGAAGCCCAGAAGCAGGGTGGCATAGCTGCCTTCGTTGATGCAGAACACGCCATGGACCCGGTATATGCCGGCAAGCTTGGGGTGAATACCGACGACCTCCTGATTTCTCAGCCGGACTATGGTGAACAGG
>CAZPDU010000153.1:0-17410 GCA_964585405.1 uncultured Thermodesulfobacteriaceae bacterium | reverse complement strand
GCAGGCCTGCCGTGAAAAATCCGGGGTCTTCAAAGCTATAGATCTTTTTGGCCAGAATTTGTGACATTAGGGCCACCCCTACGGAATGTTCCCACAGTTTAGCCGCCCCCCAATAATACCCCGTGATCTTTTTATAAAATTTTGAAGTCCCTGCTGCATAAACTATTTGTAAGATGTGTGTGCGCCCCAAATAAATAACCGCCTCACGCAAGGAACTTATTTTATACCGGGTACCGAAATATGGGGAATTGCATATCCTTAAAACATTTGCCGTTATAGACTGATCATATTTAATGATATTGACCAGATCATCCACTGAAAAATCGGGATCACTTATCACTTGTGAGACCCTATGGACCGTTGCCGGAAATGCAGGGAGATTATTAACGGATTTTATAAGCTGATCGTTAATCATAACAACCTCCGGTTGCTACAATTCTTCAAAGAGATTGGCAAAATTCTTGACATAAAATTTACCGTTAGAGATATTTAGTTTAACTGTCCGGTTATAGTTCCCGTGAAGGCCTTCTCCGTCTATTATTATACCGTTCCTCCAGAATATTTTTCTTGCGGCGGTTATATTCTTCTGGCCGATCCTAAAGTAGTTCATATCGTCCATAATACTTGCCCCGCCGGCAATCTTGACGATCATCCGTTTTTTTACCGCACCTATCTGGTAACAGGATTTAAAAAGTAGGGGTATCCCAGTATCAGCAAACATTGCCGGGTTCCTTTTGGCCTTAGTTTCGTCGATTGACGAATCAGGAAGCATAAAGTGTAAAAGTCCCCCCACCTTACCGACGGGATCATAAACAGCAACACCAACACATGAACCAAGGGCGTAAGTGATTAATATATCACCTGCATTCCCGCTCACCTTCAGATCTGAAATCCCAACTACAATTTGGTTCATAGAATTATTTGCGATAAATACTTGGTTCGATATATCTGAACCGATGTGTTAATCCAGTGAGGCTTTCAGAGTGTCCGACAAATAAGTAAGCCCCTTGCTTTAAGCAGTTATAAAACCTGTTCACCAAGTTATTTTGTGTAGCTTTATCAAAATATATCATTACATTTCTACAGAATATAACGTCAAAAATCTCATTCAAAGGCTGGGGTTCCATAAGATTAAATCTCTTGAATTTGACAATATTTCTCAAATCCTTCTTTACTCGATAATGTCCTCTCCAATCCTTCTGACCAATCTGAAAATATTTTTTGAGTAGATGAGCAGGAATATTTTTGATTCTTTCCTTCGGGTATATGCTGTTTACGGCGGTCTGAAGTACCTTTGTGGAGATGTCAGTGGCCAGTATCTTCATGTCTACTCTGTTGTTTCCATTAATTATTTCACTTAATACAATAGCAATGGAATATGGTTCCTCTCCCGTAGAACAACCTGCGCTCCACAACCTCAGCTTCGAAACACGTCGACCGTTATTGGTTGTTCCTATCATATCGGGTACAATCTCGCGAAGCTTCTGAAAATGGCTATCTTCTCTGAAAAAACTCGTAAGATTGGTAGATAATGAATCAATCATAGTTACGAGTTCACTGACTCCCTCGTCGGTAGTCACATAATGATAGTAATCGGCAAAAGAATTAAAATTTCCTTGTTTCAAGCGTTTATTCAGCCTTGCCTTAACAAGTTCCTTTTTGCCCTCATGCAGATTGATACCGCACTGTTCATAGACCAGGCTGCGAATCTTTACAAAATCAATATCCTTCAGCTCACATGCCATATTTTCTCAATCAATCTCTCCTTGATGTTTAGATTGTTTAGTACTTTGTTACTATTTTGACATATTGTATGAAAGAGTATTTTGGACAATACGTCATTCGGGAATGCTAGCGATGCCTGTCCACAATCCACTCAGATAGAGACTGGCCAGGGAGTTGAGACTCCATCAGAGACAATGACAACCCGATTAAACAAGTTCGAAAAGACTACCGACTAAACAGTCGACGGATCTGACAATAAAACAGGCAGGCATTGATGCAAAGATAATCCCAACTGACATCCCTATGAGCATAATAGTTTTGGCCTTTCAAGTCTTGGATTGCAGCAGTCTTTTTACTCTCAACGTGTGGTATCTACAAAAGCCACTAATTCTGCAGCGCTTACCGTTACAGCTTCAGCAGACAGGTCCTCTCTATTCGCAGAATTGTCACTTATTAGTTGAAGGTCTTTCTTAATTGGCTCAGATCACTGTATTTTATTAATTTATTATAAAGTTCTGAAAAGAAAAGTTAGTAATGCGACCAGTGTACTAAACCAATTTCATGCTTCATGCCGCTTTGTCTAAAACATTCAGTTCTTCAGCATTCAGTACCTGATCAATATCGAGCAGTATCTTGACGCCTCCCTTTACCTTGGCTATTCCCATAATATACTCAGTACCTAATCTGCCTCCAAAATTTGGACTGTCTTCTATTTCTTCGTCCTTGATATTCAAGACCTCGGAAACAGAATCCACTACTATGCCTACCATTACTTTCTTTCCGGATGTGCTTGCAATATCTACTATAATTATGCATGTACGATCACTATATTCGAGTGGCTCTATGATGAATTTCAAACGAAGATCAACTACAGGGATGACCTTACCCCTGAGATTTATAACCCCTTTTACATAATCCGGTGTCTGGGGCACGGATGTAATATTCATAATTCCTATAATCTCTTTTACCTTGAGTATCTCCAATCCATACTCTTCTCCATCCAGCTCAAAGGTAAGATATTTGCCCTCTCTGCTTGCCGGAGTCAATGAACCTCCTGTCGTCACTTCTGACTCGGTCTGCATCATCCGCATCCTCCTTTATTATTATGGTAATGATAAACCTTTCGGCATAAAAGAAAAAAACTTGAATCTCCCGGACACTGGGAGGCCGAGAAGATTCAAGGCTTTTTCGAAATATTCCATGATTCATTAAAGATGTTACAAGAATCTGACGATTCCAACATTATAGTAAGAAGCCTGCCTGAAATGACGCAGGCTAGGCGTAGAATTTTGATATAAATTTAAAAAAGGTTAATGGACCGAAAAAGGGGGCGGACATGACAGAAAAAGCAAAATCAATGTTTTATTTAAAACTCTGCTGTGGGCTATCGGCAATGCTGGGCCTTGTATATTGTTCCTTACAAGTTGTACCTGCCTGGGCCGCATCTGAAAAAACCTATGTTGGTTCGGATGCCTGTCAGGAATGTCATGAATTCGAATACAGAAGCTTTAAAACGTATGCCAAAAAAGCCCATTCTTATGAGAGCATCGTAAATATGAAAAAAGGCCTCACTGACGCTGAATTTCGCACATGTTTTGAGTGTCATACAACTGGATTCGGACAACCGGGAGGATTTCAGTCCATACAGGATACACCCCACCTAAAAAATGCGGGATGTGAAGTATGCCATGGTCCTGGAAGTCTTCACATAGAATCCGAAGACCCCTCAGATCTAAAAGAGGATCTGACAGCAAAGGACTGCGAGTCCTGTCACAACGCAGAACGAGTGGCGGCATTTGATTACAGGCCACTTATCCACGGCGGGGCGCACTAGTACCTTACGGAAACTAAATGGAGGCTTACAAGGGGACTAAATGATGTTAAATAAATTATTCAGAAGCTTACAGGCAAAGGTGATTATTTCTCTAACAGGACTTTTTCTGGTAGTGATTGGCTCTATAATTTATGCCAACATGTGGGGTCACGCAAAAGATCTTAAGGATAAAAATATCGAGGCGGGTCTTGATCTGTCCAATGCGATTTACAGAAGTATTATTTTCCCCATGTCCAGAGGTGATAGCCTGGCTATAAAAGAACAACTGGCCGATTTGAGACAGGGCAATAAAGATATAGAAGTCCTCCTCTTTGGCTTTAACAAAAAAATTGTCTATGCGTCAAAGACAGAAAAGGAAGGGACTGATCTTGCCCAACAAATTCATGACCCTTCTTTTGCGGGGGCACTGGACGCAATGTTGACTAATGGTAAAAGCGCCGAAACAGGCTACGAAGAAACCATAGGAGGTCAACGATATTTTTCAATTCTGCTTCCCATATTAAATGAAAACCGTTGTTATCATTGCCATGGCTCAAGCCATCATGTACTGGGTGGATTGATAGTGAGACAGCTCAACGAAAAAGTATACGCAAGTATAGCTGATCTTCGATTCAAGAATTTGGCCTTGGGTTTAGGAGGCGCGCTTCTGGTCACTCTTTTGGTCTATTTCTTGATCGCCAAGATGGTCATCAAACCTGTATATATGCTAAAAGACCAGGCTGAAGCCATAGCTAAAGGGGATTTGACCCATCACTCGACCCTCAAATCAAGCGATGAATTAGGAGCCCTGGCCGATTCATTCTCGCACATGAACCAGTATCTTAATAAAACAATTGGCATCGTAGAAGACAGTGCCATAAATTTAGCTGAGGGGGCCAGCGAGCAGGCGAGTGCAGTGGAAGAGACATCCTCTTCTATAGAAGAAATTTCGTCAATGATGAAAAAGAATGCTGACAACAGTCAAGAAGGAAACAAGCTGATGGATGCTACGAAACAGATCCTTGCAGAAGGAAACATTTCGATGAAGGATTTGGCAAATTCATTACAGGAAACATCAGCTGCCAGTGATAACATTGGTAAAATCATAAAAACCATACAGGAAATTGCCTTTCAGACAAACCTGCTTGCATTAAACGCCGCCGTGGAAGCAGCTCGTGCGGGAGAGGCCGGTTCCGGCTTTGCCGTGGTAGCCGAAGAGGTCAGAAATTTGGCCATCAGATCGGCTGAAGCGGCACAAAATACCGAAAAACTCATTGAGGATATTATTCACAAGATCAAAAAAGGGACAGACCTGGTACAAAAGACCGATGAAAAATATCGTGAGGGAGCTGTTAGTACAAATAAAGTGAGCGAGATAATCTCTGAGATTGCCTCTGCCATTAAGGAACAATCAGAAGGAATCGATCAAGTAAATATGGCCATTCTTGAGATAGACAAAGTAGCTCAAAGTAGTGCAGGCGCAGCAGAAGAACTCTCTGCATCGGTTTCAGTATTTAAAACTGATCGGCACTACGACCAAAAAAGTGGGCTTACTGGCTACGACGCAGAAAAAAAGAATACCAGCAATACTCCCCAAAAGTCCCATACAGATCTGACAAAAATGGTCAAAGGCAAACAAATAAGCACCAGCAAAACGAAGGAAACGAAACCTAACCAGATTATCCCCTTGGATGACGATGACTTCAAAGACTTCTAAATAAATTAATAAGGGGAGTATACTCCCCTTATTAATTTTTATTTTTGGGATTGCTACTAAAGCGACAACCATTGGTGGTCTTATTCTGGAAAATTTCCTGGCGCCGTCTGCATCCATTCGTTATTTTATCAACTTTTTTTTGTTCATAATTTGTATGATTTTTGTATACATGCACAACTATACCAAATGGACAGAGTGATAGTGATTACCGGACGCAATCTGTTTCAAGTCGTCCAGCATTTTTCTTTAATAGAGTTCAGAATTCAGACCTCCCAAAAAAAATGCTAACATATTTTACTCGATCAGGACAACTTAAGGATTCTCAACAGCATCACCATTTCTTCAGAAAGCCCCATAATAGAACCTATTATCTCGGCTGGTTTGAGGTTGAAACGCGCAATGGACCTAATTATAAGATAAAAATACATGGTTTCCTCATTTTTTACGTCCTCAGGCCAAGTAAAAGATGTTATACTCGTGGCTTCAATATCTTTTTTCCTTATCGGCTGAAGAAACTCGATTACCTGTTTCAGATCTGTGGTAATATGCTTTTTCTTACGTATCCTGCTCACAGGCCAATTAGAAATCGTGCTTAGCCTGTCAATTGAGCCTTTTATCTGAGATTCTGTAACACCAGGGACAAATATCAAATATTTTACCAATTCCGGAATTCCAAAAGCAGTCTTTGAATCTCTGCGTTCTATCGAGCTTATAGTAATCCCGGGATACATCTCCCTGTTTAGCAAATCTTTTACGCGATCTGTGTCCATAAATTCTGTCAGTGTAATGGCGAATTGTTCTGCCAGGCTCTCTGTACCCAGAGGTACGGGTTGCCCAAATGAAAAGCGGGGTTTGGGATGAAAACCATGAGAATAAGCAATCGGTATATGTGCCCTTCTCACTGCCCTATGAAATGCACGTACCAGTTCGAGATGCCCAAGGAATCGCGCCTCCCCCATCTTAGTGAAGGACAAATGATAGGTGATCGAATGACCAGATGATCGCGTCATCGTATGACTAGATAATCGCGTAAAAGATAAAGTATGAATTTTTTCCTTTTGATAAATTAAAGGACGAATATGCTTAAAATCACATGCTTCACAGGCCTGACATTCACCATGCCTACAGTCCGGCGTGAAAGTCTCCTTCCAGGCTTTTTCTCTTTCATTCAGCAGATATTCATGGCTCACACCAGTTAAGATGTGACCCCAGGGAAGGGATGTCTTTGGATCAATTGCTTCTATATATTTTTTAAGCTCTACATCCTCTTCAACCGCAGCTTTTTTATACAGATCCAGCATTAAGTGATCACTCCAGGCATCAAGACGCGCCCCCATTTCCCATGCCCTGCAAAGGACTCTTGTAAGCCTGCGGTCACCTCTGGAAAAAACGCCTTCCAGAAAGCTCTGAAACGGATCATGCCATTTATAACGAAAATTCCGGCCTTTCAATTTGGATTTCAGGAGTTCAAGGCGCTCCTCAGATTCTCTCAAACTCAGTTGGCGTTCCCATTGAAAGGGGGTATGGGGTTTTGGCACGAAGGTGCCTACACTGACAGTAACCTTTTTGCCTCTTTTGCTGCTACTTGCAAGCACCCTCTTTGCAAGTTCGCCTATTTCCAATACATCGGCCATGGTCTCCGTCGGCAGACCAGTCATAAAATAAAGTTTTATACTGCTCCATCCGAGATCGTATATTTTAGCGGCCGTATCAATGAGTTCATGCTCTGTAATTCCCTTGTTGATTACTCTTCTCAGTCTCTCGCTCCCTGCTTCCGGGGCCAAGGTAAATCCGGTTTTCCTTACCCTTTGTATCTGTTGCATGATTTCCGGATCAAGAGTTCCTATTCGAAGAGAGGGAAGAGATACAGCAACATTCTCCGTCATATAGTGATCCATTAAGGTACATAACAAAGGCAAAAGACATTTATAATCTCCTGTACTAAGGGAAAGCAGCGAGAATTCCTCCCATCCGGATGTGGCCAAGGCATGTTCCAGCAGTAAAAGAATTTTTTGAGGTGAGCGTTCACGTACGGGTCTATAGGTAATACCTGCCTGGCAAAACCTGCAACCACGAGTACAGCCCCTTGCTATCTCAATTCCCATACGATCATGGACTATTTGGGTATATGGTACAAGAGGACGAGAGGGGAAAGGGGCCTTGTCGAGATCCGATATTATCCTGCGTTTTATAGAAGTTGCTTCGGACCTTTTGGGTTCGAGTAAAACAAAGGAACCATCATTTTGATATTTTGGTCTGTAAAAACCCGGTATATAAACACCGTCTACACGGGAAAGAGCAATAAGTATCTCATTTTTGTCGTTCCCTGTTTCTCGCCAATCCTTCACAAGACTTGCAATTTCGGGTAAGGCTTCCTCTCCGTCCCCTATCAGGATGGCATCAAATAAATCAGCAACGGGCTCGGGATTAACCGAGCAGGTTCCACCCCCCAGAATTATGGGATAATTCGATTTGTTTCTATTCTTTGCTCTGAAAGGTATATCCGCAAGATCAAGAATAGTCAGAATATTCGTATAGCAAAGCTCATATGGAAGAGTTATGGCCAGAATATCAAAATCTCTTAAGGAACGCCGACTCTCCAATGCCCATAAATGCACCTTTTCAGATCTCAGAAGTTTTTCAAGATCAGTATCCGGGCAGTAAGCCCGG
Source organism: uncultured Thermodesulfobacteriaceae bacterium (assembly GCA_964585405.1). GTDB lineage: Bacteria > Desulfobacterota > Dissulfuribacteria > Dissulfuribacterales > UBA3076 > UBA3076. The sequence goes on along the minus strand of CAZPDU010000153.1, from coordinate 9,485 downwards.
TCTGCCAGAGCCCAAGGTATTTCGTTGACTATGTGGTAGAGGATATGAAGTCCAAGATGAGACATACCAATTTCATAGAGATCAGGAAAAATGAGAGCTATTCGAAGACTTGCTTCGTTCCAGTCCTTATGACAGGCATTAATTTCATTGCCAAGATAACGGCTTGGTTTTCTTATCAAAGGCAGGAAATCTGTTGGTTTCATGGCCGGCCCAAGATAATCCGTTGATACTTTATGGGCAAGTAAGCGATTTATTTTCTTTTGTGACTTAGTTGCTAAAATAGCTGTTAAGCTGTTAAATTATTTATTTAAGTGCTTAGAGTCAGGCTACAGTATGTCAAGTCTATATAATATAGGGGTTTTCTTTTTAGTGCAGATGTAAACTGACGAGGATATTACATCTGTTTCAGAGATTTTTTGAATTCGCTCGCAAGGTATTAATTTAAAGGCATGGAGAAATTATAATCCGATGGGTAAGGCTATAAATATAGGTCTGCTGGGTTTTGGAACTGTCGGTAGTGGTACAGCCAGGATCCTTCTGGAACAATCAGAACTTTTACAGCAACATGCCGGAACAACAATAAGGCTTGCACGAATCTGTGACACGGATATTATTTCTCCCAGAGGTTTTCCAGTCCCCCCTGAGATCCTCACTAATGATGTGAGATCCCTTCTTGATGACCCGGAACTAGACATATTTATTGAACTCATAGGCGGTATTGAGCCGGCCAGGACGTTTGTACTGGAGGCTATTCAAAAAGGAAAACACGTTATTACGGCAAACAAAGCCCTTCTTGCAACTCACGGAAATGAAATTTTTGATGCAGCAGCAAGATATGGTGTTGAACTGGGATTTGAGGCCAGTGTGGGCGGCGGTATTCCTGTTGTTAAGACTGTTAAAGAGGGCCTTGTAGCAAACCGTCTTCATACGGTTATGGGCATAATGAATGGTACTGCTAATTATATCCTGACCAGGATGACTGAAGAAGAAATAGCATTTCAAGAGATTCTGGCAGATGCACAACGCCTTGGCTATGCGGAAGCAGATCCTGCCTATGATGTCGAAGGTATTGATACAGCGCATAAGCTTGTTATCATGGCCATGCTTGCCTTTGGTGCTCCGGTGAAACTTTCAGATATTTATATAGAAGGTATATCAAGACTCTCACCGCTGGATATCCTTTTTGCAAAGGAATTTGGATACAGGATCAAGCTTCTAGCCATTGCAAGAAAAAGCTGTGATGGGATTGAGCTTAGAGTCCATCCCACTATGATACCGTCAGAACATCTTCTGGCACAGGTTGGGGGAGTCTATAATGCCTTTTACTTCATTGGCGATTCCGTAGGAAAGTTATTACTATACGGCCTGGGAGCCGGACAAATGCCAACAGGCAGCGCGGTTGTTGCCGATATAGTGGATGTGGCCAGAAATATTGCTAGGGGGACTGTTGGAAAAGTGGCATCTTTGGGAATTCCCTATGATATGCTCAAACCCATGAGAAAAAGTCCTATCGATTCTTTAAAAGGTTGTTATTATTTTCGATTTTCTGTTGTGGATAGGCCGAGAGTCCTTGCCCGGATATCTGGAATCTTGGGTGATTTGGGTATCAGCATAGCCTCGGTCGTGCAAAATGGACGGGGTAAGGAATCATCGGTTTCTGTGGTAATGATAACACATGAGGCCCACGAAGCTAAAGTGCGGGAAGCATTAAAGCAAATTGACTCACTGGATATAATTTTAGGTGAAACCATGGTCATCCGCATCGAAAATCTTAAAACCCTTGATGAATTAGAGGTCTTAGCACCTTAGTTCTACATTCGTATTTTTTATGGCAGAATATTTTCGAGTTAATTGAAGCCGAAGTGCCTGAGGTGAACGAAAATAGCTTAAAGTTGTGATGTACGCTTTCAGCATGCTTAATATGAAATGATTAAGTCATGCAAAAGCTGTGGTTTAGGCACTATAGGTCCTAAATGTTATTTAAGAAGGAGTTCTGTTGTGACCGACGTCAACACAATAAATGTTGCTGAACTGACCGACCAGGCTCAAAATTTACCCAAGATCGAACTTCCAGCTTCGAAGTACGTAATATTAATTGGAGATGGCATGGCTGATTTGCCTATCGACGATTTAGGAGGCAAGACTGTTTTAGAGAAGGCAAGGACACCTGCTATGGACCACTTGGCCAAACTGGGAGAGCTGGGCAGAGTACTTACCATTCCAGAAGGGTTTCCCTTGGGAAGTGATGTAGCCAATATGTCACTTATAGGTTATTCGCCAAAAAGGTTTTATACAGGCCGCGGACCTCTTGAAGCCGCTGCGATGGGTATTCAGATGAACCCAGAGGATGTAGCCTTCAGATGTAATCTGGTTACCTTGAAATTCAGAGAAGGCAGGGTCTACATGGAAGACTATAGTGCTGGCCACATAAGCACTAAGGAAGCTCACACTCTCATAGAGGACTTGGCGCCATTAGTATCTAGTCGTTCTTTTGGGCTTTTCCCCGGTGTGAGTTACCGTCATCTTTTACTTTGGCGTGGTGGTCCAGAGGGCATTTCCACAGTTCCTCCCCATGACTTTACTGGCATGGATGTTACTGAAGCCTGGCACATTTACGAGGAAGAACCACTTCTACATGAACTCCTTAAAAAGGCTATTACTTTTTTCCATCGTCACTCTGTTAATGAGAAGAGGCGTGCCGAGGGGAAACTGCCTGCAAACGCATTATGGCCATGGGGTCAGGGCCGAAGGCCTTTGTTTGCCACGTTTTCTCAGCTCTATGATATAGATAGCGCGGTTATCGCCGCGGTTGATCTCATAAGGGGCTTGGGGGTCTGGGCAGGTATGGAAGTTATCGATGTACCTGGGATTACTGGTTATTTGGACACCAACTACAGGGGAAAGGCAGATGCAGCCTTAAAGGCACTACAGAAAAAGACACTGGTACTTGTACATGTTGAGGCACCTGACGAAGCAGGGCATATGGGAAATGTTCGCGAAAAAATCCGGGCTATAGAGCGCTTTGACAAAGAAGTGGTGGGACCTGTTGTGGACGGTTTGAGGGATATGGGGGGATCTTATCGAATACTGGTTGCCACAGATCACTATACGCCGGTTAGTCTTAAAACTCATGGCCCTGGGCCGGTACCCTATGTTATTTATGACAGTTTTAATCTGAAAGACAATTCGGATGCTACTTTTAACGAACCTGCCGCCGAGCAAAGTCCTATAATGATAAAAGAAGGACACAAATTAATGCAGAGGTTCATTGGGGTGACGCCCAGAGATGTGGAACTCAATCCAAAAAAGAAGGTAAGTGAATAAAAAAGCGCTCCAGCCGATTGAACTCAAGGCACCAATACACCGCCTCTCCTATAGAGTAATTTATGGTGATACTGATACAGGCGGTGTTGTGTATTATGGAAACTATCTGAGATTTTTTGAGATAGGGCGCACTGAGTTTCTTCGGTCCATGCTCAAAACATCTTATCGCGATCTTGAGCAGGAAGGGCTTATACTTCCTGTCAGCGAAGCTTACTGCCGTTATAAGGCCCCAGCCAATTACGACGACTTGCTTGAGGTATCAACTTCACTGGAAAAATCTTCTAAATTCTCTATCCGCTTTCATTATCTCATTCATCGATTAAGTGACCGTCGCCTCCTAGTCATGGGCTATACCGTTCATGCAGCAACAGATAGATCAGGCCATCTTACCCGTATTCCTAAAGATTTTCAGACAGCCCTTGCCGACATCTGCAATAAATAGAGGCCATTGTAATGAGTAATGAGCAGATTATTCACTCCTTGCCAAGAAGATTAAAGGTTTTGACAACACAATTTCGCTCTACTTATTGACAGACTACCCTAGCTTGTTAATATAACAGTCCGACAAGGTGTTGGCCTCCATGACTTTGCGGTCTCTTTTTGGGGGGGAGGGTTATGCTCGATTGCTCATTCATCGCCTCCCTCAGGAATGTAAAGGACGTATGGCGTGAGTTCATATATCCCTGAAGACGTCCTTAGAAACATACTTGAATCTGCAAATATCCGGCAGGTCATCGGAGAATATATTCCGTTGAAAAAAAGTGGCCGAAATTGGATCGGCCTCTGCCCCTTTCATCCAGATAAAGATCCCTCTTTTTCAGTTAACGAAGAAAAACAACTTTTCCACTGTTTCGGTTGTGGCCAGAGTGGAGACGTCTTTAAATTCCTCATGAAGATGCAGGGCATGAACTTTGTGGAAGCAGTGAAGTTTCTAGCCAATCGTTACGGAATAAACATTCCCGAAAGACCCAGATCAGACCAAGATAGAAAGCGCCACACGGAGACAGAAGAATTAGTCGGTCTTAACCTGACAGCAGTAGAATTGTATCACAAAAATCTCCTTCATTCACTTGCGGCCAGTGATGCACGTGCCTATCTTGAAAGACGTGGCCTGAAATCAGATATCATTTCCAGGTTTCGACTGGGTTGGGCAAACGACCAATGGGACAGCCTTATAAATCACTTAAATAATAAGGGATTATCGTTGGACAAGGCAGAAAAAGCGGGGCTGCTTGTCTCCAGAAAGAGCGGGAAAGGATACTACGACCGTTTTCGTGGAAGGCTGATCTTTCCTATACTTGACAGATCAGGAAGGGTAGTGGCTTTAGGTGGTCGTGTAATAAAAGATGGCCATCCCAAATACCTAAATTCTCCGGAAACCCCGATCTACAACAAAAGCCGGGTCCTTTACGGCCTATCTCAAAACAAAGGGGCAATCACACGTGAGGGCAGAGGCTATGTTGTTGAAGGATACATGGATCTCCTGGCCTTAGCTCAGTCCGATATAGATCAGGTCGTCGCAACACTCGGTACTGCTTTGACTGAAGATCATGTAAAACAATTAAGAGGACTTTGCAAGGACTGGATTTTAGTTTTCGACGGCGATTCGGCTGGGGTCAAGGCTGCCCTGAGGGCCCTTCCACTCTTCTACAGGCTGAATCTCAGGGTCAGGGTGCTTAGTCTTCCCGCTGAAGATGACCCGGATAGCTTTGTCAGGCGTGAAGGCAAGAAAGCGTGGATTGCCTTGGCAGATAAAGCTGTTTCGGGGCTTGATTTTGCTATTCAGCAAGGATTGGCTTCCTATGGAGAAGACCCTGAAGGTAGATTCAGGACAACTGAAGATGTGATGTCGATCCTTCAATTTATCAGCGATCCAATAAGAAAATCACTTTTGGTAGGTCACGTGGCTCAAAAATTGGGGCTGAGAGAGAAAAGTCTTTGGGAACGCATAAGTATCGTCAATAAAGGGAATATCCGTCCACACATTAAACACGGAAGGTCTACCGGGGGAAATATTAAGGGTCTTGAAAATAGGGCAGAGGCCAAGCTCATAAGTTTTCTACTCGGTCGTCCTGAGTATATGGATATTTTTGGGGACGCAGGTCTAGATATGTGGATTGAAGTCCCATCTTTGAGAAATCTTTGGATGGCAATGTCGCATCTTTACAGCATGTCGGGGAATCTCAATCTCTCTGATTTGTATGATCAGCTCGAACCTGAACCTGAATTGAGGGCTTTGGCTATGAGACTTTCTGAAGACTTTGCCCCATTTGAGGATATGGAAGAAGAGGTTCTTTCCGACCTTAAAAGATACTGTAGGGATCGTCGCAACAAGTTCTTGAGATGGAATGTTTTAGAACAGATCAAAACCCCTGCAGAGGTATTGGATGACGAAAATCTTTTGAAGCAGTTACTACAGCTACGGTGAGGTGTCTTCAGAAACTGCAGGCCATAAAGTCCAACTTAATACCACCTTTTGGGAAAAGGAGGAATTGATGAGGAAAAAAGAGAGCTGTGAGTTGCACTATTTGATTGATGATCCACCAATTAGTTGGGAGCAACATATCAAAAAAGCCGCTTATCAAAAGGCAAAGAAAACCGGACGGATATGTCATGTAAACTACGAAGGGGTACAAAGTCTATGTCTAGATGTCGATCAGAACAACAAAGATGTAAATGAACTGAATGACATCTCTACGCTGGAATTGTTTGAAGATGATGATATAGAACTTGTTGAGGTTGTAGTTGAGGAGAAATCAGGTAATGATCTCAAGGAAGTTTATCTGGATGAAAAAAGGCTAGGGGGTGTTGATCCGGCAAGAATCTATCTTAAAGAAATGGGAGACAGGAAAATTTTCAGCAGAATAGAGGAAATCACAATAGCAAGGGCTATGGAAAAAGGAGAGCAGGCTTTTGTAGAGGCCTCATTATCTATTCCCGAAGTAGTTGATGCCTTTCTCGAGAAAGCACAGGCTACGGTGAATAATGCCAGTTCCGTGGATGACGGGGATTCAGATATATATCAAATTAAAGCTCAAAAACTGATCCATTCAGGAGGCCGAAAGGCCCGTCTTAGAGATATTCTGGATAAAATTCAGATACTTCAGGACCAAAATCGCAAACTTTTAACGTCTATAAAGCCCGGCATGTCTGATGTTGCATTAAATGCAGTCAAACAGGTCCTCAAAGAGAATCGGGCCTCCATGATGAAGGCCTTTGGAAGTATGCGAATTGAAAAATGTTTTCAAGACTTGCTTTATCAGGCGTTCAATGATGAAAAACTAAAATTAATCAATGTTTCAGAGGAAGAACTACTGGCCAAGTCCGGACTGAATGCCAGAGAACTGGAATACATTATTTGCCTCTTTGAAGAAGGATGTGACCTTGCCAAAGACGCCAAAAAACAGCTCATTTGGGCAAATCTCCGTCTTGTTGTCAGCATCGCCAAGAAATACTTTCATAGGGGTCTTCATCTCTCTGATCTTATACAAGAGGGAAATATAGGTCTTATGAAGGCCGTTGACAAATTTGAGCACAAAAGAGGTTACAAGTTCAGCACCTATGCAACCTGGTGGATTCGTCAGGCCATAACCAGGGCTATTGCCGATCAGTCCAGGACTATTCGCATACCCGTCCATATGGTAGAGACCATGAATAAGGTTGTCTGGGCTACACGAGAGCTTATACAAGAAACAGGAAAAGAGCCTTCACCCGAGGAGGTTGCTGAACACTTGGGATTGCCCAAGAATAAGGTATCCCAGATTTTGAAAATGGCCAGAGATCCCGTATCGTTAGAGACACCCATAGGCGATGGCGAACAAAGCCATTTAGTAGATTTTATTGAGGATAAAGAGGCGGAACCTCCAGATGATGCCATCATAAATATAAACTTGGTCGAACAAACAAGGATTGCCCTTGGCACCTTGACACCAAGAGAAGAAAAAATACTTCGAATGCGTTTCGGGATAGGAGAACAATCAGATCACACGCTCGAAGAAGTTGGGAGGGACTTTTTTGTTACCAGAGAGCGTATACGTCAAATAGAAGCGAAGGCACTGAGAAAGTTGAGACATCCCAGCAGAAGCCAGGGGTTAAGGAGCTTTGTAAAGAGTTGAGTTGACAGGAAATCGCTTTTTGCTATTTGGACGGAAAAGGAGGTGACCATGAATCGACTGTTTACTGTTCTTTTGCTTATTTTGTTAATTTCCGGTTGCGCTGGCGCTCCTACGACCGACGTATCATTGTATCGTAAAAATTTACAATTTCCCCCTACCGATACTTCATCTGTGCAGGTTTTTAATAAACCGCCCGCGCAACGCGATTATATTGAGATCGGTGAAATCACGGCAGATCGCGCGCCCAGTCTGAATGACGCGAACCGTTTATTAAAAATTAAAAGCGCTGAATATGGTGCTGATGCTGTCTATATTTATGAATCCACGAAACAACAAGAAACTGTTTATTATCCACCGCAATGTAATTACGCCTATTATTATCCGCATAGCCGGTTTTACACATACAGGGGCGCGCTATTATTATCCCCGTTACCATTATTGTTATGGTGGAGAAACTTATATTGATAACATGTTTCATGTTGTAGGTATTGCAATCAAATTTATAGACAATGGATCGTCTCAACAACAAGCGGTTGAGTAATGGGTCAAGCTATGACCTGAGGATCGAAAATATCTATAGGGAAAACATTATCTTGAAAAACATTGAGCCAATCGTGACCCTGCATCCTGCCTCCAAAAACCGAAGTGCTGCAGTATTCGACGAATTACATAAGTATCCTAGATCAAGCTGATGACCCGCATCTCAGAGCCTCATCGAGGGCAGGTCAGGGGATCAAACTCCCAGACCATTTTGATAAGCTCTCTCCAGATCCTAAATGGATCTCTCGGAAACGCGTAATCTGATACGTCCAGTATGGTGAAATCTCTGCTATCCTCTTTTTCGGGTGGTTTATCTCCAGGTCTTGGCATTCCATCCTTACGCCGCTACCCTTTTGCCCTGTTTGAGTACCAGCCTTAGTAACGCACCATTCGAAAGCCGTTTTCAGGGATATGTTACGTAACCCTGGCTATGAATTCCTCTGCTGGAATGAGCCCAAAGTTCTTCCTGTTCTTGCCGTGGGTCACGTCTTAACGGTACAATAGTTGCCCAGTGTCCTCTATGTAAAGGATCTTCTCTTCGGCAAAGGCGTTTCGCATGATATATTGAGCCAGTGCCTCCTGGCCGGCCTTGTCATCCCTATTGATGCGATTTCCTGCATAAACACTGAACCCGCTGTGGCTCCAGTTCATAAGCTTGCCGATGAGATCATCGGCTATCTTACCCTTGCGTTCAGCATGGCCAGGATGCTGGACCGGAAGATCTCCTCAAGCTGCTTCATCTCGCACCTGGGAAGCACATAAAAGGACCTGCTCTTTTGAAAAAGGCCGTCAGCGACTATGGCATAAAGATGTGGATGAAACCTGGCGTAATCTCCAAAGGTGTGAATGACCATCACGAGGCATGAAATTCCGCCGAAAGGCCAAGCACGATACAAAAAATCCCCAAGACCTTCCTCTTCACAATGACATAAGTCTGTCAAAAGCTCCCGGTCGTATTTGAAATAGATACGGAGCGCTAAAAGCATGACGGGTTAACTCCCCTTTCTTAGTTTTATTTTCTTAAAGTCTGTTTTCATGATCCGGGTCAATTTACGGTTGTATAAAATCGCCGCCGGATGATAAACAGGAAGGACCTTACATGGGCATCCGTGAACGGACAACCGGTAGAAATAGCCGCGGCAGGAGGAAATGCCCGGGATATCTTTTGAACGCATAACTCCGAAATGCGATAGCAGAAACCGCGTAGCAAAGTTACCCATGGGCACCAGGACTTCGGGTTCGATAATGTGGATCTGCTCAATCAAATACGGTGCATGGGACTCGATTTCCGGCTTGCGCGGATTCCGGTTATCCGATGGACGGTATTTCAGAATGCTCGTAATATAAACGTTTTCCCGCTTTAGACCAGCTTCCGCCAGCAGCTGGTTAAGCTCCCTTCCGGCCGAGCCCACAAAGGGACGGCCCAGTTCATCTTCCTTGCGGCCCGGCGCTTCCCCAATAAGCATTACAGCGGCGTCGCCCGGACCTTCTCCAAAAACCAAATGT
>CAZPDU010000152.1:0-12767 GCA_964585405.1 uncultured Thermodesulfobacteriaceae bacterium | reverse complement strand
ATTCACGCCACTGGAGCGACGCCTCGAACGTCTGGGACGGCGCCTTATATGGGGTGTCATGGGAATTGCTGTATTGCTGACGGCAGCAGGCCTGATTGGTGGCAAGGACTGGCTGCTGGTCTTGGAAACAGGCATCGCGATGGCTGTGGCCGCAGTTCCGGAGGGTCTGCCCATTGTCGCCACCATAGCACTGGCTCGTGGGATGTGGCGCATGGCCCAGCGCAACGCCCTGATCAACCGGCTCTCCGCTGTGGAGACACTGGGGGCCACCACCGTTATTTTTACAGACAAAACCGGTACATTGACGGAAAATCGAATGAAAGTAGCCCGCCTTGAACTTTCTTCTGAGAGCCTGGAATGGGACCGGAAATACGTAGATATAGAGAAAAAGCGTCTGCCGATGCGCACTCTGGAGATCGGAGTATTGTGCAACAATGCTTCACTTGACAAAAAGAAAGGCGGGGGCATCGGAGATCCTTTGGAAATAGCGCTACTGGAAGCCGCAACCGACCTGAAAATAAATCGTAATGAGTTACTGAAAAGCCGACCTGAGGTCAGGGAAGAGGCCTTTTCTACGGAAACCCGAATGATGGCCACTTTTCATCAGACAGGAGAGGCATATCTGGTAGCCGTTAAAGGGGCACCGGAAGCGGTCCTGAAGGCCAGCACATCCGTGGCTTCAGAACAGGGAGAGGAAGGACTGACGCAGGAAAAACGCATCGATTGGCATACAAGAAATGAAGAACTAGCCAAAGATGGATTGCGCGTGTTGGCACTGGCATGCAAAAGAGTCGATAAAGAGGAAGCGGAGCCTTACCGGGACCTGACACTTCTTGGATTGGTCGGCCTCTGGGACCCGCCCAGGGAAGATGTCAGCAAAGCCATCGAACAGTGCCAGGCTGCAGGTATCAGGGTTATCATGGTGACCGGAGACCATCCCGCCACCGCTCTCTCTATAGCTGAAAAAGTCGGCCTGGCCGAAAAGGGTGACGAGGTCAAACAGGGCAAAGACCTGAAAGCAAACCATAGACAGGAGGATAATCAGGAATTACTTGGAGCTTCGATCTTTGCCCGCGTCAGCCCCGAGCAAAAGTTAGATATCATTGCCCTTCACCAGAAGGCCGGGGCCATAGTGGCTATGACCGGGGATGGTGTCAACGACGCTCCCGCGCTTCAAAAGGCGGATATCGGCGTGGCTATGGGAAAACGAGGGACTCAGGTCGCTCGCGAAGCTGCCGATATGGTGCTTCAGGACGATCAGTTTTCAACGATCGTCACCGCAGTCTACCATGGGCGGGTAATATTCGGAAATATTCGCAAGTTCATTTTCTTTCTGCTTTCTGGAAATATCAGCCAAATCATCATCATCATCACCATTGCCGCCCTCGTCAATGCCCCGCTCCCCTTGCTCCCTCTGCAGATTCTTTACCTAAACCTGGTCGGCGATGTTTTTCCGGCCCTGGCGCTGGGAGTTGGAGAAGGAGATTCTTCAGTAATGAAGCGACCCCCTCGAAATTCAAGTGAGCCGATTTTGCCACGGGCATATTGGCTGGCCATAGTCAGTTATGCGATCGTAATCGCAACTGCTGTTCTTGGCGGCTTTGCCATAGCACTTCTCTACTTTGAAATGGAGAGAAACCAGGCCGTTACGATATCCTTCCTATCCTTGTCGCTGGCCCGACTCAGCCATGTTTTCAATATGCGTGACCAGAATTCAGGTACATTGTTAAATGAAATCACCCGCAACCCCTTCATCTGGCTGGCGCTGGCCGTTTGCTTGGCACTACTGGCCATCGCACTTTATTTGTCAGGACTGCGGCAAACCTTGGGCCTGGTCTATCCCACGTCCATCGGATGGACAATTATAATAGCAGCGGGGATATTACCACTGCTGGTGGGTCAGACGGTCAAAATTTTTCAACATGCCCGAAACGGAACAGTGTCAACAAATTAAGAAGGTATATGCCACGTATGAACTTGGCGCGTTAAAAAAATTAAATTAAATATTTCCAGACCTTCGGAATAAAAAAATAGGGGATATACAGATCGCCCTACATGCAATCTTAAGTGAAATTACGAAAACCGTTCGATCACTGAAACCAACAAAGACTAGCGGTATGGAAAAGTCAGGCCTTGCATACGCAGGATAACCTTTTTTATTACCTTTACAAAATATAGTAAAATTCTTAGTTTATTTAAGTGTATTTTAAAGGTCTGCGGCAACTTTCAGTCAACCTTAAACATTAGAAAAGGGGCTTGATCAAAATAAAGGTGTGGCCTGGACAACCGTATCCGCTGGGAGCCTTATTTGACGGCTCAGGCACGAATTTTTCCTTGTTTTCCGAAATTGCTGAACGCGTCGAGCTCTGTTTTTTTGACGAGCAAGGAACGGAGAAGAGAATCGACCTGCCTGAGGTGACCGGGTATTGCTGGCATGGCTACCTGCCAGGCATCGAGCCAGGCCGGCGTTACGGGTTCCGTGTCCACGGTCCATGGGAACCGGCGCGCGGCCACCGCTGCAATCCATCCAAGTTGCTGCTCGACCCTTATGCCAAAGCCATTGACGGTCAAGTCCAATGGAATGAGGCGGTCTTCCCTTATATTTTCCAACGTGGTCCCTGGATTCCCAATGAGAGTGACAGTGCACCCTTTGTGCCCAAAGGCGTGGTTCACCAGCCCCATTTCGATTGGAGCGGAGACGTACGTCTGCAATTACCCTGGCACGAAACCGTGATTTACGAAACTCATGTCAAAGGGATTACGGCCCTCCATCCTGGAATACCTGAGGAACTGCGAGGCACTTACGCGGGAATGGCACAACCGGCAGTCATTAATTACCTGCAAGGGCTCGGTGTCACGGCTATTGAACTGATGCCGGTCCATTTCTTTATACACGACAAGAACCTGGTGGATCAAGGTTTAAGGAACTACTGGGGCTATAATTCCATAGGCTATTTCGCTCCACAAAACGAATATGCAAATGACAAGCGACCTGCAGGGGCGGTGACAGAATTCAAGCAGATGGTCAAGACCTTGCACCAGGCCGGAATGGAGGTGATCCTGGACGTAGTCTATAATCATACGGCAGAGGGTAATCACCTCGGGCCCACGTTAAGTTTTAAGGGAATCGACAATGCCTATTATTACCGCCTTGCAGATGATCCTAAATATTACATGGATTACACCGGTACCGGCAACAGTTTAAACATGCGTAATCCTCATGTACTGCAGCTTGTAATGGATTCCCTGCGGTACTGGATACTGGAGATGCATGTAGACGGATTCCGTTTCGACCTGGCATCCACCTTGGCGCGCGAACTGCACGATGTAGACCGTCTGTCGGCCTTTTTTGACATCATCCAGCAGGACCCTGTAGTCAGTCAGGTCAAGCTTATAGCCGAGCCCTGGGACGTGGGTGAAGGCGGCTATCAGGTTGGTAATTTTCCTCCCCTGTGGACCGAATGGAACGGCAAGTATCGTGATTGCGTAAGGGATTTCTGGCGAGGTGAGAATCAGACCCTGGGCGAATTTGCAACTCGTTTTACCGGCAGCTCAGACCTGTATGAAAATACCTCCAGGCTGCCTTACGCCAGCATAAATTTTATAACTGCACATGACGGCTTTACCTTAAATGACCTGGTTTCCTATAATAAAAAATACAACGCTAAAAACGGCCAGGAAAATAACGACGGAGAAAACCACAACCGTTCATGGAACTGCGATGTGGATGGCCCCACTGACGACCCCGAGATAATCCGCTTAAGAAACCGCCAGAAACGAAATTTTCTTGCCACGCTTCTGCTTTCTCAGGGCGTGCCCATGCTTTCGGGAGGTGACGAAATCGGCCGCACCCAGCAAGGGAATAATAATGCATACTGTCAGGACAATGAGATTTCCTGGTATGACTGGGAAAAAGTCGATCAAGATCTCCTGGTTTTCTGTCAAAAACTCATCCAGTATAGAATAGACCACCCGGTCTTTCACCGCCGCGGATGGTTTTATGGCCGGCCGATCCATGGCAGCGATATCGAGGACATCGCCTGGTTCAGCATAGACGGCGGGCAGATGGACGAAGAGGACTGGGGGCATGGATATGCGAAGTCACTGGGCGTTTTTTTGAACGGCAAAACCATCCCGAATCCAAATCTGCGCGGTGACCCCGTGACCGACGACAACTTTATCATTATGATCAACGCCCACTATGAACCCCTGAATTTTAGTCTGCCAGGCACGAACTGGGGTGAGATCTGGATAAAGGAGTTTGATACCGAAGGCGGGTGGCTGGAGGGTGAGGAAATACTGAAGGCGGGAGATCAAATAAATGTTGAAGCTCGCTCCCTGGTTGTGTTCAGGAGTCATGTCCATGCCTGAAATACGTGTCTGGGCACCAAAGGCTCATGAGATGAAATTAGATAGTAATAATCAGATTCTGAGCATGGCAAAAGGGGAGTCCGGATGGTGGTATGTCAACGCTGATTTTATACACAACGGAGTCGATTACGCGTTTGTGATCGATGGTAAAGGCCCATTCCCTGATCCGCGATCTGCCTGGCAGCCTTATGGGATAAACGGCCCGTCGAGGTATATGGATCATTCCCTCTTCACCTGGACCGATTCGGCATGGCAGCAACCCCCCCTGGGATCAGCCGTAATATATGAGGTGCATGTAGGTACATTTATACCGCAGGGAACATTCCATTCTGTCATGGAACGTATTGATCATCTCTTAGAGCTAGGCGTCACCCATGTGGAACTTATGCCGGTGGCTGAATTTTCCGGCAACCGCGGCTGGGGCTATGACGGCGTAGATCTCTATGCGCCACATCACGGCTATGGAGGCCCGGAGGGGCTTAAAAGACTGGTAAATGCATGCCACGAAAGAGGTCTGGCCGTGATCCTGGATGTAGTTTACAACCACTTAGGACCTGCAGGCAACTATCTGAGCCGATTTGGACCCTACTTCACCTGGCGCTATGCAACGCCCTGGGGGGATGCCATTAACCTGGACGGACCTGAAAGCAACGAGGTGAGGCGTTTTTTTTTGGATAACGCCCTGATGTGGTTACGGGATTATCATATGGACGGGCTGCGTATCGACGCGGTTCACGCCATTGTGGACACTTCCGCGGTTCACTTTTTAGAACAACTTGTCGCTGAAGTCGAAGATATAGAAGTTGAGCTGGGTCGGCATCTTGTACTCATAGCCGAAAGTGATCTGAATGATCCCCGCTTAATTCGTCCAGCAGAGGTAGGTGGATACGGAGTCGATGCCCAATGGAATGAGGATTTTCATCACGCATTGCATACGGTTCTCACGGATGAACGCATTGGATACTATCGGGACTTTGGAAGGCTGGCCGATCTCGCCAAGGTACTGACGCAGGGATATGTCTATGATGGCTGTTACTCTGTCTACCGCCGCTCTCATCATGGCCGGCCGGCCACCGGACTTTCCGGCCATCGATTCGTGGGGTGCCTCCAAAACCATGATCAAGTGGGTAATCGTGCCTTGGGAGAGAGAATAAGCCATTTGGTCCTGGCAGGTCAGCTCAAGATAGGGGCGGCCATGGTCCTTACTTCGCCTTTTGTTCCGATGCTGTTTCAGGGTGAAGAATGGGGGGCTTTGACCCCTTTTCTCTATTTTACCGATCATCAGGAGCCCGGCTTGGGTGCAGCCGTAAAGAAGGGACGGCAAAGGGAATTTGCCTCCTTTGGCTGGGATACTGATAAAATTCCAGATCCACAGGGCAAGGGAACCTTTCTCCGCTCCAAGCTTGATTGGAGCGAGATAGCAACGGCACCACACCAAGAGTTGCTTGATTGGTATCGTTCCCTTATTCATCTGCGCCGACAGATACCCGAATTGCGTGACGGGCGCATGGGACGAACGGCTGTTTATTTTGACGAAGAGGCACGATGGCTGATTATGAAACGCGGTCATATATGGATGGTCTTCAATTTTGCACCTATAAATCAACGAATTGCTTGCCTCGAGGCCGGCAAAAAGGAAATCCTTCTGGCCTCTGAAGAAGATGTCCGGGTTGAAGATGATGCGATTTTTTTACCGGGACATTCGGTTGCTATATTAACAGGCCGTATAACCGTCGTCCTGATAAGGAAAAATAAAAGTATAGGGTTTAAAATTTAGGTATCGCGGAGTGAAGGCACATAGGGTCATAGGAAGGCATTTTTTGTTTTTAATTATGACACCAGGAATTAATTGATGACTGAGCGAAATTCATCTCCAGATCAAAACATTAAATCGAAAGATTTAGAGTCGCTGTGGGAATTCGTCCCGCTTGCCGATTACCATATACCAAGTCTTCCCGCCCGCAGTGCCGCGGCTACATCTTGGACATCCTTAAAGCGTATTTTCAGACGCGTAAACGAGGAATCAAGAGCCGCCGTCAAAGAGGAGGCCAAGTTACGTCTATTCACGCAAGCACGGCTTAAATACCTGGTGCAGCCCCTTAATCTGACCGAAGCAGCCCGGGCCCTTGACTCATCTCTGAATGAGTGGATGATGGCATTTACTCCGGAT
Source organism: uncultured Thermodesulfobacteriaceae bacterium (assembly GCA_964585405.1). GTDB lineage: Bacteria > Desulfobacterota > Dissulfuribacteria > Dissulfuribacterales > UBA3076 > UBA3076. The sequence goes on along the minus strand of CAZPDU010000152.1, from coordinate 6,226 downwards.
CGCTCTGTAAAATTAGTCATCGGCCAGCCCCATGGCAGTCATGCCGAAATAGTTCGGCAGTGGGGTTTACGTTACAGGGCGACGCCCATCACTCCACCTACCTATAAACAAATTTTTACCCGCGACCTGCACTGGTTTGACAGCTGGCCTGAGTCTGATCTGCCTTGGGTGCTGCCAAATCTGGAGCGCTGTTATCTGCGCCATACCAGCGGTCTGACGCTGCTGCGCGAGCTGTTTGAAAGGTCGGAAAACGGGCGTCTCGGACGAGGGTTAATTGGCTGCGACAGCTGGGGATGGGCATACCTGCAACGCGTCTGGCCAGTGCCCAGACCGGATGCCTTGACGTTGCAGGCTTTCGATGGCCAGCGTCTGGCCAGGCTTTTGACCCATCTGGTGGTATTGCGTTCAAATAGACGCATCTGCTTTCGCAATGCCAAGACCGGTAATGACATACTCACCATACCCGCAACCAACTCAGCGGTTCCGGAGGAGATTGTCGAGCTTGCCGCTCATTCCCGGGGCAATGTCGGGATAGCCATACTTTACTGGCGCAACTCGCTTCGCACAGAACCTGATATGGAAGAAACCAATTCGGACGCAGACAAAAGGATGTCTGAACAGGGTGAAACAGAGGAAGAAAGGGTATGGGTATCCGCAAAGCTGAGCGAACCTGTCCTGCCCATCGAAGCGGATGAAGACACTGCCCTTGTTCTGCACGCATTACTGCTGCATGGGGGAATGCCTGCTTCATTGCTTCCCGAACTATTGCCATTGTCCCAGTACAGGTGCATGGCAATACTTCTGCGCTTACGCAATGCAGGAGTTGTAGAGTGGGGCCAAGGATGTTGGTGGGTGGCAGGACTGGCCTATGAAAACGTACGCAGCTTTCTTCGCGGGCATGATTATCTTGCTGACGGCTTTTGAGGACAGATCATGGAAAAAGAGTTTCAGGTAGCACAAATCTTCAAGACATTGGATGTTGCCACAGCGGTAAAGCTTGCCTCTATCGTTGGCTTATCGGCATTATTTATTATTTTTATACAACACGTATTGCCATGGCTTGCCAACCGGCTGCATGGCAAAAAGCGGCTGCTTTTACTGGCCCTTGTGCCGCTGATTCGCCTTTTAATCATTCTGACGGCATTCGCCTTGATCGTGCCTTTGCTCATTGAACCGTCCGTCCAGAATATGGTGGCCGTGTTCGGTACCGTCGGCCTGGCGCTGGGTTTCGCCCTTAAAGACTATGCCAGCAGCCTCATTGCCGGTATCGTGGCCATAGCTGAAAAACCATACCGCAACGGTGACTGGGTGGAGATAGGCGGCGTGTATGGTGAGGTTTACCATGTCGGTATGCGCACGATCAAGGTAGTGACCGCAGATGATGATAAAGTTTCCATCCCCCATTCCTGCCTGTGGAATAATCCCATTGCAAATGCCAACGACGGGAGTCCTCGTCTGCAATGCGTTGCGGATTTCTATCTGCATCCGCAGCACGACGCCAAGGAGGCCCGACAGACGCTTCGGGACGTGGCACTGACAAGTCCGTATATTCACTTTGACGATCCCATCGCGGTAATTGTACAGGAAAAGCCATGGGGAACTCACTACAGGTTAAGGGCGTATCCGGTCGATGCCTCTCAGCAGTTCCGTTTCGTCTCCGATCTTACTGTGCGAGGCAAAGCCGCCCTGAGTAACCTCGGTATAAACTTCGCAATCACCCCGGCACTCGCTGACCATGGAGGATCCACATGACAATCTGTATCTATTTTTTCTGCCCAGGATAAAAAAAGTCGGAGGATTTTGAAATGACCAAAAAGATAGCAATCAACGGATTGGGGAGAATTGGAAGGGCCGCGCTTAAGATTATAATGGATATTCCAGGGCTCGAACTTGTGGCTATAAACGATCTGCTACCTGTGGAAAATCTCGCCTATTTACTGAAATATGATTCGGTTTACGGCCGGTACGAAAAAGAGGTAAAAACCGGTAAAAACAGCCTGATCATAAATGGGAAGGAATACCGTATGTTCAACGAAAAGGATCCTGCCCGACTTCCCTGGGGAGAACTGGACGTAGATATTGTTTTTGAGTGCACAGGGATTTTTCGAAAGAAGGATGAAATGAAAAGGCATCTGCAGGCCGGCGCAAAGCACGTCGTTCTTTCGGCCCCTGAGAAGACTGGAGAGGTCGCAATGGTGGTCCATGGAGTTAATAAATCCGAGGGGAATCAGCAGTTGATATCATGTGCGAGCTGCACAACCAACTGCATAAGCCCTGTGGTTGAAATCATCGGAAGAAGAGTTGGAATAAAAAAGGCCACAATGACCACTATACACGCCTACACATCGAGCCAGTCCATCGTAGATGGTCCTAGAAGTAAATGGAGACGCGGAAGGGCGGCTGCAATCAATTTTGTGCCCACATCAACCGGAGCGGCCAAAGCCACCACGAAGGTGCTCCCGCAGTACCGCGGAAAATTCGATGGTGTTGCTGTCCGCGGACCGGTCCCAGTGGGCTCCCTTGCTGATCTGGTCTTTGTGACGGAGAGAGATGTTACCGTACAAGAGGTCAATACATTTTTCAGGGAAGAGGCCAACAGCGACAGATATCGCGGAGTCCTGGGTGTGGCGGAAGATCCTGTTGTTTCGTCGGACATTATTAAGGACCCCCGTGCCTCTATTGTGGATCTACAAATGACGCAAGTGATAGACGGCGATCTGCTCAAGGTCATGAGCTGGTATGACAATGAATGGGGATACGCGAGCCAGATGATTCGGCAAACGATTGCTATGCTTGGCCTGCCGCCCGAAACCTGAAAAGCATAGTTAGACCGGGAAAGTATCGGATGGGCTGGGGTTTCCGCTCTATGCCCCACCCTTACGAAGACTTTGCGAATATAATTTAACTGGTTTCCGGTCCTAAAATTCGGCGTTTACCTGTCAAGCGGCTCCTTTTCGAATTTTCACATAAATCCCTGCCTCTGGTTTAACGTACCTGATCTAATCCTTTTCGCAACTCGAAATCTTCTAATGGCTGTCCTTTTTCAACAATCTTTTCCAGCACCGATACATTCTCTTCACACACATCCACAATCTTTTTTAAGAGATCATATGCACGGTCCTCTGTACCAAGAAGACTACCTGATTTTCTTAATATTTTTTTCCCTTGATCCAGAAATGTTCAAATTTCCCCATATATAAGTTTTCGTTTTCTGTGTTTTTCCTGTTCATCATTTATCACAGGCAACAATCGTTTAATGGACACCTCCACAAGCATGTGGCGTGGAATATTCAGCTGTCTGGACGCATTGTCCAGAACCTCAAGCGATCTCCTGCTAAGGACATATGTCTTTTGACGACGTTCTTCAGCCCCAAAGACTTTACCCAATGCGCTCTCGGCCACCTTTATCAAAATTTCTTCGTTTTCTATGAGTTGGTCAAAGAGTGATTTTTGTTTGAGTCCCAGTTGTGAGGCCACCATTCCCAGCAGTTTAATAATATGATCCGGCAAACAGTATGATCTTGACTAGCGTTTTTCCCATACTTACATTTTACCCAGACGGCAAACAGGGACTTAAAAAATATCGAAAGAAAAGAATTTTATAGAACATTAATCAAGGAGGTGGATTATGTGGACAAGGTGGAGTGATATTGATCGAATGTTTAATGCCATGGATCTGCTTCAAAACAGAATGAACAGGTTATTCCCGGATTATGGCGGATTCAGAAGCGTTCCGGCAGCCTGGGAAGCATTTCCAGGCTGCCCGAGCATTAACCTTTATGATGCCGGTGACCATCTCGAAATGAAATTCGAGGTTCCGTGTATAACAAAGGACGATCTCAGTATCAAGGTCCAGGGCAATTATCTTGAAATCAGCGGTTCACGCAGATCAGATGCGCCAAAAGGGTATGCGGCTCACAGAGTGGAAAGGGGCACGACCTCATTCAGCAGAAGTTTCACCCTGCCTTCAGAGGTGGACACAAATAAGGTACACGCAAAGTTGGAGGACGGTCTGCTCACTCTCAAGTTACCTAAATCAGAGGCGGCCAGGCCGAAGCAGATTCAAATTAATTGATGAATGCCCACGCTCAGAAACGGGTCTAAATAGGAGGTTACAATGAGTAATAAAAAAGAACTTGTGAAAAGGGAAAAGTCTTTACCGGAAAGAAGTCGTGATATCCCTTCAGTGGCCCCTCTAGTCGATATTTACGAGAACGATGATGAAATTCTGCTGCATGCTGACATGCCCGGGGTCGATAAAAAAGACATTACGGTTAATATTGACAACGGTAAACTCTCTCTGACCGGGCTCAGGAAAATTGAGACGACAGGGACGGTACAGTGGGAAGAGTTTGGCGATGTTGAGTATCGGAGGACATTTTCAGTACCGCAGACAATAGACGTTAACAAGATAAATGCTGAACTGAAGGATGGTGTGCTGCGCCTCCATCTGGTGAAATCAGAGGCAGCGAAGCCGAAACAGATAGAGATTAAGGCCGCTTAAAGTAAAAATAGCAGATATTTAAAACGGGGCGGGCTACGATTTTCTTCCGATTTTTGGCAGACAGAAAAAATTAAAAGGAGCGGGAAACTATCGTTATGGTGGTTTCCTGCTTTTGGTTCAGAGATGAAAAAAAATCAGATAACAGGAGGTCAAAATGGATATCAAGAAACTTGTGCCATGGAACTGGTTCAAAAAAGAAGAAGAGCAAACCAGCTCCATTGTACCCGTGAAGAGTGGGGATGTTCAGACCGCCTATCCTCGAAGCGGTATGATGAACCCCATTATCCAACTCCATAGCGAGATGGACAGGCTTTTTGAAAATGCCTTCAGGGGCTTCGGAAGGTCAGCTTTCCGTTCGGAATTATTTACCAACGACTCTGTTACCGGCCTGCTGAAGCCAAAGTTAGATATAGGTGCGACGGAAAAGGAATACTCCATCACCGTGGAAGTACCCGGGGTAAATGAAAAAGACATCAAGGTGGAACTTGAAGACAACACCATGATTATCCGGGGTGAAAAGAATCAGGAGAAAGAAGAAAAAGATAGGAATTACTATTGTATAGAACGATCCTATGGTTCGTTCCAGCGAGTCCTTTCTCTGCCAGAAGACGCCGTGGAAGACGACATTTTAGCGACCTTCAAAAATGGCATTCTGACCATCAAACTGCCCAGAAAGGCAATACCGAAGGCCAACGTCAGGCCGATTGAGGTCAGGAAGGCCTGAGAGATGTAATAGTCCTGGTGGTGCGCAGGAAAATTCCCGGCGCACCAACTCTTAAGGTTTTTTAAATAAATTGATTAATACAATTTAGACAAAATTCACCTTATAATTTCTAGAAATCAGCAAACAGATATCCTCTCTCCTCGCGGAGTCCGAAATGACTCGCCTGCAACCTGCAGCGTGGCTGATTTCCATTGACTGTCAATAAAAGGATATATAAAATAAAAAAAGTTTAATCATAATACAGAGACCGACACGTGACGCCGGGAGTGAATTATATCAGCCAAATAAAGGGGGGATCAAGTTATGGGTATGATGAAGGAATTCAAGGCATTTGCCATGCGCGGCAATGTTGTGGACATGGCGGTTGGCATCGTGATTGGCGGTGCTTTCGGCAAGATCGTATCGTCCTTTGTTGCAGATGTGCTCATGCCGCCCTTGGGCATACTTCTCGGCGATGTCAATTTTGCCGAACTCGCGATCACGCTCAAGAAGGCCAGCGGAGAAGTCGCAGCCGTCACTCTGAACTACGGGCAGTTTATCCAGACGGTGGTGGACTTTTTGATCATTGCATTTGCAATCTTTCTTGTTATTAAGGGGATGAACTCTTTGAAGAAGAAGGAAGAGGAGGCCCCTGCCAAGCCACCAGCTCCATCCAAGGAAGAAATGCTCCTGACAGAGATCAGAGATGTGTTGAAGCAGAAGTAATCCTTTTCCGGACCATATGAACATTTAAGATGAGGAGGGGTCTTTCCCTCGCTGACCTCTTCTTTTTCACATTATAACAAAAGCAGATCGGCACTGTATGCCACCCTGTAGACATTAAAAGGGCATTTTCAAATACCACTACTAATTTTTATTCATAGGTATGCCTTATTATCATGTCTCTGACACGAGACCCATTGCAGATGCGATCATAAGCGTTCCCAGGCCGATAAGCAGAAACAGGATGATCCGGATATAGGATTCTGTCGTTGTTCTGGAATATATGCGTGAGCCTG
>CAZPDU010000151.1:0-5990 GCA_964585405.1 uncultured Thermodesulfobacteriaceae bacterium | reverse complement strand
TTTCCAGGGTGATGTTTATTACTACGGCCAATACGCTCGATACCATCCCCGGCCCCTTGCAGGACCGAATGGAGGTAATCACCCTCTCAAGCTACACAGAGGACGAGAAGCTGCACATTGCCAAAAAGCACCTGATTGAAAGGCAGCTCGAGGCCCACGCCCTTTCCGGCGACAATCTGACTTTCAGTGATAATGCCATCAGGACCATTATCCGTTCCTATACCCGTGAGGCCGGTGTTCGAGACCTCGAAAGGGAGCTGGGAGCAGTCTGCCGTGGTGTTGCCGCTGATATCGTCATTGGCAAGACGAAAAAGGTAAAGATTAAGGCATCAAACATTGAGCGTTACCTTGGTACTGTCAGATTCTTTCCGGAATCTGCCGCTCATTCATGGGGTCCCGGACTGGCAACCGGACTTGCATGGACACCGGTGGGTGGAGTGCTCCTCTTTATCGAAACGGCAAAAATGAAGGGTAAGGGCGCCCTGCAAATGACGGGCAAACTTGGGGATATAATGAAGGAGTCGGCAAATGCGGCCCTTACATACATAAGGGCCAATGCCACTGCACTTGGAATTGACGAAAACGTCTTTTCACGAAACGATGTCCACATCCACGTCCCTGAGGGGGCCACGCCAAAAGATGGGCCATCTGCGGGCGTAGCCATGGTGGTCTCTCTGGCGTCCCTTTTTACCAACCGACCGGTCCGCAAAGACGTCGCCATGACGGGAGAAATAACCTTAAGGGGGGATGTGCTGCCAGTAGGAGGAGTCAAGGAGAAGGTCCTGGCAGCGTCCCGCTCCGGCATCAAAGAGGTGATCCTGCCTGCCCTGAACCAGAAGGATGTCTCTGACATCCGTCAGGTGGTCAAACGAAAGCTGAAATTTCATTATTTGAAAGATATTCACGAAGCCCTTGAAATCGCCATGAGGAAAGAGTGATGGCAGAAATTACACCGGATACTTCCATTTTTTGACTCATATACGCCTTAACGGTAAGCTTCATTGATTAAAAAGAGAAGCAAGGCCGGACCAGGTAAGATAGAATCCCTGGGGCATGGTTAAATTTATTATTTGGCTCCATACAATTTTAAATATTCCTGATTCTGTTGAGCCAGTTATTTTCCCGACCACATTCACATTTTCTGTACCCTCTGCGTAATAATTAACGTATGTCCGTCCACCGGTCAGGTCCAAGTGTATATTGACGTCGCCCGTGAAGCGGCCGTGGGTTTTCCCTTCATCGTTTTCATAGCTTTCAATGGCCCCGCTGACGATCTGACCGCTGTAGCTGCCTTTACAGGCAAAGGGTTGAAGATAACTTTGGTGCCAGTGGTTAACATGTTGAGTCACCAGGGTCCCGCTGAAGGTACCAGTAATGGTCCCGCTGATAAAATTAAATTCCATGTCGGCGTCAAGGTCGCGGGAAATGGCGTCGAAGTGCATTGCACCCCCGTCCAGCTTGAAGTTATCCCATTCCACTGTACATGTGTAATTACCGGAGTTCTGGTCGATAACTACTATACCATCGGACGGACCGCCATTGTTGACCGGATCCGGATAGGCCACCGGGGCGAATGCGTTTTCCTTAGGATTGACACTGTCCTGCACGCGGGCTTCCAGCTGTACCGTGCCTCCGGCCGGTATGGCATCCGGATTGATATGCCGCCGGTCATGGGTGGTTTGCTCCACATCGGGGTCGTCAGGGGCCTCCCAGATTATGGGTACGGCCTGTCCTACATAGGCCAGGGTAGCGACCCTTTTTCCGTTGATCCACAGGCCTGGGTCTCCTGTACCGTTTGAATGGCGAAGGTCCCAGAAGTCATCGGTGACTGGAATCATCCAGATATATCCCCTGGCGTTTCCCTGTCCCCAGGAACCTTCTTCTACGATTACTTTGAAGACCGTCCCCGAAGGCTGAAGATTCAGCGGATCCAGAGGGTTGGCCGTTTCGGTTAGAGTCTGACCGGCTACTACAGGGCTGCCGTGAGGGTTGCCGCCTTGTGAGAAAACTATGACATAAGGGAATTCCTGGGGAGGGGTGCGAAGGGGTTCCACAGGGGCCGTAAACTGGGCCAGTGGAGACCCGGATGAACGAATATGCGGCTGGACGGAAAGCAGGCCACTGTTGGCATATGCCGAAACCATGGAATTATAGGCATTCAGTGTATCATAATTATCAATCATGGTGCCCGCAGGTACCCCTCCGGGAATCGGTATGGCGGTATAGATGTTCCCCCTTCCAAACAGGGGTTCGGGCAGTATGTGTTGAAAATTCAAGGCCTCCGCATCGCCGTCAGCCACTACGGCGAAGACGCAGGTCATGCCGTCCGGATATTGATCGGGATCGATATGGTTGGCGTCTGACAGCGGCAATTGTGGCAATAGCTTGAGATAGGTACCTCCGCCGATATAGGTGCACAGGTTTTGCACATTAACACCCGGGGCAACGTAAGGAGCCACCGGATAGGGATATATGGGTACAGTGCCCAGGGCCGTTCCCACACCCAGATTACGCCGCTTGCCGTCAAGCCTGCCAAAGTCGATAACTGTGTCGTCAACTACCAGGTCTATATAGGGTTTGATGTCGGAAGGTACCGGTGTCCCCGGAACCTGGAAAAATGTGCTCCAGAGATAAAAATCATCATATGTTCCCGTGGGAGTGGCTAAAAGATAAAGATAATAAATACCTGGAGGCAGATACGAGATGAGAATATCCCCTAAAGGGGCTTCGCTTATGACTTCTGTTACAAGTGTTTTCCAGGGTGCAAGTCCGACCAGCGAGTAGGGCTGGAAGGTGCCCTCGGGCATCAGCATATACAATTCATCCGGTGTGAATGATGCCTGCATGGCAAAATACAGATCCACAGGTTCGGTGCAGGGGCAGGTCCCAATCTGAATACTGACAGTACCGCCTCCCCGGGCGATGTCACCGGTGCCGATAGGCCCGGGCGGAAACAGGGGCAATATCCGCCTGCGGTTCTTCAACGGGGTCGTAGGTGGAAAATACTTCCGGGCCGTCGGGCATGGGCATGCCCGTTTCAAGAAAGGTGGAAAGGGTGAAATTGGTGACGTAATCGTTCCAGTTTGTGGGGGCTATGTACCATCTGCCCGGCTGAATCGGTGTCGGGGTAGAGATGTTTAATTCAATCAGCTCATCAGCTGTTCCATCTGTATTCGACAGGGCGTTAGACTGCATCAGGAGATCATTATAAGTGGTAGCGACAAAAGGTTCTCCCTGTCTCATGAAAAGATCAAGGTCACCCGCACCGTTGGTAATACTTACTCTCAGGCTGGAGGTACATTCGGGAATATCGAGAGAGTAATTGCGAAAAGTCTTGCCATCTAGGGATGTATTTTCCTGGGTTCCGGGCATGAGTGGTACTTCTGCATAAGCAGAGGAACACATGATGAAAAAGGCAAATAAGATTGATAAAAAAGCGAGTAACACGCCTCTTTTTTTCATGTCTATCTCCTTTTTGTGTCCCCTGAAGATTGTTTCCCAAACAGAAAAATCACAAATTTTGCAGGTCCGTGCGCTGGTCTTCGGTGATTGAACCAAACTCCATGCAGGTCCATACCGCTTCTTGGATAATGTATGAATCTGTATGGGAAATGTCTTCCTTGCCCCTTATCAGATCCAGTATTTCAGCAATACAGGCCTGTTGAGCTATGCCTGATATTGCAAACGTGTCTTCTGACGAAGGGGCATGGGCATAACCGTCCATGCAATAGGTGGGAACCAGAAATTTGATATATCCCGGTGCTACTGTCAGACATATATCGGTCGCAATGAGCATGGGTTGCACATCACTCGCGCCTGCCTGGAAAAAGGCGCCGGCAGGCAGGATAAAATCTATGGGAGTAATTCCAGGGTTATATAGTCCAAATACCAGTGAAAAGGCACTTCCAAGACCAAGATCGGGCATACAGGCCGTAATGCAAGCAAGATCGTCCGGGTTGCATTGTTGCATTAAGGGCCGCCAGAAAATCAGGGTCGGAGTAATATGGCAACAGCAACTCCGTGGTATCACCGGAAATTGATCTTATTTCTACGGGGTTGATGGTGAATTGCGACCCCAGTTTCCAGTACAGCCCTTCGTAATATTCCAGGGTAATCGCCAGATTTCTCCCTGCAAGATAGACACATGGGATCGTGATAGTCAGGTTATTGTCCAAATGGGCGCAATTAGACCCTCCCGTGACAGGCTGAATGGATTGAAATTGCCAGTAAAACCAGGCACGATCGGCGGGATTTGTATAAGCACTAAAATTGAGCTTGTAATACGCACCTTCATACTCAACACACGGCAGAACCAATGAAAGATCGTTTGCCAGCGTACCGCACTGGGAAAATGCCTGGGGCGCCAAGGGCATAAACATCATCTGAATAAAGAGAATGGATAAAAATACCTTTTTCATGATATGATCTCCTTAATGTTTTTTATCATCAAAGTAGTGGTTGGCATCTTTGCATAGCCCTGTCATGTGAGTGTTCATGGGTGTTTCTAACCTCCGTTCTACATTATGTCAATATTTGCGGATACGGATTGCCTTGGGTGTGACCTCAACCAGTTCGTCTTCACTGATATATGAGATGCATTCTTCAAGGCTCATCTGTGTCGGGGGCGTCAGTATTACATTTTCATCCGATCCTGCGGCTCGCATGTTGGTCAATTTCTTGCCTTTTGCAGGGTTGACAACAAGGTCTTGCGGTCTGCAGTGTTCGCCGATCACCTGGCCGCGATAGACCCGAGTCCCCGGAATACAGAAGAGCTTTCCCCTTTCCTGAAGGTTGAAAAGGGCATAGGCCACAGTGGTGCAGGATTCTTTGGCTACCATGACGCCTTTGTTGCGGTTTCGTATTTCGCCTGCGAAAGGTCCGTATTCCAAAAAGACATAATTCATTATGCCCATACCCTTTGTGTCCGTTAGAAACTCCGACCGGAACCCAAGGAGACCGCGTGTAGGGATCTTGTATGTCAGGCGGGCCATCCCGTTGTCCTGGTTCATTCCCAGTAATTGGCCCTTACGCGCCCCCAGTTTCTCGATAACGGTACCCATAGACTGTTTGTCGACATCAATCGTCAGTTCTTCAAAGGGTTCGAGCCGTTTGCCGTTTTCCTCTTTTATAATGGCCTGGGGCCTGGTTACCTGGAATTCATATCCTTCGCGCCTCATTTTTTCGATGAGAATGGAGATGTGCAGTTCACCCCTGCCTGAGACCTTAAAACCTCTGCTGGTTTCCAGTTCTTCTACGAGAAGTGCCGCATCAGAGAGCGCCTCCCTCCTCAGTCTTTCTGTCAGGTGACTTGATGTGCTGAACCTGCCTTCCGTACCGGCAAAAGGCGAATCATTTGGAATGAAATGGGTGGAAATAGTGCAGGGATCAATCTCCATGGGAGGAAGGGGCTTCGGATCATTTGGATCAGTGTAGGTTACACCGATGGTAACGTCATCCATGCCTGCAACGGCAACGATTTCTCCTACACCGGCGATATCTGTGGCTACTTTCTTGTTTCCTTCGAAGCGGTATAACTTGCTGATGCGGGCCGGCACAAGTACTCCGTCCCTTCGGGCAACGACAATATCCTTGTTTATATTCAAGGTTCCACCAGTGATTTTGCCGATCCCCAATCGACCCATATAGGGGGAATAGTCAATAGAGCTTACCAGCATCTGAAGGGGTGACCGGGGATCACCTGAAGGAGGCGGTATATGTGATATGATCTTTTCGAAAAGGGTGTCCATGGTCAATCTTGCGCCTGTAGATTCAGACAGGATATATCCATGCTTTGCAGAGGCGAAGACAATTGGAAAATCAAGGATGTGATCCGGGGCGTTCAGCTTGACGAATAGATCAAAGACCTGGTCGACTGCCCACTCTGGCCGGCCGGCCGGTTTGTCTATCTTGTTTATGACAACAATAACAGGGAGTTTCAATGCAAGAGATTTCTTGAGAACAAAGTATGTCTGGGGCATTGGGCCTTCCTG
>CAZPDU010000150.1:0-6825 GCA_964585405.1 uncultured Thermodesulfobacteriaceae bacterium | reverse complement strand
GATACTGCCCGTAAAAAATGCGGGTTGTGGTATGGCCGATATGCTGAACGCCTCAGAACTTAAGGCCGAGAAAGCAAAGTATCCAGGCGTTCCTGTGGTCACATATGTAAATTCTACAGCGGAAGTAAAGGCGGAAAGCGATATCTGCTGCACCTCAGCAAACGCAGTGCAGGTCGTCAAATCTTTAAAGGCAACCGAAGTCCTCATGACTCCGGACAAAAATTTAGCGATGTGGGCGCAGAGGCACACAGATAAAAAGATCCATTACTGGCCCGGCTATTGTCCGATTCACAACGAACTCACTATTGACCAGATCAAGAAGGCAAAAGCAGCTCACCCTCAGGCTCTATTGATGGCCCATCCCGAATGTATTCCAGAGGTGCTGGATGTGGCTGATGCGGTAAGGAGTACCAGCGGCATGCTCACCTTTGCCTCGGAATCCAAGGCAAAGGAATTCATTGTTGCCACAGAGGTAGGACTATTACATCAGTTGAAAAAGCAAAACCCGGAAAAACAATTTTATGCCGCTTCTTCCGAAATGATCTGTAAAGACATGAAAAAAACAGGCATGAAGGAGTTGTTGAGGGCACTTCAGACAGAAGGACCGGTGATTGTTCTGCCCGAACCGATTCGTTTAAGAGCCCTTAAGGCCGTAGAACGTATGATGGCAGTGCCTCGGGACTGAACTTCTATCAAAAAGATCAAAGCTCAGTCATCTTGACCGATTTCGGTTGATTGACAGGGTTCACCCCGAGTAAAAAATTTATCCCCAGCCCCCTCCCCTCTCATATGAATTTATCTGACAAAAAGATATTTGCTACTATTTTCTTTTCTATTTTTACGTCTGTTACGGGTGTAGGGATAGTGGTCCCGCTCCTTCCTGTATATGCCCATAATCTCGGTGCTACTGGTCTTTATATAAGTCTGATCTTCGGTGCGTTTTCACTCTCACGAACTTTTCTGCTGCCATATTTTGGCAAGACTTCAGACAGAAAAGGGCGCAAGCCGTTTATTGTCGCAGGACTGCTTGGCTATACATTGGTTTCGATTGCGTTCATGTTTTCATCCGATGTCAATTCATTGATAGCCATAAGATTTTTACAGGGTATGGCGTCTGCCATGATCATGCCGGTTGCACAGGCCTATATAGGAGATATCACCCCTGAAGGGAGCGAGGGTTTTTATATGGGTCTTTTTAATCTGTCCCTGTTTCTCAGCCTGAGCATCGGCCCCATTGCAGGTGGAGTTATCAGTGATAAATTCAGCCTGAATTCAGCCTTTGCGTCTATGGGTATTCTGGCATTCATAGGCTGCATGTTAAGCCTTTTCCTGCTGCCGCCTGTCAGTTCTGAAAGTGTGGCGAGAAGGAATAAATCTCCTGCGTTGATTACCGGACTATTAAAAGACAGGGTAGTGGCAGGTCTGTTCATCCTGAGGCTTTGCTATATATTCTGTATTGGAATCATATGGTGCTTCCTGCCCGTTTATGTGGATTCAGAGTTCGGATTTTCAAGTTCCTTGATTGGGATTCTTGTCATGCTGGGTGTATGTATAAGCGGAATTTTGCAGGTGCCGATGGGCTTGCTGGCTGACCGGGTTAACAAAAAGTATATGATTATATCAGGCTGCCTGATAATCGTTTACGCAATATATTCATTTTCATGGGCAGAGGGACTTTGGGATATAATTGTTGCGGATATCCTCTTCGGAGTTGGAGGTGGACTGTCAACTCCGCCGGTAATGGCCCTTTGTGTAATAAAAGGCAATGACACTAAATCCATGGGATCAATCATGGGGCTTCTAACAATGGGACACAGCCTTGGAATGTTGCTAGGTTCTTTTTTTGCCGGTATTATCATGGATTATTTTGGTCTTAAGAATGCGTTTCCTCTAGGGGCAATAATAATGACAGCAGGGATCTTGTCTTTCATTCTTTTGATACGGGGAAAAGATTCGATCTCACGGATCAATGTGCGGGAATAGATGCTTTACCCACCCTCATTATTGATGGAATACTCATATTGATTCACATTTTTTTCGAAAATCCGGGTTGACTTATTTAGATCAAAGGACTAAAAAAATTCTTAGATAGTTTCTTAGAATCAATTTCAATTAGCAATTTATGCAACCTACAATATACTATCCTAATTGAATGAACAGGCTTTAATTCCACTATGGAGGGCAATAAAAATATGGCTGAAGAGGCAATCAAACTTGGTGGAAAAAGAAAAAGTATTTTTATTGATAAAGTAAAAAAACTTCTTCCGCAAGGGGGAAATCTCAACCTTTGTCTTACATGCGGCGCCTGTTCATCAGGCTGTCCGGCAACGGGTCTAGAAAATATGGACCCCCGAAAATTTTTGCGCATGGCTGCCCTTGGACTGGATGAAGAATTAACGAGTACACCCTGGATATGGATGTGTACCATGTGCTACAGGTGTGTTTATGCATGTCCAATGAAAATTGATATACCGGCGTTAGTATATGCTGCCAGAGCCAGCTGGCCAAGAGAAAAAAGGCCTAAGGGGCTCGTCGCATCATGCGATATGGCGTTAAGAAATATGAGCCGCAGCGCCATGGGAACGCCACCTGAAGATTTTACTTTTGTGGTTGGAGATGTGCTTGAGGAATATCGCGAGGCACAACCTGAATTTAAAGACATGAAAGCGCCTATCGACAAAAAAGGTGCTCATTTTTTCTTGAATCAAAATTCCAGAGAGCCTGTAACAGAACCGGACGAGATGGTCCCTTTGTGGAAGATTCTTCATATAGTGGGAGCTGACTGGACTTATGGATCAAAAGGATGGGCCGGAGAAAACTACTGTATGTTTCTTGCCGATGACGATTCATGGGAAAAAGTGGTCGCAACAAGTATACAAGCAGCTAAAGAACTTGAGTGCAAGGTCTTTCTCAATACTGAATGAGGACATGTAACCTATGCAGTCCGGTACGGGCTGAAAAAATTCAATATAGAGCATGACCTGGAAATTGCCTGCATGTATCAATATTATGCCAAATGGATTAGAGAAGGGAAGTTGAAGGTAAATTCTGACTGGAATAAAGATTTGAAGATTAAATTTACCGTTCAGGACCCGTGTCAAATTGTTCGCAAATCTTATGGTGATGTAGTCGCTGATGATCTGCGTTATGTGGTTAAGTCAATCGTGGGCGAAGAAAATTTTATTGATATGACTCCTAACAAATCAAACAATTACTGTTGCGGTGGAGGTGGAGGTGCCCTTCAGGCTGGATACAAGGCACAGCGTTTACAGTATGGAGCAGTTAAGGACAAACAGATCAAGGCTACCGGGGCAGATTATTGCATTGCTGCATGTCATAATTGTCACTCACAGATTCATGAATTAAGTGAATATTACGGAGGAAACTACTCAGTTGTTCATTTGTGGACATTAATTTGTTTATCTCTTGGAATACTAGGTGAAAATGAACGCGCATATCTAGGCGATGATCTTAGAGAGGTTGCTGTTTACGGTGCCTGAGAAAGGATTCCATATTTAGGATGGATATACGGACAGCAGCCACGTAAGGAGAAAGAGATAAATAAGATCCATGAATTGAAAGATGCCTGACAGAAGTTATGGCATCGGTCCCAGAGACAGGTTCTTAAAAGGGAGATATTTTCATGTCAAATGACATCAAAGGATCGGTGATGGTAGTTGGTGGAGGGATTGCCGGGATACAGGCGGCTCTGGATCTGGCGAATTCTGGATTCCTAGTACACATTGTTGAAAAATCCGCTGCTATTGGCGGTGTGATGAGCGCGCTGGACAAAACGTTCCCCACAAATGATTGTGCGATGTGAATTATATCTCCTAAACTGGTCGAGGTCGGCCGGCATCTAAACATCAATCTCATCACCCTGGCGGATTTGAAATCCATTGAGGGTGAGGCTGGGAATTTTACAGCAACTGTCCGCGAACGTCCTCGCTATGTGGACATGGATAAATGTATCGCCTGCGGAATATGTGCTGAAAGATGCCCCCGCAAGGTCAAGGACGAATATAACCAGGGCCTGGCTCAACGCAAGGCCATTTATTTGCAATATGCCCAGGCAGTACCGCTCAAATACGTAATTGATGAGGATAATTGTATCTATTTCAAGAAAAAAGGCAGATGCAGGGCCTGCGAAAAGTACTGTCCGGCAGGTGCAATCGATTTTACACAGAAAGAAAAGATTCATAAAATCAAAGTAGGGTCTGTTGTCCTGTCCACCGGCTTTAAATCTTTTGATCCCAGTGGATATGATATCTATGGATACGGTAGCCTGCCGAATATCATAACAAGCATGGAATTTGAGCGCATATTGAGTGCTTCAGGTCCTTTTCATGGTCATCTGCAACGCCCTTCTGATAAACAGCCGCCCCGAAAAATCGCGTGGCTTCAGTGCATAGGGTCGCGTGATTTACATACCGGTTGTCATGAATATTGCTCAGGCGTCTGTTGTATGTATGCAATTAAAGAGGCGGTCATTGCCAAAGAACATGCCGGGAAGGACCTTGATACGGCCATCTTTTTCATGGATATGAGAACTCACGGAAAGGAGTTCGACAGATATTACGACCGAGCTGAAAAGGAGGCAGGGGTCAGATTTATAAGATCACGTGTCCATTCTGTTGAACGTGCCGGGGGACCAGATTCGGATGATCTGAAGATTATATATGTAGGTAAAGACGGCAGCCGGCGGGAAGAAGTTTTTGATCTGGTAGTGCTTTCAACTGGTCTTGAGATATCGGAAGAAATGCGTAAGCTGGCTCAAGATCTCGGAATTGAACTTGATATTTACGGATTTGCGAAAACCAGTTCATTTACACCAGTTGCTACTTCTCGGCCAGGAATCTTTGTCTGTGGCGCCTTTGCCGGCCCTAAGGATATTCCTCAATCAGTCATGGAGTCATCCGCTGCATCTTCCGCCTGTGCAGTGCTCTTAGCCGAATCACGAAATACACTTACGCGAAAAAAGACTTATCCGCCGGAAGACCCCGTTATTCATGAAGGGCCCAGAATCGGAGTCTTTGTGTGCCACTGCGGCATCAACATAGGTGGAGTAGTAGATGTACCGGCGGTGTGCGAATATGCCAAGAAGCTCCCTAATGTAGTATACGTGGCTGATAACATGTTTACATGCAGCCAAGATACTCAGGGTCTCATACGGGATGCCGTTAAGAAAAACCGTTTGAATCGTGTAGTTGTAGCGGCGTGCACTCCCCGCACCCACGAAGCGCTTTTTCAGGAAACTATTAGGGAGGGAGGTTTAAATCCATATCTATTTGAGTTTGCCAATATCAGGGATCAGGATGCATGGGTACATCAGAAAGAGCCTGAAAAGGCCACTGAAAAGGCCAAAGACATGGTCCGGATGTCTGTAACCAAGGCCGCATTGCTAGAACCCATAGAACCTCTGCTTTTAAGCAACAGGCATGAGGCGCTGATTGTCGGAGGGGGTGCAGCCGGCATGACCGCCGCCTTGGACCTGGCTGACCAGGGGTTCAAGACCTTTATTGTAGAACGAGACCGAAAACTTGGAGGACATGCGAAACATGTCAAAAGGACATGGAAAGGTGAAGATGGAAGGGCCTTTCTTACAGACCTGATAAGACGCGTTCATGCCCATGAGCAAATCGAGGTATTGCTGGATGCTGAAATCACCCGTGTATCAGGATTTATAGGCAATTTTAAAACTACTGTAACGACCGGAGCCGCTGAAAGGGAAATTGAACATGGTATTATCATTTTGGCAGTTGGAGCGGAACCCCTTAAGCCTCATGAATATCTTTACGGGCAGAATGACCGGGTAATGAAATGGCATGAGCTTGAAGAACTCTTTGAAAAAGAGCCGGAGAAAATTGAGCGGGCCGAGGCGGTTGCCTTTATTCAATGTGTAGGGTCTCGAGAACCTGAACGTCCCTATTGCTCAAAGTTTTGCTGTACCTCATCCTTACAGCAGGCCATTGATTTTAAGACACGAAAACCCGAACTGAATGTATATATAATCTATCGTGACATCCGCACTTATGGACAGAGAGAACAACTGTACAAAAAGGCAAGAGAATTAGGGGTGATATTCATCCGTTACTCTCTTGATGAAAAACCTGTGGTAGAAGGGACCGTTATCGATGGTAAAGATAAACTAAAAATTACGGTCAGAGACCATATACTCGGTATTCCTCTTGAGCTCCAGGTGGATTATCTGAATCTGGCCACGGCCATTATTCCGAGAGGCGATGAAAAACTGGCCAAAATGCTGAAAGTACCTCTCAACGAAGATGGCTTTTTCCTCGAGGCGCATATGAAGTTAAGGCCGGTAGATTTTGCCACTGATGGGATATTTGTGTGCGGTTTGGCCCATTACCCCAAACCCCTCGAGGAATCTTTAGTTCAGGCAAAAGCGGCCGCTGCCAGGGCGGCATCAGTTTTGATCAAAGAGTCAGTGGAAGTTGAGCCCACTGTTTCAGTAGTTGACCAGGAAAAATGCATCGGCTGCGGGTTGTGTGAGATATCCTGTCCGTTTGGCGCTATACACCTTGTTCAAGTCCCTGGACATGGATACAGGGCTGAGAATATATCGGCCCTCTGTAAGGGTTGCGGTATTTGTGCCGCCGCCTGTCCGCAAAAGGCCATAGACATGAAACACTTCCGTGATCGGCAGATACTTGCGATGATTGAGGCAGGAGGAAGTAAGTTGCAGGCCGCGGCTCATGAATAACTGACCGCTGACTCTAAGTGAATAAAGGCAGAAAATATGGAAACAAATAAATCATTTGAGCCGAAAATTCTGGCATTTCTGTGTAACTGGTGTGCCTATGC
>CAZPDU010000149.1:0-2258 GCA_964585405.1 uncultured Thermodesulfobacteriaceae bacterium | reverse complement strand
CTGGTGCCAGGGCCCGACCGGCGCCTGATAGTCACCACCGATACACTCGTGGAATCAATTCATTTTGATCTTGAGTATTTTGATCCATGGCACCTGGGCAGGAAAACAGCAGCAGTCAATCTGAGCGATTCGGCAGCCGTGGGCGGATTGCCCAGGTGGGCCTTGCTAAACATGGCTGTACCTCGGCGATTGACCGACGTGTTTTGGAATAGTTTCTTCGAGGGCCTGCTGTCAAGACTGTCTCCATATGGAGTAAGTCTGGTAGGAGGAGATACCGTAAGCGCTCCTGACCGGCTCTCGCTCAGCCTTACCTTGATCGGAGAGATAAAAGAGGGTAGGTGGCTGAGCCGTGATTCCGCAAAGCCGGACGACCTGATATACTGTTCCGGTAATCTTGGAGAATCCGCGGCCGGGCTTGAGTTGTTAAAGAGATATAAAGCAACGAGGAATACTTTCAGGAGTCGAAAGGCGGTGCACAGGATCTCAAAGGCCGTTTGTAAAAGGCTTGTGCGCAGGCATCTGGACCCTGAACCCCGTGTAAGGCTGGGGCAGGCCCTGCTTGCAAGCGGCATGGTTCAGACCGCCATAGATATATCCGACGGTGTTGCGACAGATCTTGCCCATATATGCAAAGACAGCAGGGTCGGCGCCGAAGTCCGGGCAATGGAAATTCCGGTCTCCCGATCCCTGAAAAGGGCATCCCGGTTCCTGGGGGTATCACCCCTGGAGTTTGCCCTGACAGGGGGCGAAGATTTTGAACTCTTATGGACCGTGTCAAAAAAATACAGGTCCGAAGTACAAAGGATTGCCTCGAAGATCCTGGGGCATATACCGTTCCAGATAGGAAGGATAGTGCGGGGAGACGGTGTAATATTAAAGACGTCTCATGGGGCATGGGACATCGCGTATCATGGTTATGAACACTATATCTGATTATGCTGAAAAAATCCGATCTGCGGCGTTGCTTTAATTTTCCAGTCACTGCGACGTACGACAAGTACGTCTCATTCCTGGAAAATTTCGCGCCTTGTATCTCAGGCTTTTTGAGCAGAATCACATTTCAGGATTCTTGCAATATAATCATACCTGATTATTCTTCAGACACAGTGCTAACAACAGAACTTCGAATAAAGACTCACTGCAGTATGGATATGTGGTAACAAAGTGATAAAAAGGGAAGTCTGCTTTCTGCGAATACTTGATTACACCTTAAAGATACAGGTACACTGGGAACATGGTCTTGTTGTCTGTATAAAACCTGCTATCTCCGATGTACCATGGAATAGGACCTTGTCACCCCTTGCCCGCAAATTCAGGGGTATACTTAGAGGGGAATTTAACGGGTCGTCAATACCCTTTAAGGCCGTAGGAACGGCCTTTCAAAAGAAGGTATGGCATGTCACCCGTGGTATACCCTTCGGAGGGCTGAAGACATACGGTAAGATCGCCTCTGAAGTGGATTGCCGCTCGCCCAGGGCCGTGGGACAGGCACTTAAGGCCAATCCGCTGCCCATTATTACACCCTGTCACAGGGTGGTCGGGAAACAGGGAGACCTTGTCGGCTTTTCATGCGGGCTGGAGGTCAAGGCGCTTCTGCTGCAGTTTGAAGCAAATGAAAGATTCTCCAGCTGATATACCAGTTGATCTTCAGGCCCGTGAGGCCTCAATGGCCGCGGCCAGTTCCTCTCTGCTGACATCATCCGTTATTAGAATCTGACCGATTCCTTTACTCAGTATAAAGTGAGGTCTGCCTGACCTGACCTTTTTGTCATGCCGCAGGAGATCCATCAGTTTCTCTGCACGGAGGTCCGCCGGAATCCTGCGGGGAAGCTGTAATCTGTCCAGGAGCCCGCACAGCCTTTCCAGATCACTCTGGGGCATGAGACCCTTTGCCGCAGAGATCCTCGAAATCACTACCATACCCATGGAAACCGCCTCACCGTGAGGAATTCGATAATGTGCCGCTGCCTCTATCGCATGACCCACGGTGTGGCCGAAATTAAGCATGCGTCTCACATCTCCTTCCCTTTCGTCGGCAGAAACCACTCCGGCCTTTATGGAACAGGAGTTAAAGACTATCCGGCCAGTGACATTCGGCTCAAGATTGACTATATCCATCCATTCCTGCTCCAGAAAATCAAAGAGTTCCCGGCTTTGGATCATTCCATACTTAACTACTTCGGCAAGGCCGTTTCTTATCTCGGCCCGGGGCAGGGTAGCCAGCACGCCGATATCCGTATAGACCCTTACGGGCTGAT
>CAZPDU010000148.1:0-11672 GCA_964585405.1 uncultured Thermodesulfobacteriaceae bacterium | reverse complement strand
CCCTCCGTAATAAACAATCACAGTATGCCAACGGACCATGCGCTTACAATCGCGCTCAAGCCCTATACAATTTAGATTGGCTATAAATCC
This sequence comes from uncultured Thermodesulfobacteriaceae bacterium, assembly GCA_964585405.1. GTDB lineage: Bacteria > Desulfobacterota > Dissulfuribacteria > Dissulfuribacterales > UBA3076 > UBA3076. The sequence goes on along the minus strand of CAZPDU010000148.1, from coordinate 11,582 downwards.
GCCGACCAGGATGCCAGTGACAATGTCAAGAGACGACACCACATTGGCCACAACCGCCATCAGCACCAAGAGTATCCAGTTTGCAAATTTATAGTACTTAATGAAATGTTCGTCTATATTTCCGCTGATTAATGCCTTAAACATCTTCGTCCTGGCGACCCGAAGCATGTGCCTCCGGCTGATCTTTTCCCTTTCCCTCCTCAGATTCCTTATTAAAACGCTTGGTCAGGACAAAAAAATTTTTAACAGCCCCGGCAATTCCAAAAAAAAGGCAAATAAGGGTGAGCCAATGACTTTGACCATCAAAAAGCCAGGCATCCAGGTAATAACCCGTAATAGCCCCGGCAAAGATGGAAAAAACCACGGACATGGCGATGGCACTGGCAACGCTGAAACTGCGAAACTGCGACGCAAGTTCCTCTCTTATAGTACCCATATATCACCATAACTTATTTGCCGACCGGGCACTCCGTTAATCAAACTGAACGGGGCCTCATTCATTTTATATCATTAAAAAATTCTCCCAAGGACTTTCCTGTAGGATTGACATATCAATTAGCATAGGAAAACAAGACTGTCAATCCATTTGTATCAAACCAGTCCCTCATTTTTTTAAGGTAACCATTCTCATTCTCTGACGGCCGACAGCCTTTTGCAGGTTTCAAAGCATAATCCGTTGGGAATACACATTTTGGTGCAATCTCCCCGCGGTTGGAAACGCGGGGGGAGTAAATAATTACCAGCAAGCTGTAAGCGTTTATAGGGTGATTGCAAATGCGAGGCGGAGGATACGCAGACGTACTCCCTGTACTTCAAGTGCCCGACAACAAAGCAGATGAGGTGCCCTGTGAACGATTACAGATTCTTGAATGCGGATTCAGCATATATCAGGGTCTCTTCAATCACATCCCAGCCATGGGCCAGGGAGACAAAACCTGTCTCAAATTGGGATGGAGCAAGGTAAACCCCCTCCTCTAACATATGCCTGAAAAATCGAGCATAAAGATCGGTATCGGATTTAAGGGCAGTTTCAAAATCAACAACAGGACCTCTTTGACCAAAAAAGACCGTCATCATGGACCCTATACGCTGCAGACAACAAATTACCCCGTGCCTAGCAGCAATCTCAACAAGACCGCCTCCCAGGGCCTCCGCCCTTTGATCCAGGACCTCATGGAAGCCGGGACGGCTCAACACCTCAAGGGTTGCAAGACCGGCAGCAGTGGCAAGCGGGTTTCCGGACAAAGTCCCAGCCTGGTATATAGGACCTAAAGGTGCCATCTTCTCCATAATTTCCCGCCTGCCGCCATAAGCACCTACTGGCAATCCCCCACCAATTATCTTCCCAAGACAAGTAAGATCCGGCATAACTTGAAAATATTGTTGAGCACCACCCGGAGCCAGCCTGAAACCAGTTATAACCTCATCAAATATAAGTAATATGCCCTTTTGCTCAGTCCACTCCCGAAGTTTAGGGAGAAAATCCTCTCTTGGGAGAACCACGCCCATATTAGCAGGTACTGGTTCCACAACAATTGCGGCTATTTCCTCTCCCTCTCTGTCCATAACCGTCTTAAGGGCCTCCAAATCATTAAAAGGCACAGCCAGTGTATTGGATACAACCTCTTCCAGCACTCCTGGACTTCCCGGTATACCAAGTGTCGCCAAACCGGAACCGGCCTTTATCAGAAAGGAATCTGCATGCCCGTGATAACAGCCATCAAATTTCAGGATCTTTTTTCTGCCTGTATATCCTCTGGCCAAACGGATAGCACTCATGGCGGCCTCTGTACCCGAGTTTACCAACCTCACCTGCTCAATAGATGGCACGAGTTCGACTATTTTCTGTGCCAGGGCGACCTCTCGCCAGGTCGGTATTCCAAAACTGGTCCCGGATGCCAGGGCCTCCGCGACCGCTGCCTTTACCTCAGGGTGCGCATGTCCTATAATCATAGGACCCCATGAACAGACATAGTCGATGTATCGATTCCCATCTACATCGTATAAACGGCAACCATCTCCCTTCTCTACGAATATGGGATCACAACCCACTGACCTGCATGCACGTACCGGGCTGTTTACTCCGCCAGGAATAACCTCCTGGGCCTTTTGAAAATAACTATTTGAAAGATGATGTTGCACTTGGCCTCCTTATGTAAGAAAAAATATTGAGTATATGATATCTCATGCCCTCCGTGCCAATCCAATATGATCCTTAATGTAATCAATCATAATATCGGATCCGCAAGAATCTCCTCTTACCTACTTTCAGTATCGCCATAGATGCCTGTATCTTGATCTCTTCAGACTGCACCTTGTTTCCGTCAACACTTACGGCACCTTGTTTGATAAGTCGCCTGGCCTCAGAATTACTATCCACAAGACCAGCTTCCTTCAGAATACTGGGAAGATAAATTGTCTCTTCATCTGGAGACAGCCTGAAATCCGGAATGTCATCAGGGACCTCCCGCCTGCTGAACTGTGCCTCAAAATCCGCTTTTGCGTCCTCTGCAGCCTTGGCGCCATGAAATCTTTGCACAAGCTCCTTTGCCAGCCTCCCCTTCACATCCTTTGGATGAAAACGACCATCAATAACTCCGTCCTTAAGCCTTTTTATCTCATCCATATCAAGGCTGCTCAGCAATTCAAGGTATCTGAACATCAAATCATCTGAAACGGACATAAGCTTTCCAAACATATCCTTAGGTGGTTCGGTAATTCCTATATAATTACCCAAAGACTTACTCATCTTATGGACCCCATCCAGGCCTTCAAGAAGCGGCATGGTTATCACAACCTGGGGCTCCTGACCGTACTCTTTCTGTATGTGTCGTCCTATTAGCAGGTTAAAAGTCTGATCAGTACCCCCAAGCTCGATATCCGCCTTTACAGCTACGGAGTCATAGCCCTGTATCAAGGGATAAATAAATTCGTGTATTCCGATAGATTTTCGAGCCTGAAAACGTTTTTTAAAATCATCCCTCTCCAACATCCTGGCTACCGTATGCTTGGCACACAAACGTATCATGTCTATGGACTTTAACTCCTGCATCCACACACTATTAAATAAAACCTCGGTCTTTCCCGAATCTAAAATCTTAAAAATCTGCTCTTTATATGTCCTGGCATTCTCCTGCACCTGTTCCGGAGTTAGAGCGGGCCTTGTCTCTGACTTGCCGGATGGATCCCCAATCAAACCGGTAAAATCCCCTATTAGGAACATTACCCGGTGGCCGAGATCCTGAAATTGCTTCATCTTCTGTATGAGTACCGCATGTCCCAGGTGCAGATCCGGAGCAGTCGGATCAAAACCGGCCTTGATCTTCAGAGATATACCGGTCTTAACGGCCCTCTTCAGCTTGCTCTCCAGCTCGTTCTCATCGATAACATCCACAGTGCCCCGATGAATAAGCTCCATGGCCTTTTTCAGATCCTGTTCCACTTTATGCAGACCTATTTCGCATACTCTACAGCCCTTGTCTCCCGTATAACCGTAACCTTGATTTGGCCAGGATAACTCAATTCACTCTCTATTTTTTTTGCCACCTCTCGGCATAAAAGCGGGGTTTCTGCATCAGAAACCTTATCACTTAGAACAACTATGCGTATCTCCCGCCCCGCCTGGATGGCATAGGAATTCTGGACCCCTGTAAATGACTTGGCAATATTCTCTAAATCTTCCAGACGCCTCACATAGCTCTCAAGCATTTCCCGCCTTGCTCCAGGCCTTGCTCCTGAAAGGGCATCCGCCGCCTGTACAAGTACCGCCATTACTGTATTTGGCTTGACATCTTCGTGATGTGCAGCAATGGAATGCACTATTTCCTGAGACTCACCATACTTCTTAGCCAGGTCAGCACCTATAATTGCATGGGGTCCTTCTACTTCATGGTCTACAGCCTTTCCGATATCGTGAAGCAATCCGGCCCGTTTTGCCTTCTTTACGTTAACCCCAAGCTCAGAAGCCATTATTCCGCAAAGAAAAGCGACTTCGATAGAATGCTGCAGTACATTCTGGGCATAGCTGGTACGAAAACGAAGTTTGCCCAAAAGTTTTATCAATTCAGGATGAATCCCATAGGCCCCGATATCAAAGGCAGCCTGCTCTCCTGTCTCGCGGATGGTATTATCTATTTCTTTTTCTACCTTTTTCACCACCTCTTCAATCCGCGCTGGATGAATCCTTCCATCAGCAACCAACCTATCAAGAGCAATTCTGGCTACTTCTCTACGCACTGGATTAAAACCTGATAGAAGAACCGCTTCAGGAGTATCGTCAATGATGAGATCTATTCCGGTGACTGCTTCTATAGCCCGAATATTTCTACCCTCCCTGCCTATGATACGTCCTTTCATCTCGTCACTGGGCAAATGTACAACTGAAACAGTCCGTTCAGCTATATATTCACCTGCATACCTGGCTATGGCTAATGATATTATCTCTTTGGCTTTCTTTTCTGCAGTATCGCTGGTCTCCGTCTCTATCTTTTTAATCAGTTTGGATGCGTCCTGTCTAACCTCTGCCTCTAATGTCTCGAGCAGACAATCCTTGGCCTCTTGTACCGACATACCTGATATCTTTTCAAGCTGACTCCTCTGTTCATCGACGAGTTTCTTTATCTCTTCTCCCTTTTCTTTGAGGGTATGCTCTAGCTGCTGAAATGCCTTACCTTTCTCAAGTACCTCAATTTCCTTATGATCAACAAGCTCATATTTACGATTTACCTGTTGTTCTTTTTGTTGCAGATGTACTTCTTGATTGTGCAGCTCGACCTTCCACTCTTTTATCTCTTTTTCGGCCTCTTTCTTTAATTGAAATGTTTGCTCCTGCCCTTGAATTCTGGCTTCCTTAATCAGTCTCTCGGCCTCTGCCTGGGCCTCTTTCTTTAAACGCTCAACTTCTTTTATTGAATCAACCATATCTACTGTCCTGCGCTTGGTAAGCCATATGCCTGCAGCTAAACCGACGCACAAGCCCAGGATGGTCGGAACTAAAAAATAAAAAACTTCCATGATGGGTGCTCCCTTCCGTATAGGATGGCCACACCCCATCTCGACTCCCTAAAGGAGCGTCTGGTGACGGTTACATAAGGATTTTGGTAGGCGGTTGAAATCTAGGTCAGGATCGACCCCAAAAATATGCTTTGACTATTAAAGGCCTTTTAGGTAAAAAAACCACTTTTATGTATCATTACAAAACCTTTTCCCAGATCCCGAACAGAAAAGAGCAACTTTGTCTTCTTTTCGAGTTTTTTGTTTAATAGGATTAAGTTAGCTAAAAACGCCTCTTAAAATAGTCGAGCTACTATTGCAAACCGGCCGGTTTTTTCATCGACATTGTATGGCATCTTAACCATGAAATCGACTATGGCCGTTGCTCAATTTTCCTAAGCACATTTTATGGATGTGCAACCTGTTCCAAATCCTTTTATATATATGAACCCGAACGGGGTTATAGCCCACATAATCCCCCGCTTATGCCGTGTCGACAAAATCTATTGAACCTGGAAAACCAGGTGGGTGTCTCATCCGCTATTCGGGAAAAAGATTTCTCTCCTTCCAACCCTATGCGAAGAGGAGACCCCCTTGTAAAGAGAGTTGGCTCAACAAACTCTGTCAATCACCAACACAGCAGGGGAAACAAACCACGTTAATTCTTTCGTATATTTTATAATACCATAATCTGCCAAGTTAATCTATTACTGAATCAATTTTAGCAACCAATCGACTAGTTTTGCTAACCACCGTCTTTTTTAATTCCCTCAATTGATGCCTGACTAAAATATAATCTTTACCGATATTGAGCATAGCTAAAACTATCATCTTATGGGAAGCCAAGCCCCTGTTTGAGGTCTCCTGTTCTCGGACTTTTGATTCTACGTATTCTACAACTTCCTTAACATCAACTTCAGGGTCATCGGCCTTGAGCTCATATATCTGTCCGAAAAAATTAAATTTAATTTGAGTCATTTCCAATTTGTCTACACATCCAAAGGCATATCAGTTTGACGTGCTGTGGCCATATCCTCGCTTCTTGAAAACGTACCAACCTGATCGATTTTGCCCAGCAGGTCTGTAACCCTAAGACGAACATTTTCTCTTTCCTTTTCAAACCGGGCCAATTTATCTTCCAGCTCCTTTATCTGGCAATCCTTTTCCTCTGTCTGCCTCCGAAAATCATCCCGCTCAGACACCAATTGTTCGCAATATCTTAATAAACTATCAACTCTATCTTCTAATAAAAGCAGTTCCTGATCGCTCATATATCCTCTCCTGAATTTGAAGACATTAAACCCATTGGTTATGCTTACGTCAACCCTCTCCTTATAGTGTAAGCCCACATCTTGTTCCAAATGAAGGCTGGGCATAACCCATTCAAACATTTAAACAAATTTTCGTTCAGGTACTAATTAACTTGCTGAAAGGAGGTATTATGGTGTTGGGTGACACTTGCGCCCCATCAAGATAACTAAAAGCACCCAATTTTGCTCCCTTACCCACTATTGTACTTCCCTTAAGAATAACATGGGGACCGACTGTGACGTCACGGGACAGCACAACGTCAGGCTCTATATAAACTGATTCACAGAGCTCGAAAGTTACCCCGAATTCCAGCCAACTTTTTCTTATCCTATCTAATAAAATAGTCTCCGCCCTGACAAGATCCATCCTTGAATTGACTCCCAAGGCCTCGTCCTCAGCAACGGTTATGACGGCCCCGGTTGAAACGCCCCTGGATACTGCGAGACCCACTATATCGGTCAAATAGTACTCCCCCTGAACATTATCACAACCAACGGAATCAAGGGCATCAAATAAAAAAACCGAATTAACCGCATATATCCCCGTATTGATCTCAGTGATCCGTCTCTGGGCCTCAGTGGCATCCTTCTCTTCGACTATCCCATGGATTCGAGGTCGTCCGGACAAAGACCTGAGTATACGCCCGTATCCTGACGGATCTTTGAAGTGCGCAGACAATAGAGACAGGGTCCTTTTGGAACCTGCATGATCTTTCATAAAAGAGGCAAGAGTACTCTCTCTCAGTAAAGGCGTATCACCACAAATGATTAAAACATTACCGCAAAACTCTCTCAGGGCAGCCTTTGCACACAACACCGCATGCCCCGTACCAAGTTGTTGCTTCTGCTCTATCAAACCAACGTTATATCTGGTGACACAGTCTCTGACATAGTCGCCGCCATGGCCAGTTACCACTATTGTAAAATCAATATCCATATTAACTAACAGACCGAGAACATGTTCTATTAAAGGCTTTCCAAGCAGATGATGCATTACCTTCGGGATCTCAGATTTCATTCTGGTTCCCTTGCCGGCTGCGAGTATAATACACGCCCAGGGACTACTGCCCTTTGAAACAGAATTTTCTATCATAATGAAAGGACCCAGGTAAATAAAAAGGGCAAGCGCGCGGCTTGCCCTGAGCAAAACATATATGTCTGAATTGCGAGTTGTAACGCTAGTGACCCGCTATATGTATTCTAGTAAGTGCCCTGGCAAAGGCTGCCTGAGCACGAGCAAGATCAATGTCTCCCTTTCGCGCCTCAGCCTCCTGTAATCTGCGCTCCGCCCTCTCTTTGGCCTTAAGGGCTCTATCCACGTCGATTTCCGTACTTAGCTCCGCACTCTCAGCCAACACGGTCATCCGATTGTTGGACACGTCGCAGAAACCACCGCTTAAAGCTATGCGGACCGTATTCCCTTCATTCAGATAATGCAACTCACCTATCTTAAGCGGGGCCAAAAGCGGAGCGTGATTGGCCATCGCACCAAAGACACCTTCAGTACCAGGGGCCGTAGCCAGCTCCACTTCCTCACTCACCAACAACCTTGAAGGGGTCACTACTTCTAAAAGTATCTTGTTTGCCATCTATTTTTCCCTACACCTGCACCTGTTAGTTTATACAGTCCGAAGCCAGGTTGTTGCTAATACTCTTCAGCCTCATGGCCAACAGAGTCATTATTATGACATCTTGGCTGCCTTCTCCACGGCCTCTTCAATACCGCCCACCATATAAAAGGCCCCCTCAGGAAGCTCATCGTGTTTACCCTCAAGGATTTCATTAAAAGCACGAACCGTATCTTCCACCTTGATGAATTTACCCGGCATACCGGTAAACGTCTCGGCCACGTGGAATGGCTGCGACAGGAACCTCTGACATCTCCGTGCCCTCTGTACCGTGAGCTTGTCATCATCCGAGAGCTCGTCCATACCCAGGATTGCGATAATGTCCTGAAGGTCTTTATATTTTTGCAGGGTCTGCTGAAGCGTTCTGGACGCCCTGTAGTGCTCCTCTCCTACGATATTGGGATCGAGAATACGAGACGTGGAGTCCAGCGGGTCAACCGCAGGATAAATACCAAGCTCTGTAATCTGCCGTGAAAGGACCACTGTTCCATCAAGGTGAGCAAATGTCGTAGCTGGTGCCGGGTCAGTCAAGTCATCAGCCGGCACATACACGCACTCAACAGCCGTGATCGAGCCCTTGTTGGTAGAGGTGATCCGCTCCTGCAAGGCACCAAGGTCTGTAGCCAGAGTGGGCTGGTATCCCACTGCGGAGGGGATGCGGCCAAGCAGCGCCGACACCTCGGAACCGGCCTGGGTGAAACGAAATATATTATCTATGAAGAAAAGCACATCCTGCCCTTCTTCGTCGCGGAAATACTCTGCCGCGGTAAGCCCCGTAAGGCCTATCCTTGCCCTTGCCCCAGGCGGCTCCGTCATCTGGCCATAAATCAGCGCGGCCTTGGGCAGAACCCCGGAATCTTTCATCTCGTGGTACAGGTCATTTCCTTCACGCGTACGCTCACCGGCCCCACAGAAGACTGAAATGCCACCGTGATGCATGGCGATATTGTGAATCATCTCCATCATGATGACGGTTTTTCCCACACCAGCCCCGCCAAAGAGGCCCATTTTGCCCCCACGGGGAAAGGGAACCAGCAAATCCATGACCTTCACACCGGTCTCCAAGACATTGACCGTAGTATCTTGCTCAACAAACTCCGGGCATTGACGGTGAATAGGTAACGTCATACTGTCATCAATTGGCCCTAATCCGTCCACTGGCCAGCCCACCACATTCATAATCCGTCCCAATGTCGGCTTGCCCACAGGAATACGGATCGGATCACCTGTATCCCTCACGGGCATCGCACGGACAAGCCCGTCCGTGGTATCCATGGCAATCGTACGCACCATGTTGTCTCCAAGGTGCTGGGCTACCTCAAGAATCAGATTGTCCTCCTTGTCACTTATGGCTGGATTCGTGACACAGAGACCATTTAAAATAGCCGGTATTTTCCCAGGTTCAAATTCAACATCGACAACAGCACCAATCACCTGAGATATCTTCCCCATATTTGCTGCAGTTTCACTAGCCATTTATCTTACTACCTCCCCAGACACCTGAATAGGCGCCGAATATTTTTCTCTAACAGCCCATCACCCTCACTTGAGGGCCTCGGCTCCGCCAACTATATCCATAAGCTCTGCCGTTATTGCACTCTGGCGAGCCTTGTTATAGACCATGGTGAGATCTGCGATCATATCTTTGCATGCACGTGTCGCATTGTCCATTGCGGTCATGCGCGCTGCCTGCTCGCTTGCCCCCGTCTCCAACATGGAATGCATAATCTGCACATTCACGAACATGGGCAATAAATTATTAAGTATTTCTTCAGGATCAGGCTCATAAGTATAAGTGGCCTTAGGGCCTTCAGCCTTTCCCCCTTCACCCTCTTCAAGACCTTCGGTGCTGATCGGCAGGATGCGGTTCATGGTGGGACGCTGGACGGCAACATTTATAAACCGTCCATAAAGCAACTGCACCTCATCCACCTTTCCTTCCAGAAAGAGGTTGATGACCTCCTGACCCACCTGCCTTGCGTTGAACATCTGTATGTTGTCCATAATGCCCACGCTGTGATGCAGTATCTCGAACGGGCTCTTCTTAAAAAAGGCGTTGCCTTTCTTTCCTACACAGGCAAGGCAGCCTTCACGGCCTTCTGCCTGCTGGGCCTTGAGGAACTTTTCAGTAACCTTTATAAGGTTTGAATTAAACGCTCCGCACAACCCTCTGTCAGACGTCACCAGTATCAGCATGACCTTCTTTACAGGCCTAGCCGCCATGAGCGGAAAAGCATCCGGGTTAATACCCGCACCTGCCAACTCCGCCATGACCCCGGCGAATTTCTCCGCATAGGGACGGAAATCCTCCATGCGTTGCTGTGCCCCGCGCAGCTTGGCAGCCGCCACCATATTCATGGCCTGCGTAATCTGTGCGGTCTTTTTTATACCTACTATCTTAAGCTTGATATCTTTCAGTGCCGCCATTAACCAACAGCCCCCCTTCGCTTCTAAAGATTACGGTTAGCCTTAAACTCCGTGACGAAACCACTGATTGCCGAACTCATTTTCTTGTCAAGACTCTCATCTATGACCTGCTTTTCCTTGAGTTCGCTGAAGATATCAGGATGTTTATTACTGACAAATGCATAAAGCTCTTTCTCAAAATCCCCAAGCACATCAACCGGCAGTGTATCCAGATGCCCTTTTGTGCCGGCATAGAGAATGGTCACCTGTTTCTCCATTGGTAGAGGCTCATACTGTGGCTGCTTCAGGATCTCAACCAGACGCTCACCGCGTGTCAACTGGGCCTGTGTGGCCTTGTCCAGATCACTACCAAACTGGGCAAAGGCGGCAAGCTCACGGTACTGAGCCAGATCCAGTCTCAGAGTCCCTGCGACCTGCTTCATAGCCTTCACCTGGGCCGCACCGCCGACACGGGAAACAGAGAGCCCGACGTTTATGGCCGGGCGGACACCGGCGAAGAACAGCGCCGGCTCCAGATATACCTGGCCATCCGTAATGGAAATAACGTTTGTTGGAATATAGGCCGACACGTCACCTTGCTGCGTTTCAATTACAGGCAGAGCAGTGAGGCTGCCTGAGCCCAAGGCCTCGTTCTGCTTTGACGCCCTTTCCAGAAGCCTTGAGTGATTGTAGAAAATATCACCAGGATATGCCTCACGTCCCGGAGGACGCCTCAGCAGCAATGAAAGCTCACGATAAGATACTGCCTGCTTTGACAAATCATCGTAAAGAATAAGGGCATGCTTTCCTCGATCACGGAAGTATTCACCCATGGCGCAACCGGAAAAGGCCGCCAGGTACTGGAGGGATGCAGGCTCACTGGCACTCGCTGCGACGATGGTAGTATACTCCATTGCCCCGTGACGGCGCAGGGCCTCTGCCACCAGGGCCACTGTAGCCTGCTTCTGCCCGCAGGCGACATAAATGCAGTAAACATCTGTTTCTTTCTGGGCAATAATCGCGTCCACACAAATCGCCGTCTTTCCAATCTGACGGTCGCCAATAATAAGCTCGCGCTGCCCCCTGCCCACCGGCGTCATGGCGTCGACCGCCTTCAAACCGGTGTAACACGGCTCGTGAACGCCCTTCCTGTCAATGACACCCGGGGCCTTCACCTCAATTCGGCTGAACTCTTTTGCGTCGATTGGACCCTTCCCGTCTATCGGAGCGCCAAGGGCATCGACAA
>CAZPDU010000147.1:0-2083 GCA_964585405.1 uncultured Thermodesulfobacteriaceae bacterium | reverse complement strand
CAATAAGTTAATAAGTTAATGGACAGACTGATCCATTGATCCATTGTCTCTTCTTTTTCAAAAGGGAAAAACAAGACGAATGAAACGTCCCCACGTCTTTATCTACCCACTTACACTTATACTCTGACCATTGACGAACCACATTTTGTGCACTTCATATCAGTGCAAGGCACTGCAAGTTGATGGGGTACTTTTGTTTTACACTTCGGACATTCACAAAATCCTCCCGGGCCTGCACTTGAAGGGCCGCCCATTTTTCCTCCACCAGGCCCGCCTTTAGATTGTTGGCCTCGACCGCTTCCTGGCCCAGCTGGCCCTGTTCCGTCTCCTCTTGGCATGTTCAACACCTCCAAAAATTTTCTAACATATGCCTCTTTCACTCCTAGCATATACTATTTACGACATATGTCAAATACTATTTTTGTTTAAATCAAAGGGGGACAGTTCCGTCCCCTTATATCGTAGTTTTTCACTATCGATTAATCGCGAATGACGATGTCAATAATATTTGAAAATGTCACCTCGAACGTCATTTAAAATGCTTTAATTATCGTGAGAAAATGTCACCTCACGAAGGTGGAGACAGGTGGGGCTTTAAAACCCCACCTGATTAGTGTTTTTTGCAGTAGTATTGATCTGTTAACCCAAGTTTTCATGTTGTTTGAAGAAAACCTCCTGGAGCATATCTAAGACTTCATGGTCACTTTCTTCGAAAGAAAGTTTAGGGAAGAGGTCGTGGCCTTTTTTGTAATAATGTGTTTCCGGAGGGCTGTATTTAAGTGATTTTTTAACAACCGATGTATCCCTAACTTTTTTCTGTTTAATATAAGGCACTGTCTGGTAAAGGTTATCCTTGTATTCCACACCGATTCCGGTTATATTACTGATACAAACAGTAATTTGTGTTCGGGTCGGAATCGGTGGTTGATTGATATCGGCAATTACCTGGAAGTGCTTGCCGTAAAAAGAGAAGACGCCACCGTTATCGACCTTTCTTTTTTCTTTAACACAAAGAATTCTGTTTAAATCAATGCCCTCTGCGCTGCGGAAAGCAATTCTTTCATCAGCCGCTTTGACTGCAAAAAGTTCATTGAATTCAGCAAGGTAGCCTCCCTGGAGAAAGCGGTTTGCCTGCTCCATGGTATTAATGCCGGCAATTTTAAATTCCACTGGCAATCTTGACTGTAAGGTTTCCCAAAGGCGTTCAACCCTTCCCTTGGCTTGCGGGGACCTGGCAGGGATAATATTGATCCCTAACTCATTCATGGCCCTTCCAAATTGGGTGTCATTGCAGACCTTGCCCTGAAGCTGGTCTTCAATCGTCAGCTTATCTTTCTGATGAGAGAGAAAAATAGTATGCCTGTCCGAGTAATAACTAAGCGGAATACCACAGTGATCAACAACCTGCCTGGTTGTTTCAAAGTAACCCTGTAGACACTCATTTTTGGTCAGGTGAAGACCTGCGACTTTTCCTGTTGCATCATCAATCGCGCCGTGTAAGGCATATCTTTGCTTGCCTCCAAGCCAGGCAAAAGGCGAAGCATCAATTTGTACCAACACCCCCTCCTGAGCCTTTCTCTTGCGTCTGTGGTGCTTTTTAAACCGCCTGCGCTTCTTGGGACTTTTTATGCCAGCTGCAGTTAAAACCTGATAGAGTGAAGCATAACTAAGCTGGATCTGTTCACGCTTGGCTAATAACTCTTGAAAATGTCTAAAGTTAGCATCCCGATACTTCTCCAAACTTTTTAGTGCCACAATCTTTTCCTTGGTCCTTGCTTCTAAAGCATGGGCAGGTTTACGCCCCTGATTCTTGTGGACCAGCGCGCTGGCTCCATTTTCTCTCACTCCATTTCTTAGTCGAATTACCTGCCGCGTGCTCAACATTAGTATTTCTGCCGCCTCCTTTACACTGAGTATTCCTTCCAAACTCTTCTCAATCACTACATACCGGTTCAACTGTTTCTGTGACATTAAAACCCTGCTTTCCATAGGTGACATATTATCACGATAATAAACAAGGTGACATTATCACGTAATAACCACAATCCCTGGCATAGTCTATTGCCTTTGCCCCTGTATCCGG
>CAZPDU010000146.1:0-3890 GCA_964585405.1 uncultured Thermodesulfobacteriaceae bacterium | reverse complement strand
CGACTACATAACAAAACCGTTCAGTCCGAGGATCCTGGTAGCGAGAGTCAGAGCGGTTCTCCGTAGAAACTTAAAAGGAGCGCTGGAGCAGACGTCGGTTATTCGAATTCACGATCTACAAATTGATCCCAGGCGTCACGAGGTACTTTTACAGGGTGATCCTGTAAAATTGACTTTCACTGAATTCGCCATCCTTAACTACATCGCGAGAAGGCCGGGATGGGTCTTTACCCGTTCCCAGATTGTTGAAGCCGTGCGTGGTGAGGATTATACCGTCACTGATCGTTCGGTGGATGTTCAGATTGTTGGGTTGAGAAAGAAACTCGGGTCTGCAGGCAGCTATATCGAAACGGTCCGTGGAATCGGATATCGATTCAGGGAATAGAGTCGTGAAAAAAAAGAAACGGTTACTCTGGCAACTCTACCCATCCTATGTTTTGGTCACCATAGTCTCTTTGATAGCTGCAACGTTGTATATGTCGGCATCTTTGAAGCATTTTTTTCTTGAACAGACCTCTTCCGATCTCAAAATACGGGCACTGTTTTTTGAAAAACAGGTCTTAAAACACCTTGATCCTGTAGATGAAAAGGCTATTGACGTATTGTGCAAAAAAATCGGCGGAACTACCGCAACGCGTATTACCATAATACTCCCGTCGGGCAAAGTCGTTGGAGATTCTGAAAAGGATCCGGCAGGCATGGACAACCATTTGGACAGGTTGGAATTCATTGGTGCCCTGAACGGACCTTCAGGTAAATCCATACGTCACAGTCGGACCTTGGAAAAGGAGATGATGTACGTTGGAATACCGGTTAAGAAAAAAAACCGCATACTTGCGGTTATACGCACATCAGTCCCCCTAAATGACCTGAATGTGCTTTTAAAGGGCATAAAGATCAAGATTGCATTCGGTGCCTTTATAGTAGCCTTATTTGCTGCCTTACTCAGTCTGTTTGTTTCTCGCAGCATTACCCGTCCTATTGAGCGCATCAAGATCTGGGCTGAATCCATAACTCGTGGGGAAATGCTCTTGAGACCACAAATTACCGAATATGAGGAAATCGGAGCCCTTGCCGAATCTCTGAACCGCATGGCAGTCGAGCTCCGTAACCATATTGATACCGTCAGAAGGCAGCGAAACGAGATTGAGGCCATGCTTTCCAGCATGGTTGAAGGGGTAATTGCCGTGGACATGGAAGAGCTGATTTTAAGCATGAACTACGCTGCTGCCAAGATTTTCGGATGTAATTTTGCCGAGGTACAAGGCCGAAGCATTCAAGAAGTGATCAGAAATACTGTCCTTCAGCAATTTGTGAAAAATGTATTATCCAGCCAGGAGGCACTTGAAAAAGAAATTTTCCTGTCTTCTTCTGGTAGCGAGCTCTTTCTTAACGGGCATGGCACATTACTCCGTGATGCGGAAGGGAAACAAATAGGCGCACTTATAGTTTTAAATGATGTTACGCGCCTTCTGCGACTTGAAAAGATTAGGCGTGAGTTTGTGGCCAATGTATCCCATGAAATAAAGACTCCGATCACAGCCATTAAGGGATTCGTGGAGACTCTCCGCGATGGTGCGGCTAAAAATCCTGAGTATGCCGAACGATTTTTAGAAATAATCGACAAACACGTGAATCGCCTTGAGGCCATTATTGATGACCTCCTGAGACTTTCCAGGATTGAGCAGAAGCCTGGAGCAGAAGAAGTCGCACTTAATGAAGGCAGGTTAAAGGAAGTGCTTGAAACCGCTATACAAGTCTGTGAAGTCAGTGCTATGGCCAAAAAAATAGACGTAAAGCTGTCTTGTGGCGAAGACATAGTAGCAAAATTCGATCCGTCGCTCCTTGAACATGCTTTTGTGAACCTCATTGATAATGCCATTAAATATAGTGGCGAGAAAAAAGAAGTCTCGATTGAAGCCGTTAAAGGGGAAAAAGAGATAGTTGTGAGCGTAAGTGATCAGGGCTGTGGAATAGAAAAAAAACATTTATCCCGTATCTTTGAAAGATTTTACCGGGTGGACAAGGCTCGAAGCCGGGAAATGGGAGGAACCGGTTTGGGTCTTTCAATTGTCAAACACATTGCTCAGACCCATGGCGGCCATGTATCTGTTCAGAGCACTCTGGGAAAAGGGAGTATTTTTTCGTTACATTTACCCAGACCATCTGTACAGGCCTGACTAAGCTGATAATTTAAGATTTTGCCCCCTATGCCTGGCTACAAGGATAGGAATAACCTGCTTCAGTATTCAACTAATCAACAATACATAATTGCTATAAAGTACCCTTTGTCCAAGGGCCAATACATGTTTCTTTTCATCATCTTATTGTCTTCCCTGAGTTGCATATAAAACCTATTTCCCATTCATCCATCTCAGTAGATCAATTAAGAGTTTGGTATTAGGGTTTCGGTCTCTGATGCATTTGAAACGGAACACGATCAAGCCCAACAAATATAGAAGTCCGAAAACTACAAGGAGTAACTCCTTCAATCTATTATTGCCTCATGACTTCAACATCCGCTTTAAGCGTCTGAGAATCCGCTATATAGCCTTTGCAGGCTTTAGAAATGATATAAATATAATTACAAGCAGATGGAATCTTGCCTGTAGATATTCAGCAAGATATCCTCTGCTTCTATTCTTTCAGGATACAGAGCGGGAATAAAGGAATCCGTTTTTGAATTTAGTAGTGGTACTCACTGATTTGCTGTGGTCCGCCGCTGCAATTTTATAGCCTTTCGATCTCTGCTTCGCAGAAAGAAGGTACTGCGCACCTGTGTATTACAAATAAAAATATCTGCTATTCATAGCAGTCCCTATCCTGTGGCCATTATATCGACCGGTAGGCCTGTCGACTGGAAACTCACCAATGGTCTCAACCTGTTTCGAGACTATACTAACCTCGCAATCGGGGAAAGTCGCGTACAGCAGACCCAATAAACCCTGATCCGGCCCTGATTCATTTGTTACAATCACTATTTTTTTCACTGGTGTTTACCTCTCAAATGATTCCTGAATTCCTGACAATACATGACCCGAAATCAAACTAGTCTCGTTTTATCAGCTCTGCTATGTTAAGTAACAGGTCTCTTATTTCAAAGGGTTTGGAAATATAATAATTCGCACCAAGCTTAAGGCCCCTCATTTTGTCTTCATCGCCACTCAGGGCCGTAAGCATAATAATGGGCGTCTTTGAGATTTTTTCGCTCTTGTGGTTACGCACGATCCTGCAAATTTCCCATCCATTCAAGTCTGGAAGCATTATATCAAGGAGAATCAAATCCGGCTTTCTCTCTTCAATCATGCGACAGGCAGTCAATCCGTCCAGGGCTGCCATGGTAACATATCCCTTTTTCGCAAGATTATATTCCAGCAAACTGACCAGATCCCTTTCATCCTCTACGACTAATATTTTTTCCTCTGATGGGCTTCCTTCTTCAAACATTTTATGCATGGAGGTGAACAGGATTTTAAACCGTAAACAATGCCCAACTCTATTATCAACTGAAAGACATACACTCTGCGTTTAACTCTTAACACTCATTATCCTGCCTGTTTTCTTTGACGGCGGACAATAAATAGTATTACAAGGGAAATCAGTGTGAATGGACCGCCAGGGGGGTATACACGTGAGGAGAGGCACCCCCCTGCCGGGTATAGTTCAATTAGTTTATCTCACTTCAAGTCAGTGGTACTAGAGTGTCAACAAAAATCCCCAGAAGTATCCACAGGCATCCATACCCATGGTGGCGATATTGGTACCGGCCGGGACAGCCAGAACAAACCCCGCATAAAGTCCGTGAGGCCACGAAAAACCGCTGCCTGAGGCAATGTTTTCATAGACCGAGTGTGTCTGACTGCGTTTCCAGGGCTGCATATCCGATAGTC
>CAZPDU010000145.1:0-11182 GCA_964585405.1 uncultured Thermodesulfobacteriaceae bacterium | reverse complement strand
ATAGAACGCCTGTTGGGTAAGCCATTTCCACCAGAGAGAAGCACACCGCCTATCATTGCGATGAGGATTCCCGATTAAATCTGCTAGCTTCAAAAAAATTCGGTAGAAGAAGAAAAGGAATTACGGTAGACCATTAATAAAATTAAATAAATAAAAGAGATTAAGGATAAAATTACTTAATCTATTAAGGAGGAAATATAATGCTGGTGCAATGTTTTTCAGCCTTTAAGCTTATTAGACGCCTTTGCTGGTTCAGTAAATCTCGTCCAAGACAGACTTACGCAAATTTATCAGACTGATGACCCTCCACAAATGTCCGGAACATCCTTTTCCGCTGAAGGTTCCTGTTTCTTCATTATGTATATTGACGGTGGCCGCGGCTAAATCGGCGTGAGGGTAGCTTTCGGGACCAGTGCAAGGGACAATTCCTGTTAATTTTATAGCCTCTCTGTTACACAATATTGAATGAATATGTGCTCATTTCGAGAAAGGCCCCATCTGTGAGGAAACTACTGTGAGGCACAAATTGCCTGATTTAAGAAATGTCCTGCGAAAACAAAAAATCGCGGAATGCAAGCGCCAAGGGTGAAAGGCTCCTCTGATTATGCCAGATTAGATAAAATTGTCTGCCCAGTTGGACCCCTTCTAGGACTGAGGCATATAACAAGCCGTGCTCCAGGTCGTCAGTCACTACACGTCGTGAAATAATAGAGCAACCAAGCCCTGCCCTCACTGCCTGGCGGATTGCTTCAGCACTCCCCATCTCCGACACAATCTGAAGGTCGCTGATCTGTAAATTTCCAGCGGCCTGAAGGGCACGCTCCATAGTCAAACGCGTACCGGACCCCTTCTCTCTCAAAACAAAAGGCTCGGACGCAATATCATCAATAGACACCTGTCCGCAATCAGCAAGGCGATGACCAGGTGGCACAACCAGAACCATGTCATCATGAAAGCAGGGTTCAAAGCTAATGCCTTTTTTGGGGACCACAGCACCTACCAATCCGAGCTCCAGTTCACCATTCGCAACAGAAGCAACGATTGTGGCCGTATCTGATATACGCAATATAACATTGATATTAGGACGTTCAGCCTTGAATCGGCCGATCACACCCGGAAGAATATACTGTCCCGGAACGTTACTGCCCCCCAGATCCAGGCTGCCCTTTTCCTGCCCTAAAAACATGACCATTTCCCGTTCAGCCTGAAGATTAAGTCTTAATATTTGACGGGCAAAAGGATAAAGGACTTCGCCTGCGCTGGTTGGCGTCACATCTTTTCCGCTTCGATCAAATAACCGAACGCCCAAAGTCTCTTCCAGCACCCGTATGTGACCGCTTACTGACGGCTGGGTAAGGTACACTTCCTGGGCCGCCCGGCTGAAACTGCGGTTTTCCCAAACTGCCAAAAAAACCTGTAACTGACGTATATCTATCATATTGTTAAAGCACCTAAAGTCTGAAGTGCTCAAAGTGAGCTGAACTTATGTACCCAAATCGACTCTCATGTTTGCAGAAGAGGCATAAATCAGCACATTTTGATCCAGTCAGGGAGAGACTGTCATAGCCCCTAACTAACTTTTAACTCCAAGAAAATTCAAAGGCAGAATCTTTATACTTCATTTTCCATTAACATAATGAATATAAATAAGATTTTAAATTTGACAACTTTGAACAATATTCAAAGGCAAGGCTCTGGGTTCACCCAATAACTTTGCCAGCGCTGTTATGCGGCAGGTATGTTCCAGACATTCCATGAGTTCAAATGCTTTCCAAAGAGTTGGCCCCCTGGTAACAGCCCCATGATGAGCAAGAATTTGGACAGGACCTTTATGCAATACATTTACAACGGCACCGACCAAAGCCTCAGTGCCGGGCATTTCAAAAGGCACCATGCTCACCTCTCCCAGAAACATCAGACCTTCAATCAGTAAATGAGGTGATAATTGATCGCCTGACAGGCTGAGCGCCAGAGTCCACGGGGGATGAGTATGCACTATTGCCTTGGCCTGCGGGTCCTGTCGATAAATTGCCATGTGCATGGCCAGTTCCGAAGAAGGACGACCCCGCCCCTTAAGTACATGACCTTCAGAACTTATCAGGACAAGGTCCTCTTCGTGTAAAAAGCCCTTATGCACTCCGCCCGGCGTAATAAGGATGTCGCCTCCGGAAAGTCGGAGGCTTACATTTCCATCTGAAGCGGCGATCAGGCCCTTATTATATAATTGCCTGCATATCTTTATCACCTCAGGTCCCGAAACGCTATCTTCCTGTGTTGTCAAATGACAAAATCCTCCTTTATGCTAACAACTTTATTTATTTTATCCAAAGTGGATTGCAGGGCCATAATAACATATTCCCTAGTACCTCCTGCAAGTCCAAGAAACATAATATCTTCTCCCACACTTAGTCTTCCCTCTTGCATTTCGGCCTCAGCCGCCATAATGCCGGGTAATTTCCGCGTATCAGCCAATATCTGAAATAATTTTCCCCAATCCACTCTTACCTCAATGGATTTAACAGGTGTTCCGTCTCTACTGCAATTTCGTACAATTCCATTGTGGATCATGACCATGCCAGCATCGCTGCCTGCTATTTTTTTTAACTTGGCTATAAATTTAACCAAATCCATAATAGGCCCCAAATTCCTATCCACTTATGGTTGCAAGATAAACAGGGAACAATTATTGTTAGAGTTGTTTTCTTCTTAAAATTCAACATGCGTCTGACCAATCTTTCCGTTCAGACATTGAGTAATACGGAGGACTGATAACATGCCCATTCATGAATTTAGATGTTTGGATTGTGACTATATATTTGAGCTCCTCATTATGAACAAAAACGAGATGAATTCTGTTTTGTGTCCCAAATGTGAGAGTCCCAATGTCGGCAAGCTCATGAGTGTTGCCAATGTTGCTGTAGATAAAAAGCCAAGCCGCAATGCATCGCGGTCTCAACCTCACGTGGAACATCACAATTGTGATACCGGCTCATGCTCTACGATCGAACTGCCAGGATATGAAAGGTAAAATAACGGTGCCCAATGAATAAGGCCGAGCTTTTTGCACGGCCTTATTCATTTCTTGCACATAACCATCAGCTTGCGGCTGCTCTTCTGCGCTCTTTCTCTTCATAGAAAACCTTACCAGTGCCGGCAGGTATAAGACGCCCCATAATTACGTTTTCTTTCAGACCTCTCAGATAATCCACCTTTCCGGCTATAGAGGCCTCAGTCAAAACCTTGGTAGTCTCTTGGAAAGATGCGGCTGAAATAAAGCTGTCTGTGCTGAGAGACGCCCTCGTAATACCAAGAAGCATAGGTTCGGCTGAGGCAGGTTCTCCTCCTTCTTCTGCCATTATCCGCTCATTTTCCTCCTCAAAACGGCTACGCTCCACCTGCTCTCCAAACATGAATACACTGTCTCCCACGCCGGTGATTTTTACCTTGCGCAGCATCTGCCTCACTATCACCTCGATGTGTTTGTCATTAATCTTGACTCCCTGCAGCCTGTAAACCTCTTGAATCTCACCCACCATATATCGGGCAAGGTCCTTTATCCCTTTGACCCTGAGATAGTCATGAGGATCTATGACACCGTCCATCAAGGATTCTCCTGCCCTGACATAGTCTCCTTCATGGACCTTAATATACTTACCCTTGGGTACCAGATACTCGATTGCATCGCCATACTCCGGAGTAATGATCACCCGCCTCTTGTTTTTGACGTCCTTGCCGAAAGAAACCAGTCCATCTATTTCTGTGATGACAGCATATTCCTTGGGTTTTCTTACTTCAAACAGTTCGGCAATCCTCGGAAGACCCCCGGTAATATCTTTAGTCTTGGTGGTCTCTCTGGGAATTCTGGCTAGAGGTTCTCCGGCTGCTATCTTATCGCCTTCATTGACAATAACAATGGCACCCACCGGAAGCTGATAGCGGGCTTCGCCTTTGCCCGTGGTCAGTTTCAAGGTGCGTCCCCTCTTATCCTTTATGGAAATTCTGGGCTGATAATCTGCTGCCGGATACTGTATTACCACCCTGCTTGACTTTCCTGTAACGGGGTCCACCTTCTCCTGCATGGTGATGCCCTCGGCAAGATCCCCAAACTTCACCACCCCTGGCAGTTCTGTAAGAATAGGTACGGTAAAAGGATCCCAATGGGCAAGCTTTTCACCCGCATCTATTTTCTGGCCTTCCTCTACTTCCAATTCGGCGCCGTATATTACAGGAAAGCGCTCTCTCTCCCGTCCGTCCGGGCCCACAATCACTATTTCTCCGTTTCGATTCAACACTACCTGACGGCCAGATGGATTACGCACGGTATTCAACTTTTCAAAACGAACCACACCAGACCCCCTTGAACGGATTTCGGCCTGCTCCACCTTACCACTGGCAGTACCGCCAATATGGAAGGTCCGCATGGTAAGTTGTGTTCCCGGTTCGCCTATAGACTCTGCTGCTATGATGCCGATCGCCTCTCCCATGGCCACAATGCCGCCACGGGCAAGGTCTCTGCCATAACACCTGGCGCAGACCCCGTAGGGAGATCTACAGGTAAGCACAGATCGAATCTTGACATTGGAGATACCCGCTTCCTCTATTTTGCGGACCACTTTTTCGTCAATCTCATTATTGGCCTTGACAAGGACCTCTCCCGTTAAAGGATCAACTATATCCATAAGGGCTACACGGCCAAGAATACGTTCACCCAAACGTTGGATAATCTCACCGCCTTCCATGAGATGACCAATTTCTATACCGTCAATAGTTCCGCAATCTTCCTCTGTAATAGTGGCATCCTGAGCGACATCAACTAAACGTCTAGTTAGATAACCAGAATTGGCAGTCTTAAGGGCCGTATCCGCCAAACCCTTCCGTGCCCCGTGAGTGGATACAAAATATTCCAGCACGCTCAAGCCCTCACGAAAGTTCGCCTGAATCGGAGTCTCTATGATCTCTCCTGAGGGTTTAGCCATAAGGCCGCGCATCCCGGCAAGCTGTCTAATCTGGTCCTTGCTACCCCTCGCCCCGGAATCAGCCATAATGAAAATAGGATTGAAACTGGGGGCAGCTACCACCTTTCCATCAGGACCACGGTGGTATTCTACTGAGATACCCTCCATCATCTCCTTAGCCACCTCGTCAGTAGCCCTAGTCCATATGTCAATCACCTTGTTGTACTGTTCTCCGTCAGTAATAAGACCCTCGGAATACTGGTGCTGAACCTCTGATACCTCTTTTTGAGCCTCTTCAAGGATTTCCTCTTTACGCACAGGAATCATCATATGATTTATACCAACGGAAATCCCGGCTAGAGTGGCAAAACGATATCCCATATCTTTGAGACGATCTGCAAGAATCACTGTCTTTTTGGCCCCTGCTATGCGGTAACTCTCATCGATGAGTCTAGCAAGATCTTTCTTGCGCATAGTCTTATTAATAATCGAAAAAGGCACCTCTTCAGGTAGAATATCCGAAAGAATTACCCGGCCTACAGTGGTCTCTGTTAACTTGCCTCGAACCCTGGCTCTTATTCCGGCCTGAAGATGGACAGCACCTGCTTCCCACGCAAGCAATACTTCTTCTATAGAACCAAATGACTTACCTTCACCTTTTGCATTGAACCTGTCCCTGGTCATGTAGTATATACCGAGGACTATGTCCTGGGTGGCCATGATAATAGGCTCTCCATGGGCAGGTGAGAGCACATTATTCGTTGACATCATGAGCACACGTGCCTCTGTCTGGGCCTCTACTGACAGAGGGACATGGACCGCCATCTGGTCTCCATCGAAATCGGCATTGTATGCGACACATACCAATGGATGTAGCTGAATGGCCTTTCCTTCAATGAGTATGGGCTCAAAGGCCTGAATACCTAACCGGTGTAAAGTAGGGGCACGATTCAGCAAAACAGGATGCTCCCTTACGACTTCATCAAGGGCATCCCATACCTCCGGCGCCTCCTTTTCCACCATCTTCTTTGCACTCTTGATGGTGGTAACAAGCCCTTTATCCTCGAGCTTATTGTAAATAAAAGGCTTAAAAAATTCTATTGCCATCCGCTTTGGCAGACCACATTGGTGAAGCCTGAGTTCCGGACCTACTACGATGACCGAACGTCCTGAATAATCTACCCTTTTCCCAAGGAGGTTTTGACGAAAACGCCCCTGCTTGCCCTTTAGCATATCCGATAGTGACTTCAACGGGCGCTTATTAGGCCCTGTGACTACCCTGCCTCTCCGGCCATTATCAAAGAGGACGTCCACTGCCTCCTGAAGCATCCTTTTTTCATTCCGGACTATGATATCAGGGGCATCCAGCTCTTTGAGCTTCTTGAGTCGATTATTTCGATTGATGACCCTTCGATAAAGGTCATTGAGATCGGATGTAGCAAATCGCCCTCCATCCAATGGGACTAAAGGTCTCAGATCTGGGGGAAGAACCGGTATAACGTTAAGTATCATCCATTCAGGCTGATTATCTGAATCCCGAAAGGCTTGAACCACCCGCAACCTTTTGCCAAGCTTCTTTCTCTTGGCCTCTGAACGGGTCTTGATCATCTCTCCCCTGAGTTCCATGGACAGGGCATCCAAGTCAAGCCGCTTTAACATCAAATGTATTGCTTCCGCTCCTATATCTACGCGAAACCTGTCGCCAAACTGCTCGTAATTTTTGTAATAGGCCTCATCGGACATAAGAGTACCTACAGGAATCTCAGGCATCTCGGATTCAGTCACTACATGTGACTCGAAATACAAAATTCTTTCCAGCTCTTTCAGGCTTAAATCCAGAAGCGCACCAATTTTGCTGGGAAGACTCTTTAAGAACCATATATGAGCTACTGGATCCGCAAGGGAAATATGGGCCATACGCTCTCGCCGAACTTTGGACTGTATGACCTCAACTCCGCATTTTTCGCAGACAACCCCCCTGTGCTTCATACGCTTGTACTTTCCACATAGGCACTCGTAATCCTTTACCGGGCCGAATATCTTGGCACAAAAAAGCCCTTCCCTTTCAGGCTTAAAGGTCCGGTAATTTATGGTCTCAGGCTGTTTTACCTCCCCATGTGACCATCCGAGAATTTTCTCAGGAGAGGCCAGAGAAATCCTGACTGATTTAAAGCTCAAAGGATCTTTTGGCTTTGTAAAAAGAGAAAGAAGATCTTCCATTCAGTAAAACCCCCGTATCACTCCTGTAACTCTATATCCATGCATAGACCTTGAAGCTCTTTCACCAAAACATTAAAAGACTCTGGAAGACCTGCTTCAAGAAAATTATTGCCTTTAACGATCTTTTCATACATCCTGGATCTTCCGACTACGTCATCAGACTTGACTGTCAGAAACTCCTGAAGAGAGTAAGCCGCGCCGTAAGCCTCCATAGCCCATACTTCCATCTCACCCAATCGCTGGCCCCCGAACTGAGCCTTTCCTCCAAGGGGCTGTTGTGTCACCAAGGAATACGGACCGGTGGAACGGGCATGTATCTTATCATCTACCAAGTGGTGAAGTTTTAATACATACATGACCCCTACGGTCACCGGCTCGGCTATAGCCTTTCCCGTATAGCCGTCGTATAGAATCACCTCTCCAAGTTCTGATTGTCCTGATTCCACCAAAAGCCTGCGGATCTGTTCTTCATCCGCCCCATCAAACACAGGAGATGCTACAGGTATTCCATTTTCAAGACTCAAAGCAAAATTCCGCAATTGTTCATCATCCATATTACTTAATAGGGCATTCAGCTCGTCTTTCGAATAGATATTCCCTAATCTCTTCTTAATTATGTCAATTTTATTATCTTTGGCCAACTCAGCGAGTTGTGCCCCCAGATTTTTTGCCGCCCAACCTAGATGGACCTCCAAAATCTGGCCCACATTCATCCTTGAAGGTACACCTAAAGGATTCAAAACAATGTCTACCGGCGTACCGTCTTCAAAATATGGCATATCCTCTATGGGCACGATAGTGGAAACTACACCCTTGTTTCCATGACGTCCTGCCATCTTGTCGCCTACAGCCAGCTTTCGCCTCATTGCCACGCAGACTCTGACCATCTTAATTACACCAGGTGGCAGATCATCGCCTTTCTTCAGACGTTCAATTTTACTCTCAAAGTAACTGGTTATTCTTTGGACTTCGCCCTCATACCAGGATAGTACGTCGTTAACCACAGGAATCAGGCCTCGGCTGTCCTCCAGCATGAGATCTCTCAAACTATGAATGGGTATTCTCCTGAGCTGGTCACCTGTAATCTCCTGCCCGGCCTCAAGATATACCTTGCCCTTGCTGTCTATTATAGAAACCGATGCCTTATGACCCTTTAGATAACTCTCCAGCTTCTTAAGGGCAGTCTGGCGAATCACATTGATCTCGTCCGCTTGATCCTTGAGCACACGGGCAATTTCAAAGTCTTCGATGGTTTGAATCCGCTCATCCTTTTCGACACCTCTGCGACAGAAAACCTTGGCCTCCGTAACTACACCCTGGATTCCTGGCGGGACTCTGAGCGATGTATCTTTTACGTCCCCTGCTTTTTCACCAAAGATGGCCCGAAGGAGTTTTTCTTCCGGCGTAAGCTGAGTCTCGCCCTTTGGTGTAATCTTACCCACAAGTATGTCTCCAGGATTAACCTCTGCCCCTATACGTATTATTCCAGTATCGTCAAGATTGCTGAGGGCGTCTTCCCCTACATTGGGTATATCCCTGGTTATCTCCTCCTTACCTAACTTGGTGTCTCTGGCCTCCACCTCAAATTCCTCGATGTGTATCGATGTATAAACATCCTCTTTGACCAGACGCTCACTCACAACCATTGCATCTTCGAAGTTGTATCCTCGCCAAGGCATAAAGGCCACCACAACATTCTTGCCTAATGCCAATTCTCCATTGCTGGTGGATGGTCCATCTACCAGAACATCCCCCTTTCTAAATACCTGTCCGGGAATCACTATTGGTCTTTGATTAAGTGTGGTCCTCTGATTAGACTTCTGATACTTGGTGAGCTTATGTATATCGACCTCAACTGGTAGCCTCTTGGATTCATCTTCATCATAAACCGCTACCAACCGTGTGGCATCGACGTCTTCTATATATCCATCCCTTTTTGCAACTACCGTCACGCCCGAATCCGTTGCCACTATTCTCTCCATCCCGGTACCAACAAGCGGGACCTCTGAAACCAGCAACGGAACTGCCTGCCTCTGCATATTGGAACCCATCAAGGCCCTGTTTGCATCATCATTTTCCAAAAATGGTATAAGACCTGCGGAAACACTGACCAACTGGTTTGGGGCCACATCTATGGCAGTAATCTCCTCTGCCGGTACTATAATGAATTCACCCATTCTCCTGGCACCCACGTTGTCATCAATAATGTATCCGTCATCATCAAGACTAATTGTCGCTTGTGCTATAGTCTCCTTTTCATCTTCAATAGCAGTCATATAAACAACTTTACCTGTAGTTTTACGATTTTTAACTATTCTGTAAGGGGTCTCCACAAAGCCGTACTCGTTTATGCCTCCAAAAGAACTCAGGGAAACTATAAGCCCGATATTTGGTCCTTCCGGTGTTTCTATAAGACAGATCCTTCCGTAATGAGTAGGATGTACATCTCGTACTTCAAACCCGGCCCTCTCCCTGGATAAGCCTCCCGGCCCCAAAGCAGATAACCTTCGCTTGTGCGTGATTTCTGCCAGTGCGTTGGTCTGGTCCATGAACTGCGAAAGCTGGCTGGAGCCGAAAAACTCCTTGATAACAGAGCTTACGGGCTTAGGATTTACCAAATCATTAGGCGTTAAGGCCTCGACTTCCTGAAGAGTCATCCTTTCTTTAATAGCCCTCTCCATTCTGACCAGTCCTATCCTATAATGATTCTCTATAAGCTCGCCCACTGATCTGACCCGGCGGTTACCTAAATGGTCTATATCATCTACCGGACCTTGGCGATCCTTTAAACGAACCAATTCCCTTACAGTCTCCATTATGTCTTCTGGAGTAAGAACTTTCAGAGAAAGAGGTAAATCCATACCAAGCCTCTGATTTATCTTATAGCGGCCCACATCGGAGAGATCATAGGTAGCGAGATTAAAAAAAAGAGAATTAAAAAATTTTTCAGCGACCTCAGGTATCGGAGGACTCCCGGGACGAAGCCTTTTAAATACCTCTATAATGGCCCCTTCCTTATCCTGTGTTGAATCCAAAAGTAAAGTGTCCCTGATGGAAGAACTTACCCTTATGCCATCAATAAACAAAACCTGCAACTCCTTGATTCCACTTTCTCTCAAAAGCGCCAGGTCTTTTTTCGTGACAGAAGAATTCATGGGAATCAAGACTTCTCCTGTCTCAGGATTTACTACATCAAGAGCGGTAATCTTTTTTATGAGATCATCTTCTTCAACAGGTACCGTGGTAACACCCAATTCCTCAAACTTCTTCAACATGGTCCGAGTGAATTTGCGGTTCTTGCGTATAAGGATCTCGTCTGTATTAGGATTCACCACGTCCAAAGTAGCCTTCTGTCCCAACATGGTCTCGCTGTTCACCTCACGGTACAGAGAGTTGCCATCGATTATATATGTATCCCAGTTATAAAAAATACTTAGCAAATCTTCAGTGCTGTAACCTATGGCTTTTAGCAACACTGTAACAGGGAACTTTCGTCTGCGATTTATCCTGACGTGCAAGATGTCTTTAGGATCGAACTCCAGGTCTATCCAAGAACCACGAACAGGGATAATTCTGGCGGAATAAAGCAATTTCCCGCTGGCATGTGTCTTTCCTTTATCGTGATCGAAAAAGACCCCCGGGGAACGCTGAAGCTGACTGACCACCACTCTCTCCGTACCATTAATAATAAAGGTACCTGTTCTGGTCATAAGTGGAATAGTGCCGAAGTAAATTTGCTGTTCCTTGATATCACGTATACTCTGTACTCCACTTTCTTTGTCTACATCATATGAAAGGAGCCGCGCCACCAACTTCACTGGCGACTCATAGGTCGCACCACGGGAGAGACATTCTTCCTCAGAGTATTTGGGCTCACCTATTGAATATTGAACAAATTCAATAGAAGATGCACCAGTAAAATCCGTTATTGGAAAGACACTCTGAAATGCTGCCTGAATCCCTACATCCTCTCTAGCTTCCGGGGCCACATCTTTTTGCAAAAATTT
>CAZPDU010000144.1:0-4191 GCA_964585405.1 uncultured Thermodesulfobacteriaceae bacterium | reverse complement strand
GCCGAATTCTTCTTCAGCTATCCGCATGAAGGCCTTCATGGTATCGGCAACCACACCGTCTATGTCAAAACCGATTTCAGACGGTAGAATCGGATCGATAGAATCCATGGGATTTTCCGCGGTCTGTATTTTATCTTCAGAAATGTATGACAACATGGACACAAGCATAGCAGGCGGTAACACATCCCCACAAGTCTTTTTTTGTGGAAGCGTTCAGAGGTTCAAGGGTTCTGGGTTCAAAGGTTCAGGGGTTCAGGGTTACCGAAGTCACGAACAAACTTGGCCTTCTTTGTCAGGCCATTGACTTTGCGAGTTAGCTCTCCTGCCAACTGCAATGCCTCAATATACTCAAATCGTTCTCTTCACATACTTTTTCTATTCAAAACTCACGAAACAACTGCTCAAATTTTCTATGAACCCAGAACCTCTGAACCCAGAACCTCTGAACCTCTGAACCCTGAACCTTGAACCTTAAACCTTAAACCCAGAACCTTAAACCTTGAACCTTGAACCTTAAACCCAGAACCTCTGAAGGCTCACTGTTTACTTTTGTTTTATCAAATATTAAGATATTATTTTAAATGCAGACCGGAACTGACTATATGGCCCAGGCAACCAATGCCGTCATCGCACCATTTAACTGGCTGGGCGGCCTTTTTGTTGCTTTTATCCGTGAGCTGGGGGCCATCGCGATCTTTTTCACTCACGCATTCTGTCTGATTTTTTCTTTGCCCCTTCAGGTTAACAAGACCATACAGCAGATCTTCTTTATCGGGGCCAAGTCTATCCTTATAATCCTTCTGGTCGGCCTTTTCACCGGAATGGTCCTGGGGCTGCAGGGCTACTATACACTGGTCAAATTCGGATCTGAGGGAGTGCTCGGGGCTGCGGTGGCGCTTTCACTTATCCGCGAACTGGGACCGGTCATGACGGCAATCATGATTATTGCCAGGGCGGGGTCTTCCATGGCTGCGGAAATCGGCATCATGCGTATCTCAGAGCAGATCGATGCACTTGACACCATGGACATCAATCCGATCCGGTTCCTGGTCAGCCCTCGTATAGTCGCATCTTTGATCAGCTTTCCTCTGCTTACCGCAATCTTTAATGTAATCGGAATCATAGGCGGGTATCTTTCAGGTGTCTGCCTTCTCGGGATCAATTCCGGCATATACTTCTACCGCATTGAAAGCAACGTACTCATGCAGGACGTAAGCGGTGGCTTTGTCAAATCCATTGTTTTCGGCATAATAGTCTCTACGATCTGTTGCTATCAGGGCTATTTCACCCATATGCGTCCCGGCGGATTCGGTGCCAAGGGTGTAAGCCTTGCCACGACTTCAGCAGTAGTCCTCTCATGCGTTCTGGTATTGATAGTGGACTATGTATTGACTTCATTCCTCCTGTGAGGACGACGTGACCGCACCCCTGATAGAATTAAAAAATGTTACAAAACGCTTTGGCAGCCATACCGTTCTGGACAGAATCAATCTTACTATCTTTGAAGGCGATATTACGACCATTATCGGTAAAAGCGGAGGGGGCAAAAGTGTATTGCTCAAGCACATCATCGGACTGCTCAAGCCAGATGAAGGCGACATCCTTATCAATAATAAGCGGTTTAAGGACATGACCCGAAAAGAGCAGACACAATTCAAGCGGCAGACAAGCTATATGTTCCAGAATAATGCCCTGTTTGACTCGCTGACAGTCTTTGAAAATATCGCCCTGCCGCTTCGGGAAAAGACCAGGATGCAGGAAGACGCCATAAAAAGCAAAGTGCTGGCCAAAATTGAGCAGATGGAGCTCTCCCACGACGTCATGCACAAGTACCCGTCACAGATCTCCGGCGGCATGCAGAAACGCGTGGCCTTAGCCAGGGCACTGATCACCCAGCCCAAGATCATTTTTTTTGACGAACCGACTACCGGTCTTGACCCCCTGCGAAAAAATGCGGTCCTGGGTATGATATCGCATTACCAGAAAAAGATAGGATTTACGGCGCTTCTTGTGAGTCACGACATCCCCGACGTCTTTTTCATATCTAATCGCGTTGCCATAATCGACAACGGCCGCATTATCTTCCAGGGCAAACCCATAGAACTTGAGCAATCTGAAAATCCGGTGGTTCATGACTTCATAAGGGGTCAGATAAATCTAAAGGATGATCTCACTGGATTGAGCACCAAAAAGGAAGTCATGGATTTGCTCATTCAGGAAATAAAGAGAGAAAAACGTCCTCAGAAGAATTTTCCTGTTATAATGTTCACCATAGACAATATGACACAGATAAATAAGCAAGTCGGCTACATAACGGCCCAGCGAATCGTTCAGTGTCTGAGCACACTGTTAAAAGAACATTTCGGCGCAGCCGGTACTTCTGCCCGGTTCAGTCAGAATGAGATTCTGATGGTCCTGCCGCATACAGATGTCAAAGAGGCCGAAAAGGACCTTGAGAAATTGGCGGTGGACCTGCAAAAACAGGAGATTTTCCAGGCGAAGAGCTACCCCAAGGCATGTCTGAGCTTTTCCATATTAGTCGGACTGGCCCTGGCAAAACCCGGTATGGACTGCAATTCCCTAATAGACCAGGCATTGTCGAACCAGAAAATAGTCGCTCATGTCGAGTGCATAAAACACGGTGAAACAGCATGAAAAAGTATTCCATGGAGACAATTGTAGGTATATTTGTGTTTATCGGCCTTATCTGTGTAGGCTATTTAACCATCAAGCTGGGTAAGATGGAACTGATCGGTGGGGACAATTACACACTGTACGCGCGATTCGATTCGGTTTCCGGCCTGAGGCCCGACAGCAGTGTGGAGATAGCAGGTGTTGAGATCGGGCGCATCGGCGAAATAAGCCTGGACCCAGAAAGGTACATGGCCCGGGTGATGCTCAAGATCCGCAAAGGTATTCAAATCACGGACGACTCAATAGCATCGGTCAAAACCAGCGGTATGATCGGCGACAAATTTATCAAAATCACACCTGGCGGTTCAGATATGATACTCAAGCCCGGCGGGACCATTATAGAAACTGAATCAGCTGTTGACCTTGAAGAGTTAATAAGTGAATATATATTTGGCGGCATGTAATCTGAGACGAACAGCTGTTAGCCTCTAGCTTTTAGGTGTTAGTAACCTATTTGGAAAACAGCAGCAAATTAACAGCTAATAGCTCAATTTAGGATTCAAAGAGACGAGACATGAAGAGACAATCCCTATCCATTCTGCTTATACTCCTTTTGGTAGTTCCTGTTTCGGCTTCGGCTCTGCCTGACGGGGCCTTTGATTTTGTAACCAGCTCGGTCGATAAGGTGCTCACTATCCTGCGTGACCCTGCCTTCAAGGAAGAATCGACGAAAGAAGACCAGCATCAAAAACTTAAAACCGTGGTAAGGGCACTCTTTAATTATGACGAAATTTCCAGAAGGGCCCTCGGCATTAAAGGCAGGTCTTTCACCCCGAAACAGATGGACGAATTCTCCGGTCTGTTCACCAGGCTTCTGGAAAAAATTTATCTTAACAGGCTCAGGGAATACACCGACGAACAGGTAATCTATGGTGACACCACCATGCTTGCTGAAAATATTGCCGAGGTGCAAACCAGTATAGTAACGGCATCCAAACAAATTCCGATAAAATACAGGGTGGCCTTTAAAAA
Organism: uncultured Thermodesulfobacteriaceae bacterium; assembly: GCA_964585405.1. Lineage (GTDB taxonomy): Bacteria > Desulfobacterota > Dissulfuribacteria > Dissulfuribacterales > UBA3076 > UBA3076. Next base: position 525 of record CAZPDU010000144.1, on the reverse strand, counting down.
CCAGGAATGGAGGTGTTACGATGTCATTATCGAGGGCGTAAGCCTGGTAAGAAATTACCGGAGTCAATTCAATAAGATCCTCCAGAATAAAACTCCGGAAGACCTGTTGCAGCAATTACGTGAAATGGTTAATAAGAAAGAGGACCCAAAAGAATAAATCACCCGGCAGGCAGGAAATATGGAAAAAAACTTGCAGAGGGACCCCAAGGCTTTATTTGCTTTCATTCTGGCATTTTCATTTTTCTTATTTGGATATGAATCTAATTACAAAAAGGCCTTTGCGGAAGAAACGGTTATATCTGCAGACGCCGGTAAAGAAAATGCCCCTGAGGATGAATACTATGAATGGGCGGATGACTTAGAAGAAGAGGAATCGGCACCTCAGATACGTGACCCCCTGGAAAGATTCAACAGGGGTGTCTTTGTCTTTAATGACTTCTTTTACTTCAAGGCCCTTAAACCTGTTGCCCGCGGTTATAGATTTATTGTCCCCGAACCGGTTCGTATCGGAGTTAAAAACTTCTT
>CAZPDU010000143.1:0-2910 GCA_964585405.1 uncultured Thermodesulfobacteriaceae bacterium | reverse complement strand
AGACGATCACCATTCTTCATCTCAACCCAGTCGGCATACGCAACCTTGCAGGATATAAGCCCTGACACCAATATACAAAAAACAAAAACAGCTGTTTTCATAAATTCATCGATTAATCAGTAATAAAGTGCACCTGGATTTTATAATTTTTATTTCTATTCAGATATTATTCTATGACGATCCACAGCAAAGTGCCTGATTCTCACATGTGTGGCCTTTTAACAAAAAAGCAAGTGGCCCCCCAAAGAGACTACATACTGAATCCTTTGACGCTTGTAATCAAGCAGGTTTCTGTTCAGATTCGACTGAAGACAGTCGAGAAGATATAATGAAATACTTATTATTTTCTATAATTTTTGGGACTTGCAATGAAATTGAATAATACATACCATAATAAAAGATTTTTGTTTGTCCAGTATTCCATCAGCAAGTAATTTCGATGCAAACAATTTTTGTTTTAACCTCGAGCTATCAGAAGAAGACTATGCGCTGGAAAACATAAACCCCTGTTTGCAGGACTCCGGGGCAATAGTGGAGGAAGATATGCCGGACCTTGATACATTTCATGAATTTTTGCCTGATATCCTGAGAATCGTTCGTATACCACTGATTATTGTCGGCGGTTATATTTTGACACGTCTCCTTAAGGCCGTAATTCAAAAGATGCACGGCGAGATAGTCAAACGTATGAAGTCTCGACATGCAGGGCCGGATATAGAGATAGAAAAGCGCGGCAAGACCATAAGCGACGTCTTATACAAGGCAAGTGCCGCCACTTTGTGGGTAGTGGTCGTCATGATGGTGCTTCGGGAGTTCGGCTTTGATATCGGTCCTATACTGGCTGGAGCCGGTATAGTGGGTTTGGCCGTCGGTTTTGGTGCGCAGAACCTGGTGCGTGACATTATCAGCGGACTCTTTCTCATCATCGAAAACCAGATCAGAGAAAACGACGTAGCCATCATTAATGGTACCGGCGGTCTGGTTGAAGAAGTCAATCTGCGCACCACAGTGCTTCGCGGTCTTGACGGTACGGTCCATATATTTCCCAACGGCGCTATCACTACACTTTCCAACATGACGAGACAGTTTTCTTATTATGTTTTCGATCTGGGTGTTGCGTACAAGGAAGACACGGATCGGGTGGTGGAGGTCATCAAAGAGGTGGGTGCTACCATGCTCGACGATCCGGAATACGCCCCGTTCATAACGGAGCCCATTGAAGTGCTGGGGGTGGATAAGTTTGCTGATTCCGCAGTAATAATAAAGGCAAGGATCAAGACAGAACCCGTACAGCAGTGGACGGTGGGCCGCGAACTCAACCGGCGCTTTAAGAAGCGATTTGATGAGCTCGGAATCGAGATCCCGTTCCCCCATCACACTTTATATTTCGGTGAGGTCAGCCCCCCTTTCAAGCTTGAATTTCAGGATACCCAAAAAGAAGGTATCAGGCAGATCGTTCGAGAGGTCATCCAGGAACTGCAGGCGGAAAAGGCGACTGGCGACCCTCCCCTTTTACCTTCTGCGAATGAGGGCAAATGAATTCTATTACAGGAAAGCTGATCCTCCTCTAAGTGTCGCCAGAAGGGTAATCTCTGTATCGGAGAATATGTCGAGCATATGTTCACCAGTTTTCCTGGGGGACAGGGTTTGCTGTAGCCATAATCTTTATTAAAGGCGGTCTGAACCGGAAAATTCAACGCCTGAAGCGCGAAAAACTCTTAATTCGACAACATATGGTACCATAAGCCTCTTTTCAGGAACGATTCGTTTTGACAACGGACAGGACCTGAAATGCTTCGCCGCACTCCTCATTCCTCAAAATAACAAATCATCATACTTATACAGACTCTGTATAATACCCACATAAGCATGAAAAAGCAGACTTTCGGGCTTTACTTGAGAAATGTACGTTTTTAAAAGTGTAAGCCCTTTCTGATTTTATCGCACGTATCAGCCTGTTATTTAATTAAAAACTGTAGTTTTTTGATTTTTTCAGTAGATTCGTGATAAATTTTTTGATTTGCAGTATTTTTAAAAAAACAAGAGTCTGGTTAATATATAAAGTTATGCCCTAAGGTGCTATGAGTAACTATTACGTCTATGTGTACATTGATCCACGGAATTTCGAGGAGTTTTACTATGGAAAAGGTAAAGGCTCCCGAAAGCATGCTCACCTGAATGACGACTCAGATAGCGAAAAATCCAGGCGCATAAAGGCCATCAAGAAAGAAGGGTTGGAGCCAATCATCAGGGTTATTGCTCGCAATCTATCTGAACACGATGCACTGCTGGTTGAGAAGACGCTACTCTGGAAACTGGGTAAGCAGTTAACGAATATCTCCTCGGGCCACTATGCAGACAATTTTCGTCCGCACGACTCCCTGCACAAATATCTTTCGGGGTTCGATTTTCAAAATGGGCTGTATTACTACAACGTCGGGGAAGGTCCGCACCGCAACTGGGATGACTACGTTGCCCATGGGTTTATCTCCGCTGGCCAGGCACCAAGGTTCCGGGATGCAATGCTAGGTTTGCAGACAGGGGACTTTGTCGCAGCATATCTGAAGCGCCACGGTTTCGTTGGGGTTGGCCAAATTACACAAAGTGCGCGGCCGGTTCGTGACGTTCTGGTAGGTGGCATCCCGCTTTTGCAGAAAGAACTGGTATGCCCAAATATTGCGGAAAACTCGAACGACCTCGATAAGTCGGAGTATGTGGCTCTCGTGGAGTGGGTCAGGACTGTTCCGCGAAACCAAGCAAAATGGAAACCAAAGAGTGGATTGTTCACCTCGCAGCTCGTGCGAGCCTCGCTGGACGGACAACCAGAAACTATAAAGTATTTGGAACAGGAGTTTGCCGTTGATTTCGCGGAACTTTTGGCATAACAATCGGCTGCACAGCGACCGATTT
>CAZPDU010000142.1:0-8453 GCA_964585405.1 uncultured Thermodesulfobacteriaceae bacterium | reverse complement strand
GCACTTAAGCACCTGATAATAAGCCATCATGGTCAGAAGGAGTTTGGTGCACCTGTGCTTCCCATGATGGAGGAGGCTATAACACTGAATTATATAGATGATTTAGATGCCAAGCTTAACTATCTTGGAAAGCTTAAAAAAGATATTTCAGGGCCGACTCATGGCTGGACTGAATATCAAAGGCTCTTTGAGCGTTATTTTTACCTCCCGTGTGCGGAAGGAGTATCAGGGAATAAAACCTGGAAAGAGGCGGTTCAGGATGTCAATGCAGAAGACCGGTTAGATGCCCAGCCCAGCCTGTGGTCCAAGAAAAAAACAGTGTGAACAGGCAATTACTGAGTGATATTTCAGACCAGGAAAGGCTTACCCGGGTCTTTGGCCGCGTGATGCAGAAGGGCCTTCTGGCTCATGCTTATTTATTGACAGGGCCTTCGGGGGCCGGCAAAGAGGCCCTTGCCCTCTCCTTTGCGAAGCTGCTCTTGTGTGAAAATCCGTATCTTGGCGAGGATCGTTTGATCCCGTGCGGCATTTGTGCTGGGTGCCTAAAATTCGATCACCAAACTCATCCCGATCTAGTAGTTTTAAGGCCTCAAGGGGCAATGATAAAATTGGATCAGATCCGTGATTTGCAAAGGGACCTGTCTTTTCCCCCTCTGGATTCTCAGCGTAGAGTATGCCTTATAGTTGAGGCCCAAAAAATAAATCTTCCAGGTGCGAATGCCCTTTTGAAGACACTTGAAGAACCCCCTGCCGGGAATCACTTTATTCTTACCGCTACCTCTGTCAAGATCCTATTGCCTACAATCGTATCCCGTTGTCAGGTGTTAACCTGTGAAGGCCTGTCAGTGGAAGCGCTTTTGGAGCGCATTAAAGCAGAAGGCCTTTGCCCGCCTGATTCGGCGCATTTTCTGGCCTGTTTTTCAGAAGGCAGTATCTTAAAGGCCAAAGATCTGCTTGCGCAGAAGGTCTTTGAATTGCGAAAAGACCTGTTTGAGTTTCTGAAAATAGGCAGGGGGAAAGCGCTTTTGAGTCTATTTGTCCTGTCAAAGCGGATCTCAGGTAAGCGGGATGATATCCTGCTTGCTGTACAGATAATCCGCACTTTTCTCAGGGATCTCATGATGCTTAAAGCGATTTCGGGACAGGGTTCGAAAAAAAAGAAGGAACCAGGTGCTCAGATTCTTTTTAACCCTGACTATGAGAAGGAGCTTCGTGAGATCTCCCAGCGGTTTACCTGTCAGAATTTGACAGAGTATTGCCAGTGGCTTGATCAGGTGGAATGGATGTTGGACCGAAATATAAGCAGGGAATTTTTGGCGGAATCGGTCCTCATTTTCTGGATAAGGAGGACTGGATAGGATATATACTTTGAACAGTGACCCTAAAAGGTGAAAGTCTTCAGGATTTTCCCTGAAAGATCTGTTATCATGTCGGACAATGAAAGAAGTAAATATGGAAATGGCAATAGAGGAGAAACAATATAACGAATATGATGCATCGAGCCCGGACCTCAAGGTGCCGGACAGTGAAGAAGGGTCTAAGGATGAGTTATCCATAGTACTTGTCGCGGTCCGCTTCAGGCCCAAATGGCCCCCTTCCCACTATAATGCGGGTAATATTTCATTAATGGATGCAGAATGGGTCGTGGTGCCTACAGACCATGGAATAGAGGTGGGCCAGGTAATGGGCCGCTCCGTAATCATAAAAATGCCCCTGAAGACCCCTCTTCCAAAGGTGGAACGTTTGGCCAGTACCCATGAAATAGAACTCTACTATCGTAATTTGGATCGGGAAAAGGTTGCCAGGGATGTCTGTGCAGAGCGTGTTCATGCCCTGGGTCTTTCCATGAAACTGGTCAGGGTAGAGAGCTTTTTTGATGGAAGCAAGGTCATTTTTTACTATTCTGCAGAGGGCAGAGTAGATTTCAGGGAATTGGTAAAAGACCTGGTAAAGATCCTGCGGACAAGAGTGGAAATGTGTCAAATAGGCATAAGACATGAGACCAAAATGATAGGAGGCATAGGCAATTGCGGCCGCGAGTTCTGTTGTACCAGTTTTTTCAACGATTTTGATCCTGTGTCGATAAAGATGGCCAAAACACAGAACCTGCCCCTGAATCCAAGCAAAATATCCGGGATCTGCGGCAGATTGCTGTGCTGTCTTACCTATGAGTACGGGACATATCTTGATTCAGCCAAGGACATGCCCCTAATCGGAAAGTCTTGCGACACCCCGGCCGGTCAAGGCAAGGTTGTGCGCCGGGACATCCTGCGACAGACCGTAACAGTGGCCTTCCCTGACGGTACGCAGTTGGAATTCAAAAATTCAGAACTCGAACAACATCTTTCGATGCAGCACAAGAAGGCTCAACCTTCAAACATAGACAAAAGAAAACAGAAACCGATAAAGACAGATAAACCTGTGGCCAATTCACCAAAGCAGAAGAGATCTGAAGGCAGGCAGGGAAAAGAGAAAAAGGGGCCGGAAAGATCAACCGACTCCCAGGATAATGTTGGCAGTTCGAAGGGGAGGACCAAGGGAAAGAATAGGCATAACAAAGGGAAAAGTGTGCAGTCTAAAGCAAAAAAGAACAAATAGGATACGAATTTTTGCGTATCCACACATATAATTATAATCCATGGATTTGAAAATTCATATTTATCAGTATTTGTCCATGTATGAAAAATGAAATTTCCAACCTGTCAGCAGATTACTCAATGAAAAACAAATTCTACATAACGACACCAATCTATTACGTGAATGCAGAACCTCATCTGGGGCATGCCTATTCAACGGTGATATCGGATGTGCAAAACCGTTTCCATAAACTTCGCGGTGAGGAGACCTTTTTCCTGACCGGAACAGATGAACACGGGGACAAGATTGTTCAGGCAGCAGAGAAGCAGGGGACAGATCCAAAGACTTACGCAGACAGGATAAGCTCTTTGTTCAGGGAGTCATGGTCCCTTCTGGACACTGAGCCTGACAGATTTATTCGCACTACAGCACCGGAACATATTGCAACTGTTCAGCGCATATTGCAGGATGTCTATGACAGAGGGGAAATTGTTTTCAAGGAATATGAGGGGCTTTACTGTTTTGGGTGTGAACGTTTTTATATGGAGAGGGAACTGAAGGACGGAAAGTGCCCGGACCATGATACTATCCCGGTGCGGCTGAAGGAAAAAAATTATTTTTTTCTTATGAGCCGCTATCAGGACTGGTTAATAGACTATATAAATAAGCACCCGTTGTTCATCACGCCTGAGCGTTACAGGAATGAAGTCCTGTCTTTTTTAAAGGATCCCCTGGATGACCTCTGTATCTCCAGACCGGTCAGCCGTCTCACGTGGGGCGTTCCACTTCCCTTTGACAATAAATTTGTAACCTATGTCTGGTTTGATGCCCTGATTAACTATCTGACCGGCCTGGGATACCCGGATGACCCCAATTTTTCAAAGTTCTGGCCGGTGGCAGAACATGTGATAGCCAAAGATATCCTGAAGCCACACGGTATTTACTGGCCTACCATGCTTAATGCTATCGGACTTGAGCCCTATAGAAGTCTTCATGTCCACGGCTACTGGCAGATACATGATCAGAAAATGTCCAAGAGCCTTGGAAACGTTATACGGCCGCGGGGTCTGGTTAAGTCGTTTGGTGTAGATGCAACCAGATACTGTCTGATACAGGAGATGGCCTTTGGCCTGGATGCCAAATTCAGTGAAAACGCATTCTTGTTGAGGATCAACGCTGACCTCGCCAATGATTTGGGAAATCTTGTAAGTCGTACCCTGGCTATGGTTTTGAAATATGCAGAGGGTGAGGTCCCGGCATCTCAAGAAACGGATGGAGTGGAGAAAGAATTGCGCGAGGCTTCTCTCAGGCTGGTGCCGGAATGGGAAAAGACCATGGAGTCTTTTGCAATGCACAGGGCCATGCAGGCAGTCTGGGAGGTAATAAATCTCACAAACAAGGTGATTGACACCTCTGCCCCGTGGATTTTAGCTAAAAATCCGGCCGAGGCCGGCCGGCTGGGGAATGTCCTATATACTCTCCTTGAATCTCTCCGCATTTTTTCCGTCCTCATATATCCGGTGATGCCGTCAACCTCCAGGAAAATGCAGAAGGCCCTGGGTCTTGATCCACAGAAAGACCTGGATCTGAGTGCGGCCCGTCGATGGGGAGTCCTGACTCCAGGGACCAAGATCTCACGCATACCCTCGCTGTTCCCAAGGTTGGAAACAGGTAAGGAAAAGGACAACAGGAAAGTCAAAAGAGGGCCTGTGGCTGAAGATAAGGGAAGACAGATTTCCTTTGAAGATTTTCAACAGATAGATCTCAGAGTGGCAACTATAATGGCAGCTGAGAAGGTACTCAAGGCAGACAAGCTTGTTAAGCTCAATGTCCGCTGTCCGGAAGAACGAACTATAGTTGCCGGTATTGCCGAACACTTTTCACCTGAAGATCTGGTCGGAAGACAAGTAATCGTCGTAGCCAACCTAAAGCCGGTAAAAATCAGGGGGATACAATCCGAGGGGATGCTGCTGGTGGCCAAAGACGATAACGGTCTTCACTTGACCACTGTTGCTACTCAGGCAGAATCAGGGGCAAAGGTGAGATAATTAATGGATGACAAGACCATCATACTCGGTACTGCCGGGCATATTGATCACGGGAAGACCGCCCTGGTCAAAGCCCTCACCGGGACAGACACGGATAGGCTGAAAGAGGAAAAGGAGCGGGGAATTACCATTGAACTGGGTTTTGCCCTGCTTTCTTTCCCTTCAGGCCGGCAGATGGGTGTGGTGGATGTCCCGGGTCATGAACGTTTTGTAAAGAACATGGTGGCCGGGGCCATGGGGATGGACCTCGTTGTCCTTGTAGTTGCTGCTGACGAAGGGATAATGCCCCAGACCACAGAACATATGGAGATATGCAGACTCCTTGGAATTAAGAAGGGGCTTGTTGTCCTGACCAAGAAGGACCTGGTGGAACAGGAATGGCTGGAGATGGTCATTGATGACGTTGGTAATTTTGTCTCTGGAACATTTCTGGAGGATGCGCCTGTTCTGGCCGTATCTTCAGTTACAGGAGAAGGTCTCGACGAACTCCTGAATGTCCTGGAGAAGATGGCATCGGAGGTGACGCCGAGAGCACCATTCGGGCCATATCGTCTTCCGGTCGACAGGGTATTCAGCGTAAAGGGCTTTGGTACTGTTGTCACCGGTACCTCTATTTCAGGACAGATAAGACTGGGAGACGATATATCTATTTACCCTAAAGGACGTACTGCCAGGATTCGGGGTATTCAGGTCCATGAAAAGAATGCCCAGGAGGCCCATCCGGGGATGCGTACGGCCCTCAATATACAGGGCATAGATACCGAGGATGTTAACAGGGGAGACGTTATAGCTACTCCAGGGAGCTTGCATGCGAGCTACCTTGTTGACTTGAACTTTCTCTATCTTGCCAGTGCGGGGCGGCCACTGCGACACAGGAGTCCGGTTCGGTTTCATGTGGGGACAGCCGAGGTTATGGGAAGGGTTCTGATGCAGGGGAATGAGCTTGTTCCTGGTTCAGAGACATATATACAGATAATGCTGAAGGAGCCGGTGGCAGTCCTCTCACAGGATCACTATGTTATCAGGAGTTATTCGCCTGTCCGCACTATCGGCGGCGGGAAAATTCTCCATCCGGTTCCAAGGAAACGTAAGCGGACCCGTCCGGCCCTTTGGACAGAGTTGGATATACTGGCCAAGGGCGGACCTGGTGATATCATCGATTATCATATTGAGCGCGCAGGTGTGCGGGGTCTTTTAAGGTCTGAACTGGCGATGCGCAGCAGTATCTATGGAAAGCGCCTTGACCGGGAACTTGAGCCCCTTCTCAGTTCCAGGAAAATTATAAGTTTTGAGGAGGAGGGGCAGAGACTCATCCATAATAAGGTTTACAATAACTTGAAGGAACAGATATGTAATATCCTGAATGCATTTCACCGTGACAATCCCCTTGTCCAGGGTCTGTCCAAAGAGGAGCTGAAGTCCCGCCTTTTCACCACAGGTGGAGTTTCGAGATCTTTCTTCCAGCCTCCAGGCCGCCAAATCGCAAGATCTCCGAATCAGAGGCTGTTTCAGATGCTCCTTTCCGATCTTGTTAAATCAGGAAAGATTGCACAGGAAAAGGATATTGTCCGGCTTTCCAGCCACTATGTGATTCTGGGAGATGAAGAAAAAGAACTCCGAAGCAGGCTTGAACTTATCTTTAAACAGGCCAATTTTCAGCCTCCTTTTCGTGAAGATGCACTCAGCCGTGTGACAGGGCATGAGAAAGCGGCGGAAAATATATTTGATTTGATGGTCAGAGAAGGGATTCTGGTACGTCTTAAGGACGATCTTTATTTTCATCATAGCGTTCTGGATAAAATTAAAGACATGGTCATTCGTTTCATCAGAGAGCACGGCGATCTTGGCATAAACGAATTTCGGGATCTTGCCGGGGGCCTTTCCAGAAAATATATGATTCCGCTCCTTGAATACCTGGACAACCAGCGTGTGACTATTCGAATAGGTGATAAACGAAAGCTGCGCGGAGGAAATGTTGAATGCTGAATTGTGAAATAAAAATTTGAAAGACATATATCTTAATTCAAAATTCAACATTTAAAATTGTTTATAAAAAGAACGAGATAGGATAAAAAAATTACTCAATCACCCAGTCTTCCAATCACCCAATCGTCCTCAAAGTCTCTTTTCTCAAAGCTGCAAAATGTCATGAACGAGCGTCTCGCCCAAATGGATTCAGGACATGAAGCCAAATGGATGAACCGCAGCTTTGCAGTCACCTTTGAACTCGTTCCCGCCAGGGCATCAAAGGGCAAGGCCATTGACGAAATCCTGCGGTTTGCCAGAGAGGCGGCGAATGACGGCTTGATCAGCGCCCTTTCCATAACAGATAACGCCGGAGGACATCCAGCGCTTTCTCCCGGGGCCCTCGGCTCCGAGATAATGGATTTTGGAATCGATTCAATTATACACTTTTCCTGCAAGGACAAAAACCGTAATCTTGTTGAAAGCCAGCTCTTTGTGCTGGACCGGTCAGGAATTAAAAACCTGTTGGTACTGACCGGAGACTATCCCAGATACGGATTCATGGGAAATGCCAAACCTGTTTTTGATCTGGATTCAGTTCAGGTTTTGGGCATGATTTCCGATATGAACCAGGGATTTGTCCTTAATTCCAAGGCACCGTTCGGCGGTGTACAACTGGCCCCCATGTGCTTTCATGCCGGCTGTGTGGTCTCTCCTTTTAAACGTCTGGAGTCCGAGCTTATCCCTCAATACCTGAAACTCAAGCGTAAAGTCCATGCCGGGGCAAGCTTTGTGATAACACAAATGGGTTTTGATGTGCGCAGATTCGATGAGCTGAGACGATTTATGGACAGAGAAGGTCTCAAGGTCCCCCTTTTAGGGACCGTATTTATACCGACTGTAAAACTGGCCAGAATAATAAGCAGAGGGGAAATTCCAGGGTGCGTTCTGCCGGGCGGGCTTCTGGAACGCATGGAACAGGAGGCCCTGTCGAATGATCGGGGTGAAGGTGCCAGGCTGGAGCGCGCAGCCAGGCTGATGTCAATACTGAAAGGTCTTGGCTATGAGGGCGCACATATCAGCGGTCCCTTCCTCAAATATGCTCACGTTAAATGGGTCGTTGAGCGGGCCAATGAGATAGGCGAACGATGGAAGCACTTTGTTAACCAGTTTCTTTTTCCAGAGGAATGGAACTTCTGGTATTTCAAGGAAGATCCTGAAACCGGGCTCAATTGTGATGAGCTGAATCCGGTTTCAGACGCTGGTCTTTCTCTAAAGGATTCAATGGGTTTGGGTCTTGGACGCCTTTTCCACGGACTGGCCTTTGAGCCGGAGAGGCCTTTTTTCAATTCCCTGCAGAGGATGGCTGAGTGGATTGATGGTTCACCTTCAAAAAGGTACTTTACCTCTTTTGAACACCGGGTAAAAGAATGGCTGTATGATTGCCGTCGCTGTGGAGATTGTACTTTAGGAGAAATGGGTTTTCTATGTCCCCAGTCCCAGTGTCCCAAGTCCCTTTTGAATGGTCCCTGCGGAGGCAGCAGAGATGGCTGGTGCGAGGTCTGGCCTGGAAGGCGGAGGTGTTTTTATGTAAGGGTATATGAACGACTTCGAGTCCTCGGTAAACAGGAGAGTCTGGCCGGTCCCCGGGTTCCTCCAAGAGACTGGGCTCTTGACAGTACCTCCTCATGGCTGAACTTCTACCTGGGGAGGGATCATCATAGGCTCAGATGATTGAGGGAATGAAGGATTGAGTTGTTTGTGTGCTGTGGTTAAATTATAAAAACGGATTCTGCTCAAAATGCTCCAGATGCAAGGCGCAAAATTTTCGAGGAATGAGGCGTACTTAGCGTACGTCGCAGT
>CAZPDU010000141.1:0-12285 GCA_964585405.1 uncultured Thermodesulfobacteriaceae bacterium | reverse complement strand
ATGTTAGAATGGCTGTTTATGTATTTGGACACAAGAGCCCGGACACAGATGCTGTAACTGCCGCCATTGCCTGGGCGGAATTGCAGAAGATGCTGGGTGTAGATGCTGTACCTTGCAGGCAGGGAGAACTCAATCCTGAAACAGAACTGGTGCTAAAAAAGTTTGGTTTTGATGTACCTGAACTTCGCACAGACGTGGCAGGTGAAAAATTTATGCTGGTAGATCACAGCGATCTCAAGCAAGCACCTGACAACTGCGACAAGGGTGAGTTGTTGGCAATTGTTGATCATCACAAAATCGGAGATATCACCACCCCTAATCCGATCTTTGCCTGTATAATGCCGGTCGGATGCACAGGTACTGTTCTCCATGTACTTTATAAAGATGTCTACAAAAAAGAAATCCCGCCGAATGTGGCCGGCATAATGATGTCTGCCATTCTGAGCGACACAGTGCTCTTTAAGTCGGCAACCTGTACGCCTGAAGACAAAGAGGCTGTTGAGGCCCTTGCAAAGATAGCCGGCATTGATAATCCAATGGACTGGGGTATGGAGATGGCCAAGGCCAAGAGTTCAGTGGAAGGTGTTCCTCCGAGGGATCTGGTGTTCCGTGACTACAAAGACTTCGATATGAGCGGCAACAATGTAGGGATCGGCCAACTGGAGTTGATTTCGCTGGACCTGGTGGCCAATATGAGAGATGACCTCTATGCGGAGATTAAAAAGGTCAAGGCCGAAGGTAACCGTCACAGCGTCTTTCTGATGCTCACTGATATCATGCAGGAAGGCACTGATCTGATGGCCGTATCCGATGATATTGATGTTGTTAAAAAGGCCTTTGGTAAACCACTTGAAGGCCGGACTGTCTGGCTCCCCGGTGTAATGAGCCGGAAAAAGCAGATGGTTCCCAATTTGGAAAAGGCTTTTGCCTCATAGTTACAAAGGACATCGATTTTGCAGCCGGGGATTTTTCCCCGGCTTTTTTTTTGGTGCTTTTTAATACCAGAATGTTTATGTTTTAATCGCGTTCTTGCTGATCTGGAGTATCGTTTTTTGCAGCAAAGTCGTGAAATAATATAAATAAACCAGTTTAATGGTAACATCTGCTTACAGGAGAAGTATAAATGAAACAGGATTTAGAAGAACGTTTTATAGAAGGACAGTTTAAATTTATGGATGAGGACTTTGAGGGTTGTATCGCCGTCTTTTCCAAGATATTGGATGAGGATCCTCGGTGCACCAAGGTATATCAGGCCAGGGCTATAGCATGCATGAGATTAAATGATAATGATGCAGCGATAAGGGACATAGACGCCGCAATAGAGTGCGAGCCCGAAAATGCCCGGCTTTACTATCATAAAGGTGCTATTTTATTCAAGGCTGAGATATTGAATGAGGCGCTGAAATGCCTGACCCAGGCGATTGATCTTTCACCTGAATATTTTCCTGCTTACGCCTTGAGAGGGGAGGTCTACGAACGCCTGGGTGACAAGGACGCCGCAGGTCTGGATATGAATAACGCCATGGTACTCAGGAAAGAATCCACAAAAATCGTAGACTGGTAGGTTCAATAGTGCCATTTGAGTCCCAGATAGGCCTCAAATGGATCGGCCACTATCGGGCTGTAAGTGCCTGGTACTTTGTAGTTTTCGTTGAATACATTTTTCAGCGCCAATTGTATATCAAGGTCTTGAATCAAAACATCTTTGACGGTAATTGTAGCATCCAGAAGCCATTGGGGCTCAGTAGAATAACGTAGCTCACCCTCTTTATAATAAGATATTATGGAATCCGCATATTGCAGGCGGGCAAAAAAATCCAATCGATCCACAGGACTCCAAAGGAGCCCGATATTGAACAGATTTTCCGGCCCTGTATCAAAAGGTGTTTCCCACGAAGAATAGAACTCTTCTTTTGTACCATCTGGTTTTATAAAGACAAAGTCAAGAACCCTGTATTTTTCTTTATCCCCGTTCTGGGACAATAATGTTGTATTGGCCCAAAAGCGCAGGCTGGGGGATACCTGCCACGAGATATCGAGTTCGCCTCCATATATGTCCTCAGATCCTGGTTTTGAAAAACCGCCATAGGGTTCTTCCTGAATATGACGACGGATTTCATTCCAGAACATAGTGGCTGAAAAGGAAAATGATGTGTGTGGAGACCAATTAAAGTTCATGCTGAGATTTTGTATCTGTTCCGGATCAAGGCCTTTCCTGCCCACCAGTTCCTGATTATATGGTGTCCGATAGGCAGTGCCATACAGCAGCTTAAGGTACCATGAAGGTCTTGGAAACCAATTGATTCCTATGTTATGGCTTATAGTCTGATTATACTGGCTGTGGTTGTCCAGTCTGAGACCCAGCCAGGCATCAAGATGGTCCCAGCGATGCCGAAACTGGCCAAAAATTGACCAAAGTGACGTATTGAAATCTTCTTTTTCTATTAGCGGTGTAAAAAGCGTATTCTCAGGCTCAACGGAAATAGGATCTTTTCTTACTATGGAATCGGTAATTTTGTTGTATCTATAGGACGCCCCTAAGGTGAAAAGAGCTTTTGTATCCAGCAGTTCCCTGTCATACAGGATTTCTCCGAATGATACATGGCTTTTAGGTGTCCAGGATAAGTCGATCTCTTCTTCCTTGTAGTCCAGTTCGTTGTAATAGGCATTGAATCTGAGATCTGAATGACTTAAAGATTTCTCCATTTCCAGACGCACAAACCTGAATGGTGACTCCCTTTTCCCGGCCCAACTCAGATCGGTTTCAGGCTCCTGTAAGACATAAGAGCGCTCTGCATCAGACCACCTGCCTGATACGCGAAGCCAGTCCTGCCATGAAAAATTCAATACCGCCTCCAGGTATTTGGAGTCATCCACTCTTGCAGAACTGAATTTATCTTCTACGAACTTTGCTACATTATATTTGTTCTGCATTGGCTTAAGCCTTGTCGCACTGATTGACAGAAATGCCTCCCAGGGCCCTGCATTTTTCCCCCAATTTATATTGAAATCCGCCTCATGATCTGGAGTTCCCAGGCCTGTATTTAATTCTATTCCGTCTACGTCTCTGCCCTGCCTGGGAACAATGTTTACTATTCCTGCAAAGGCATCAGGACCCCACAATACTGAACCGGGCCCGCGTATTACCTCTATACGTTCTATATGGTAAAGGGAAAGTTCTTCATCCAGGGGATTGATGGTCTTTGTATTGTCTGATGTCAAAGGGACCGAGTCATAAAGAAAAAGGATACTGTTTGATACCCCCCTGAGATAGGGCTGAGTACCCCATTCCTTGAAAGACATGTAAAAGCCAGGCAGCATGGACAGGGCCTCTCCAAGGGTTCGGACCCCGCTGCGCTCGAGGTCCTCCTTTGTGATTATCTCAGCCACGGCAGGCGCCTTTTCTATAGGCTCCGCCCTTCTTGATGCGATAGTAAGCACTGACAGGTCTTCACCTACAAACAGAAGAGATGTATCTATGGCCCTTGAACTTCGAGCTTGGGCCAGGAGAAACGATATTATGACAATGACCTGCAGCATAAAGGTAGGCATGTTTTGATATATGGAGTGAATCCGGTGGTCAGTTGTCAACTGTATGCCTCCAGTTGCTTTACCCTGGTCCTCAGCTTTGAACGGGTAAGGCCTAATAGTCTTGCAGCGGCACTCTGATTGTTGTTGGTCATTTCCATTGCCTGTTGTATAAGATCACGTTCCAGTTTTTCAATAGCCAGACCGTATGGAGGGAGCTTCAAGGCTTCCGCGGTTCCGGTCTGTACCTTGCCAGTCCTCAAAAAAGACAGGTGTTCTGTAGTTACAGGTTCTTCTCCGGCCAGGATAACCGCCCTCTCCACGGCATTTGCCAACTCTCTCACATTTCCGGGCCAGACATGGTCCATAAGGACTCTCTTGGCTCCCTGGGTCAGGAGATTTTCTCCTGAGGGTCGTTCTCTGAATTTGCGTATGAAATGCTCCGCCAGTGGCACTACGGCCTCTGTTCTTTCTCTTAATGGGGGAATGTGCAGTGGAAAGACGTCAATCCTGTAAAACAGATCCGACCTGAATTCTCCCTGTTTAACCAAGGATTCAAGGTCCTGATTTGTAGCACAAATCACCCTGACATCCACTTCGATGGACTCATTTCCGCCAATACGTTGAACGATCTTTTCCTGAAGTGCCCTTAGAAGCTTTGCCTGGGCCTCCAAGGGAAGATCTCCAATCTCGTCCAGGAACAGGCTTCCGCCGCTTGCATACTCGAAAAACCCCTGTTTGCGCCTGTCTGCCCCGGTGAAGGCGCCTTTTTCATGACCGAACAAAATACTTTCTACCAAATTTGCCGTTATTGCTGCACAGTTGACCGTTACAAAACGCCCTTTTGCCCTGGGGCTGTTTTGGTGAATGAATCTCGCTACTATCTCTTTACCTGTGCCGGATTCGCCTGTGATGAGGACGGTTGTATCCGCCTTTGCAGCTACTTTCTGAGCCGTTTCCAAAAGATGTTTCATGGCCCTGGATACACATACAAGGTCTGCATCTCCTATAGACCTGTTCAGTTCCTCCTTGAGTTCTCTGTTCTCCGTCAGGATTCTGGATACTCCCAGGGCCTTCTCCACTGCCAGTATTATGTTTAACTCTTCAAAGGGTTTGGTAATATAATCCACGGCCCCTTTCTTCATAGCCTTGACAGCGGAGTCAATAGTTGCATAGGCAGTAATAACGATTACAGGACAGGGTACATCCATCGACTGTATATGATCGAGCAAAGCGAGCCCATCCATTCCCGGCATCCGTATATCTGAAATAACCAGATCATAGGGCCTGTCTCTGACCATTGCCAGAGCTGTTTCACCGTCTTGAGCCTCTTCTACGCTATGCCCTTCAAGACCCAGCATAATCTTCAGAATGTGTCGCATTTTGGATTCATCATCAACTATCAATATTGAAGCCATAATTCCCTCAGCATCTCCTTCTTAGAATCACCGAACCACGGGATAGTTATTTCCCTCCGCACTCAAGCCGTATCTCAAAGATCGTACCCTTGGGATGATTTTCACGAAAACTGATTTCACCTCCGTGGATCTCGATGACTCTGGCGGCATAGGCCAGCCCCAGACCAGTGCCCTGGGCCTTGGTGGTATAAAAAGGTTCAAGCGCCTTTTCCTGCGTCTCCTTATCCATACCCTCACCGGTATCTGCTATCTGGGTAATCCAGTTATAATGAGATATGCTGCTTTTTACTGATACACGCCCGTCACCGTCACATGCTTCACATGCATTTTTAATAACATTCAGCAGGGCCTGGGAAAGCATATCCGGATCTGCCTGTGACAGGCATTTTTCTTCGGAAACATCAGTATCAATATAAACCCCCTTTTCTTCCCATTCCAGCCTCAGACGCTGCAGCAGCTCTTTCATCAGGGAATTCAGCTCAACCTTTTCAAATACGGGTTTACGGGGTCTGGAAAAATCTAAAAAATCCTGAATAAGTCGATTTAATCTCCTTATTTCATCATCGACATATTCGATCATGGTCGATTTAACTTCGTGATCAATGTCCTCTTTTTTCAGTATATCCAAAGCGCCTTTAATGATCCCCAGGGGATTTTTGACCTCATGGGCCACTGTAAGGGCAAAATGGCCTACCTCAGCCAGGGCCTTCTGCTGAATCATCTCCTGATATGTCTGTTCAAGACTCCTACGGCTCTCGTCCAAGGATGCCAGCATGTGGTTAAATGCCTCGGCAAGTTCGTTGGTCTCCGGTAAAGAGCCCGGCTTGACACGAGCGTTCAGATCCCCTCTGGCCACTATTCTTGAGGCCTTAACAAGTTCTTTCAGGGGTGCGACCAGTGAACGGCTGAAGAAGGAAAATGCCAGTAATCCAATGGCCGCAAGCCCAATAACAGCAACAGCATATCTCGTCCTGAGTTTATCCAGCAGTTCATCAATTCCTGAGGCAGTATAGACTACATGCACCTTACCCAGTACCTGATCCTGTGCTGAAGAACCCCAAAAGGCCTCGTTTTCCTCCTGCTGTCTTAGCCTTATTTGGGCAACCACCTCTTTCGAATCTGTTTGAACACCGGATTCCACGTTTACCAAAATTCTGCCGTCTTCATCTTCTATAAGGACCTGAACAACGTCTTTCTCCGACAGGAGGTTATTTGCCAGACGCTCAAGCATCTTTTGATCACCAATGAGCACACCCAGTTCAGAGTTGAGGGCCAGATATCTGGCCAGAAAGGCCATTCGGTCTTCAAACCGAATACGCAAAAACGTTTCACCCAGGTGAGTACCAACCATGCCCAGGGTAATAGTCGTTATGGCAAGTAAGAGTAATACCCCTAATAACAACCTCTTCTGAAAGGTTAAGGCCCTCATGGTAAATCTCCCGAAGACCCGGATAAGACACTGCCTGAGTAATCAGTAATCTTCTTCCATACCTTTTCACTCCATTCTAACTCGAATGGAGGCGGGCTGAGACTACATTCAGAACCGGACAGGACATCTCTTGCCATTTCGGCACCTAAAATTCCCACTTTTTCATAGTCTATGTTAAAGGCCAGGACCGCACCTATCTCCATGAAGAAATGGTTATAGCCCACAACAGCAATTCCATGGAGCAGGGCGTCTTTTACCAGATGTGACAGTAATGCCATTGAAATTACCGTCGAATCGGGAATAAAAAATAACGTGTCAATCTTTTGATATGCCGAAGAAAGGACCTTTGTAATCTCGTGTCTGCTGTGAACAGGCAAAGGTATGACACTGACCCCGAGATCAGAGCCATGTTTTTGCGCTTTCTCCACCCATTCCCTGTTTTCCGCCGGGTTGTAAAGTATTCCAATTTTTCTTCTGTCACCCAGCCTTTCCTTTATCAGTTTTATCTGTTCCTTAATGGGTATCCTCAGATCGACCCCGCATGGTTCGGGATCCTCAAGCAGTTTCTGTTGATCAAGGACCATAAGGGCAATCTTTTTGTCGTCTGGATTTAAAGTTGACCAAGCAAGTACAGATGCCTCCGGTCCTATAGCAATCAGAAGGTCATATCGTTCCTGACTTAAATTATGTCGTATGAGTTCTGGGTTTAAATTCAGATAATATATCTTTAACGGCTGCTGGAGACTGGAACGAAGTCCTTCAAGTGCCATTACATAAGGTCTGATCTGCGAAGAAACTATCACCGCTACATCCGCGTTATGTTCCTCGGCATGCAGCAAGGCCGAAAAGATTGACCACAAGAGAAATACCAGGATAGTCCCTTTAAATTTTTTAGGAGGAACTACAGCGTCTGTTCTCATTGTTTAGTGCATATTACACTGCGAAATGCATGGAACTTGATACCGCTCAAAAAACCATGGATGCAGGGCGCAAAATTTTCCGGGAATGAAACGTACGTATCATACGTCTCAGTGATTGCAAAATATAAGCAAAGCAGCGAATAGGGTGTTCTAAACAAAATCATTGTCTGAAAATTTCTTGTCCTCAATGACCCTTAATATCTGTTGGCAGAAACTTCGTATTATTTTCACCTCCCTTGCTCTGAGTTCCTGCCTTCCCAATAGTCGTCTCGTATGGTCTATCCAGTATTCCGGATTTTGAGGATTAGTCAATTCAACCGCCGTGAAGGCCTTTTTCAAATGTTTATACATACCCTCCAGTTCCCTTGTAGTAGCGAGCTGTGGATAGACCTTTTTCCCATGGCCCCCGGCCATGAACAGTTCATAACACAATATCATAACACTTTGGGCCAAATTGATAGATGAAAAAGTTGTGGTGGGTATATTAACAAGGGACTGACACAGTCGTAACTGGGAATTTGTGAGGCCGCGATTTTCAGGACCGAACAGAAGGGCAATGCGATTTTCAGGGCCCAGTTCAATCAGCTTTTTTGCCATATCATGCGGGGTATGAGTAGGTAAGCGTTGCCGTCCGGTCCGGGCCGTGGTGCCGGCAACATGCTGAAAGGGGCCCAGGGCCTTCTCAAGATCGTCAAAAACGAGCATTGTTTCTATAAGGTCCGCCGCTTCATGTGTGGCCATCTTAAGCATCTTCTCCGAATCAAGCCGACACGGTCGGACAAGGATCAGCTGGGGAATACCCATATTGCGACAGCACCTGGCAGCAGCCCCGATATTTTCCGGATAGCGGGGTTCGTGAAGGACAACACAGAAGTTATTCAAATAGGACTTCATTTGAATATTACTAATCCCTCAGGCCATAAATCTAATCTTACGGATTTTTTTCCGCATGCATTGTATACCCAATGTATATCAACCGAAAACATCCTATCAGCAAAATGCCCGAATACAAATATATCACAAGCAGATTATTATGGGGAAAAGCTCAAAGGCAGTTTGCATGAGCCGCGGCAGGCCCAAAAGTGAGACCGTGCCTTATGGGCACTGAAATATTAAACTATCTGTTTTAAAAAAGAAATTGTTCAGCCTAGCAGGGGAAACAAAGAATGTCCCGTAAATTCCCGAAATACCCAAACGAGACCGATGGTTTTTTGTTTTTCGTGTATTTGGTGGTCTGTTATATCGAGACCGTTAATCCTCACTTCAAATTTTCCAGATCAGCCAGATCCTGGTGTCTGCCTGTGACCTGCTTGTTCTTTTTCAGGTTGTTAAGATCAATGAAATTCACGCTCACCCCATCAACGAAGACGGTGGTTCTTGTCTGATAACAGGATTTAAAATCAACGCATTTGAGAGATGTGAGCAGGTCTATCCGGTTCGGCGGATATCCGAGTTGAATCACTTGGAAGGGCGTCAGAAAATCTTCCGCGTCAGTTCCAGAGCGCCGAACCCGAATTGATGAAGCGCCTTTACGACCTGCTCGGCGTTTTTCAAGGTCGGATCAAGCCAAATGTCCATGTCCTTGGTATAACGGGGATGACCTTGAAAGGCTCCGGTTATCGTTTAACGATGCGATAAACTCTTTGAAGTCCTTGTTCAATATCATCTGATCCCCCGTGGTATTCTCTTCGTATTTCTTCCAGGGACGCCAGCCGTTTTTCATACGGCTGGGTGCCATAGTTTCTCATTTATTTTTACTGCATAGCCGTCCACCAGCGGTTTTGCCAATTCCATACACGCCCTGAAAGCCTAATGAAGTTGCTGCTTCCGTCAATGCTGTAAACAGACATACCCTGTTGCGTTGTATTGGCAGCCCGTTGCCACATGGCAATTTCGTCGTAATCATCACCGTCGAAATTACCGGGGGCAATCATGTTAAAGGGTCCACTCAATGTTTGCACCATAAGCCGGGAGGGACTGCTGATGACGTCGGTGTAAACTTCGGCAAAAACCGTATTGGGCCGTAAATTGTCGGCACGGTAAAAAAACAGATCATCATTGCCTGTATCGTCATAATTCCCGGTCACCATTTGAGCAATGCGCCCAAGACTCAAAAGAATATGCATCTTCCAGGCAAAAACCACCTTGCCGGTGGCGGTTACGGTAGGATCAGCAAAGACAACCCCGCTCATCCTTTGACTGGGAAGATAAACGGCAACGGCGAGTGAATCCTTGCCGCCTCCGGCCCCGAATTCGCCAGAGGCAAAAATTTGCCCAAGGCCGAGAATGGAGTATGGATCTTGCGTAAAACCAAGATATTCACCCGTGTCCACATTGACCACATGGACGACATGATTTTTTTTGTCGATAATGGCCAGTTCCGTTGTGTTTCTGTTGTTGTCATAGTTTCCAGAGGTGGTCGCAGCGGGGCTGAGCGGTGCAACGCTGCATGGAATCAATGGATTCATATAAGGTGTATACCGCCGCCAGGGAGCAAGATAGTAGTCGCCGCCGGTATAAATAAATTTATAGGCCCGCAGTTCTCCGGTGTCGCCTCTATAGAGAACGAGTTCATTGACCCGGCCGTTGCCGTCAAAATCACCTACTTCGACGAATTGATATTTTGGTGGCAATTGTTCGGTCAAACGGACGTTAAAGCGAGTATAATCTCCGATTCCCAGCAGACGCAATTCCCCGGAATGAGAGTCGTAGAGCACGATTTCGTTCATTCCATCCCCTTCCACATCCAGGATCTTGGCGCCATGCCCCATCGGTTCATGGACGAGGCGGTCGATAAGATGACTCACTGGATTGGTATTCCCATTGCTTATATCAAATGCCGCGGCTGCGTCTCCTGCCGCTCCGCCATGATTCCCCCAGTTTACAGCGGCAAGTTCTTTGCGGCCGTTGTTGGCTATCAGAATCGGTCCGCCGGAATCGCCGCCTTCGATACTGCTTGGAACGGGATTCAGCCCAAGGGCCCAGAATTTGTCCGCGGCCTGCCACCATGCACTGGCAACATTGACAAAACCGAGTGAGCGTCCTCTCCAACCGCCATAGCCCCACAGCTCCAAACGTACGGCAGAATCCGGAACATTACCCCGATAAAGAGGCAGCGTTTCGACCCAGAGAGGCACTGGTTGCTCCAGGTGGACCAAGGCAAGGGAATTGGTCATGGGGCTGTTTTGATCCCCATCCACGCGCACAACCCGGTCGACCTTTATTTCGATGTCTCCCGCTGCTGGATCCGGCGCATACGGATCAGTGATAACCACGTAGGGGTCGGTATTTTCGCCTAAATCATCCGTTTCCACCGGCAGATAAACATCTCGATCATTGATATCTCTGCGATCGCTATAACGGTCGATGCAATGGGCGATCATCAGCGCCCAACTGGGCGAAATCAATCCGCCGCTGCAAGCTCCGATGACTCCGCCGGTGCTGCGACTTTTCACCACATATTGAACCACGGCGGAGGCGGCGGTTCCTGATGTTACATGTTCAACCCGATCAACTACCGCAAAAGAGTTGGTAGATGCGGTCAGAAGTACGATTACGCTAACCCAAGAAACAAATAGAAAGTCAAACCTTTTCATGATTTCCTCCCTTCTTTTCAGTTCCCTGAACCCTTGGTTGAAGCGATGCATGATGCAATAGAGTCAGTGCGACCCTGTCCCTTTATTTGCGATTTACAATACCGCAAAATAACTGCAATCCCAAAATCAACAATTTTTGATGGACTCGTAAAAAGTCTCAATCGCTACAAAAACGTAACTTCTCAATAAATCAAGCCAGAGCATTTTTGATTTCAGCGGGTGATAGTGATAGGAAATCGCTTCTAGGTATTGAAAAGCAGGTTAATCAGGAACCGCTGAATTGAGGAAACAAAATCTCCTAAGGCTCCATTTCTAACAATTCCTATGATATAAAAATTGTGTATCAAATTGGGATTTTGCTGTCAAGAAATCAGATGATATTTGGGTCCATCTCGAAGCATAAAAGGCATGAATTGGACTCCTACAACACAAATTACAGTGCCAGGAAAATCGTTTTTTGCGATTTGGAATGAAACGGCATTAGCAAATTTTGCCTACTGAGTTAGCTCAGTAATGTGGCATTATTGATTGATTCTTGGCTAGAAATAGTTTATTTTATTTGTATTATCAATTAGTTAGATGTTATTATGGCATATTGTGAATCAATGAGTCTTCAAAAGATCCAAGAAACCAGGATCAGAAGGGACTCCAGTTATATGATATTGTGGTCTGATTGAAATAGATGATGCCTTTGTCGAAGGCCCTGGCGGTAAACGCGGCAGAGAAACGGGAAAAGGCAAAGGTTTTTGTAAGTGTTTCCGTCATCGATTAAGGAATACCTCAATTTGCCCAGCTGGATGCTGTAAGTGATCATTCTCAAGCCAGCATCCTATCCCATAGAAGTCCGTAGAAAAGGCCAACAAGATGAAGGCAGATGGCTTTAGGGTATATAACAACCTGATCAGGGAAGGATATACTCATAAAATCTTTTATTCTCCAAAGACGTTGACATGGGTTCACATTTTGATTTCGAATGCCAAGAGATTCATTCTTGGTAATTATCATAGTGTAAGCAAAAGACACTTGAACTGAGATACCTTTCTGAATATTGTTATCGTTGTAATCGCCGTTTTTGGGATGGGACAGAAAGGACGGGGCACAGACGGAGTCAGTTTATTTAATAGCTTAATACCATTCTTCTTTGTAATCTTTTCACTTCCCTTGATGTTATGCAAGACGAAGACCGGGACATATTGGGAGGACGGGGACGCGGGGACGGAGTTGCGGGGACGGGACGGAGTTAGTTTAGTAACTTAATATCATTATCTTTTGCAAATTTTTCACCTCTCTTGACGGCCTGAGAGACTGAAGGTCGGGACATACCGAAATACCGGGCCAATTCCTTCCCGTTAATGCCAAGCTGCCAGTACCCCAAATAACAAATCAAACCCTTG
>CAZPDU010000140.1:0-4049 GCA_964585405.1 uncultured Thermodesulfobacteriaceae bacterium | reverse complement strand
ACCGGTAAGGAACTTGTAGCCCGTATTATTCATCAAAAAAGCGATCGGAGGGACAGACCTATTGTGCCAGTTAACTGCGGCACCCTTTCCGGTGAACTGTTTGAAAGTAAACTATTCGGCCATGAAAAGGGAGCCTTTACAGGTGCCTTCAGGCAAACCAAAGGGAGATTTGAGCAAGCCGATAACGGGACTCTCTTTTTAGATGAGGTCTCAGAGATTTCGCCACCTAATCAGGTAAATTTTCTACGCGTATTAGAAGACGGCTGTTTTTGTCGGATCGGAGGCGAGACCCCTATCAGGGTGAATGTTCGTATTATCGTTGCAACCAACAAGGATCTGGCAAATGAAGTCAAGGCAGGCCGCTTTAGAAAGGATCTATACTATCGACTGAAGGTAATCCCCATTAATCTTTTTCCCTTAAGGAAACGGAAGGAAGCAATTCCTCATTTGGTAAATAATTTTCTGGAAAGATTTGCCAAATTATATAAAAAACCCAAGATATCTATTTCTTCTGATGCCATGGAATATTTGATGTCTTATGATTGGCCAGGAAATATCAGACATCTTAAAAATATAATGGAAAGAATGTTTCTAATGGCCCAAGGACCGCTAATCACTGTTAATGATTTTCCAGAAGATATTATGGACATAGCAGTCGTTAACCATGGAGAAAATCTCGATCAAGAAACACATAAGTCGGGCGCATCATCTTTCGATTTTGCAGCTCATGGTCCGATTGAGCCATTGCGAAAGGCCCGCCAACGGCTGGAAAAAACCCTCATTTTGAGGGCTTTAGAAATAACAAAGGGACAGCGGGCAAGAGCCGCCGAACTTCTGGAAATCAAACCTCGCACTCTTCGGCAAAAGATGAGTGATTATCGTATCGAGTTCAAGAAGACAGGAGAAAAGGGCTTAGCTAAGTTATAAGTTTAACAAATAGGAACAGATTTCTAACATAGGATTAATAATGAAACTCAGGCTTTTGTTAGTAGATGATGAAGAAATGTTTTTAGAATTTCTCTCAAAGCGATTGATAAACTATCAGTATGATGTAAAAATTTGCTTAAGTGGTGAAAATGCTCTCGAAATGATGATAAATAACGATTTCGACGTAGTCATACTGGATGTTCTTATGCCTGGTATGGACGGAATCGAGACCCTCTGGGAAATAAAAAAGATAAAGCCACTTACCGAGGTAATTATGCTAACGGGCCATGCATACAGAGAATCAGGGATAGAAGGAATGAAGCTAGGTGCCTATGATTATTTGAGTAAGCCCTGTGATACAGAAGACCTGATCGCAAAAATAAATCAAGCCTATGGCAGAAAGGCCGAACATGAAAAACGAATCAGTATAGCAAATCGGCATCCATTACCATGATTAATCCACAACGATAAACAGCTTTTCGTAAAACGGCCTATCCATAGTCCTGCGCTAAAATAGGAGCGTTGGCTTTTTGAATTCCCTTGACAATACTATGAGAAAATACTAACTAATTTTTAGTTAAGGTTTTCGAATAGATATAGATTTTGATTGAATTTAACTAAGACTTGTAACTAATTTCAAGGAGCGATCTATGAATGATCAACCAACCATTCGAGTTATTCGAATTTTATTGGTAGACGATGAAGAGACTTTGCTTGAATACCTGTCAAAGCGCCTTCTTAGACAGGGCCACACAGTAAAGGCCGCCTTCTCAGGCGAGGAGGCTATCGAGGCGGCAAAACAAGAGCATTTTGATGTCGCGGTAGTTGACTTGAAGATGCCAGGTATAGACGGGGTGGAGACGCAAGCAAGGCTTAGAGAGATCCAGCCATTTCTGCAATGTATCGTATTGACCGGCCACGGTTCCATAGAAAGCGCTTTGGAGAGTGGCCATGAGGCAGCATTTCAGTATTTGCTAAAACCTGTTGACTATGACAATCTTGTGGCGGTCATTAATAAGGCCTATGAGAAAAAAATGACGTTACAGGAAGCAAAATTCCAAAAGCAACTCGAAGAACTTCACCACCAAGGGATGGGGGCGCGTGGTATGAAAAAGGCCATTGCGGAGTTGCGCAAAATCTATGGATTCGAATAACTCTCTGAAGATCGAGCTGAAAAAGGCCAAGCAAGAACTGGCCGGTTATAAGATTGAGTTACATCAGACCAGGGGCTATCTTCAGTGTATTTTACAGAATTCAGAGGATATGATCTTTGCTACAGAAGTCGGCGGAATGCTGATTTCTTTTAGCAAGGGCGGTGAAAAGTTGCTGGGTTACTCCTTTGAAGAATTAATAGGTACCTACATAAAGGATTTAGCTGAAGACCCCGCATCATTTGAGGAATTTTTTAACTTTTCCGGGGAGGATGCCCCCTCAGTGCAGTTGGATATCCCCTTTCGACACAAGGACGGAGGCACGATTTTTTTCAATGTTTCCCTTATAAACTTGATAAACAGAGAAGGCCAAAGTGTCGGCAAGGTTGGAGTGTGCAGAGACATCACGCTGTGGAAAAAAATCCAGGAAGACCTGGTAAGAATCGATAGACTGGCGGAAATTGGAAGGATAGCAGCCGGGATTGCCCACGAAATCAATAACCCTCTGGCGATTATCGGAGAAGCTGCGGGATGGGCCAATGTGGTAATCAGCGACGCTAAAGATCTAACTCCAGAGGATCGGGAAGAATTGGAAAAGGCTACTAAAGAAATCAGTCACCAGACCAAACGTTGTCGCAACATAACCCATGAATTATTGGATTTCGCTCGTGGTTCAACCCCGGCATTAACCGAATTTGATATACATGAGGTGATCAGAGACAGTATTAGTTTTCTCAAACCCGAACTCAAACACACATCCATAGAAATCGATACTCAGTTTATGCCGGGTCCATTATTTATGAAATCTGATCCAAAGTTGTTGGAACAAGTCTTTGTAAATTTCATCACTAATGCCATTCATGCTATTCGAAGTAAGGCAGAAAAAAAGGGGTGTATACGGATAAAGACCATTACAAGCGATTCACAGGTGGATATAATTTTTGAAGATAATGGTACCGGGATCCCTGAGGAAAACCAGGAAAAGATCTTTCAACTGTTTTTTTCCACCAAAGATCCAGGGAAGGGTACAGGCCTTGGCCTCTCAATTAGCCAGAATATAGTAAAGAAGTTGGGTGGAACTATCAGCCTTTACAGCAAGGCTGGAGTCGGAACCAAATTCACTGTGCGGCTTCCGCTATCTTTGGTCTGATTCAGCTAAAGATACCCCATCATCTGCTGCTTTCTTCAATTTCCTCAAATCAATCTATATTAACTTGTGTTAAAGTGAATAATTGGCAAAAAAATGCCTAAATAATCTTTTCTTTAATTATACGGCATTATTTTGCCACCTTTGAACCTGCCTAGTCTGTTTTTTTCTCAGAAGAAATTAGAATAAAAATTGTAAAATTAGTCTGTTAAAACCTATTGCTACAAGAAATTAAGCGCTGGCATATCTATTGCTAATTAAATAGTCAAAGTGTCTTACCTGTTTTCCAAAATAGCAAACCGATTAAAAAAAGGGGCGTCTATTGGACAAACAAGAGAAAGAAGAACTGGGTCATGTTCATAATACCAAGAAAATAGAAAATTCTTATCAAGATTCAGTGCACCGAAAGAGTTTTGGCCCTCATGTGATCACATTCTTTATCATGTTCGGCGTCTGGGTCGTCCTTTCAGGCAAATTTGACTTTTTCCATCTCAGTCTTGGTATTTTTTCGTGCGCCATCGTGGCCTACCTTTCAGCCGACCTGTTGCGTCCCACCATGAGAGGCCTTTTAATTATGTTGGTCCGATGGGTCCCCTATTTACTGTGGCTGATGAAGGAGATCTTCAAAGCAAATCTTCATATTACATATCTTGTCTTTCATCCAAGGATGATGGACTTGATAGATCCTAGAATTGTTAAATTCCGAAGCAAGCTGGAGGACGACCTGGCTTTGGTCACCTTTGCCAATTCGATCACCCTCACTCCCGGCACTGTTACAGTCAATGTATCACCCGATGGGGATTTTAAGGTCCATGCCATTGACA
>CAZPDU010000139.1:0-11565 GCA_964585405.1 uncultured Thermodesulfobacteriaceae bacterium | reverse complement strand
TACAATACTTTGCCCACGACCAGGTAAATCGATGATTAATTCGTTTGTGACCGCCTTAATGCGGATGACCGCATGAAATTTTTCCAGGAAACTTCAGATCTCTTAATAAAACCTTGTAAAATACGACCTACGACCTGCTCGGTTCCGGTATGCCATTCAGCGGAAACAGTTTTCCCAAAATCAAGCCGGACAGAAGAGAGCAAAATCCCCAGAGCTGAAAACATGCCGGCCAATGGGGGAACAAGGACTTCTTTTATGCCAAGCTCTTTCGCAAGTTCGGCTGCATGAAGGGGCCCTGCACCACCAAATGCCAGAAGGGTACAGTCTCTCAGATCAACGCCCTTTCCCTCGGTAGCCCTTCGAATACCTCGTAACATATTGGCGTTAACTATAGAACGTGTACCAAGCAGCGTCTCCTCAACATTGAGACCTGATGATATGGCAAGAGAGGAAAATGCCTGACTGGCCCTGTATGGATTTAGAATAATTCCAGTTCCTGCAAAGGACTCGCGGTGTAGAAATCCGGAAAGAAGGTTGGCATCTGTTACAGTAGGCATGATTCCACCCATGTCATAGCAGGCCGGCCCGGGTTCAGAACCGGCACTTTGAGGACCTACGCGCAGAGCTCCTCCACTGTCCATCCACGCTATTGACCCGCCACCCGCGCCAATGGTGGTAATATCTAGCGTGGGAATACTTATCGGAAGACCGTCTATTTCTCCTTCATCCGTCCACAAGGGGGTATTATCGACGATGGCCGAAAAATCGGCGCTTGTGCCTCCCATATCAAAGGTAATCAGGTTTTTTCTTCCTGTAAGTTCGGCCAGAAGAAGCCCGCCGGACACGCCTCCGGCCGGACCGGAAAGCAGAATTTCAACTGGATGGATTTCGCCTGAAGCAGCCACACCACCTGTAGATTTCATAATATTGTAATCCGGAGGTCCTCCAGCTTTTCTTACAGCTTTATGAATTTCCTTCAAGTATGATTGCACAACGGGTTGAACAAAGGCGTTTATGGCAGTGGTCGATGCCCTTTCAAATTCTCTGAATTCAGGGATGATCTTTGAAGACCTAGATACCGGCATGCCACGCCTTTTGAAGGCCTTTTCAAGGAGAATTTCGTGGGTGGGATTTTTGTACGAAAACAGGAGACAAATTGCCACGGCCTCTGCGCCTGATTTCACAACATGATCCGCCAGCGCAAAAGTATCATTTAAAGACAAGGGCAAAATAACAGTACCATCAGAGGCAAGACGCTCGGCAACTTCAAAACATAAGTTGCGGTCTGTCACAGGGGTTGTCCTGGAACAATCAAAATCGTAGAGCCTGGGTCTTCTCTGTCGTGCTATTAAAAGAAGGTCCTTAAACCCCTTGGTAGTGATAAAGGCAACTTTCGCGCCCTTTCTTTCCAATAGTGCGTTAGTGGCCACAGTACTGCCATGTGAAAAATATGAAAAATTCGCAAGGCCCCTGATAATTTCAGTGACAGCCCGGTCAGGACTTTCCTTGGTGGAAAGGACCTTCCATCCCCGTATTTGCTTGCCTTCAAGCGTAACTACATCCGTGAAAGTGCCTCCAATGTCCGTGGCTACTCGCATGTCATTGACTAAATCCGTAACCGTTCAAGGGATTACCACGCCTATTTTACCACAATTCACCAAACTGTAAGCATTTACAGTGTGTTGCATATGAAAGGCGGTAGGCCACGCCTAAGTACTTCATGTACTTCAGGTACTCGACAACAATGCGAATGCGTTACCCTGTGAATGCTTAACTGAATCCTATTATCTTTCCGCCTTGATAGACACAAAAAGCCGCAACCCATGCAAGCAATGTGGTATATGTAATGCTGAATAAAGTCCATTTATAGGAATTTGTCTCCTGCTTGATCGTTGCTACTGTTGCAATACATGGCAGATATAGAAGGACAAAGACCATCATTGCCAAAGCCGAAAGCGGTGTCATGTCAGATGACAACAGGGCGTTCTTAAGAGAGCCTGATCCCTCATCTCCAGCAAGATAAAGTATTCCCATGGTACTTACTACGATCTCCTTAGCGACAAAACCGGTAAGCAGGGCTACACTGCCTCGCCAGTCTATACCTAAAGGAGCAAATACAGGAGCGAGAATTTTCCCGATACGACCCATATAGGACTTTTCCACCTCTTCTGATTTACGGGCCGTTTCAAGCTCTGCTATAGCAGCATCCTGTTTCTTATGGATATATGGCCTTTCTGTAATATCGGCGGTTGCAATCTCGGTATCATATAATGATCTGACACTATTGATTTCAGCAACATAATCGCGTGAATATTGTATGTCTCGGGGAAATACTGAAAGTATCCAGATAACAACAGACCCAATAAGTATCACACCGCCCATCTTTTTTAGAAACATCTTGCTGCGGTCCCACATGTGAATTATCAGGCTCTTCACCATTGGAACCCTGTAAGGAGGCAATTCCATAACGAAGGGGGCATCGACTCCTCGTAAGAGAGTGGAACGAAACAGACGACCTGTTAAAATGGCAAGTGTAATCCCGGCAAAATAAATGCAAAAGATAACATTACCGGCTTTAGCACTGAAGAAAGTACCTGTAAGTACTATATAAATCGGCAGCTTGGCAGAACATGACATAAATGGTGTAATAAGTATGGTAAGGATGCGGTCCTTTTCGCTTTCAAGGGTGCGGGTGGCCATGATGGCCGGAACACTGCAACCAAACCCCATAAGCATGGGTATGAAAGATTTACCATGAAGTCCTATAAGATGCATTATTCTATCCATAAGAAATGCAGCCCTGGACATATAGCCTGTGTCTTCAAAAAGAGCTATGCAAAAGAAAAGTATCAGGATATTTGGCAGAAAGACTATAACACTTCCTACACCCGCAATTACCCCATTTATAAAAAGATCTTTAAATAGACTATCCGGAAGAATAACGTCTAACGATATTGAAAGCCAGCTCACACTGTTTTCTAACCATTCCATTGGATAGGCACCAAGTGAAAAGGTTAACTGAAACATTGCCCAAATAAAGAAAATAAAGACAGGAAACCCGATGAACCGGTTAGTCAGGACAAGATCTATGTTGCGAGATATATCGACACGCTGTTTTGTGATGGTTGCAAGGACTTCCTTTATTATTCCGGCAATAAATCCATACCGCTCATCCGTCATTATGATTTCAGGATCATCATTCAAGCGGTCCGCAAGCAATTCGCGATGTAATTGAACTTGTTGAATAAGATTTTTGCCTTGATCCCCCATTTTCTGGAGAACGCGTTCTCTAACGATTTTATCATTTTCAAGGAGTTTTATTATTGTCCATCTTGTTTTGTAAGGAATTGATATTTCCAGGTTTTTTTCAACAAAATCCTGGAGTTCTGAAATTGAATTTTCAATGTCCTTGTTATATCTGACTCTGCGCTTTCCGCTGATATCTATATTCGATTCAGCCAGTTCTATGGCCTTTTTCAGAAGTTCCTCTATGCCTTCATTTTTATTACCGATTGTGAAGACTATAGGTAGATCGAGAAGTTCGGACAGCTTTTTCGCATCGACTTTGATCCCGCGTGCACGCGCAACATCAGCCATATTCAGGGCAAACAAAACCTTGCAGTCAATTTCTCTTAGCTGTGTCGCCAGATAAAGGCTTCGTTCCAGGTTAGAGGCGTCAATAATATCGATTACAACATCAGGGCGGGCATCAAGTACAAAATCCCGTGCGACAATCTCTTCTACAGAAAATGGAGTTAAACTGTAAGTTCCTGGAAGGTCGATAATTTTAAGCTGATATCCATGTCTCTGTACAATACCTTCCTTTTTTTCAACTGTTACACCAGGCCAATTTCCGACTTTCTGCCTGGTTCCGGTAATATTGTTGAATATTGTTGTTTTACCTGAATTAGGGTTACCAGCCAGTGCTATTGTAAGACTCTTTTTAGACATTAAACCATTATTCCTATTTTACATCTGTGACGGTTATTTGTGCAGCTTCTTCAACCCTGAGTGATAAATGATAGCCCTTAACAATCAGTTCGAGAGGATCTTGTAAAGGTGCGTATTTTTCTATGTAAATCTCTGAACCCTTTAGAATACCCATTTCAAGTATCCTTCTGCGCAATGCACCGTTTCCACCTACACGGCTCACCACTCCGGCCTGGCCTTCCTTCATTTCGCTTAACAACATAAACAAATTTCCCCTCAGTTTTCTTTTGGCTCGACTAATACTTTCTGTGCCATTCCGCGCCCTATGACGTATCGTCTACAATCTACTGCAACAACCATTTGCCCCTTACTCGGACTGGTAATGACCTCTAACTCGTCTCCCACCCTTAACCCCATGGTCAATAAACGTACGCGTGCGCCAGCACCTCCTATGAAATCTTTGATTATGAACCGTTCACCTTGCTTGGCCATAACGAGAGACATGGGATGTATCCGCGTTTTCAGGCATTTCGAGCATAAGCCGTAGATTTCCGTTTTGTGCTGAAGCATATGAAATCCATGTACTGACGCAATCTGTATCTGGAGATTTTCAAGTCGTTGGTCCTGAAATTCAATCATATTCTTACATTTTGTGCATATCATACGGTCATAATGTATCCCAAGATAAGTATGTTCGTAACACACCGGCCCCTTTTCAGACTGAATCTTTTTTGCAAAACCGAAGTAGCACATGAGCTTCAACGTATCCCTTACAAAAGAGGGCTCTAATTGATAACCCTTTTCAATAAGAAGTTCAAGCAGTTCGTTTACTGTAACATGACGGTCGGTTCGTAAAAAAACATCAAAGATCTTGAATCTTTCTTCAAAATTATCAATATTCTCCTGTTTGAAAAGTTTTTTAAACTGTTCTCTTTCCATGATATAATTATTGTCATAATTTTGTTTCATGAAGATCCCTTGCTTAAAAATTTGTTAAGACATTTTCTGGATTTCATTATATATTTTTCATATTATCACAAAGCATTTTTATTAATCACCACGGACATAAATGGTATTACAAAAGTGACAAAAGTAAATCCTTTTAAAATCTCTATCACGGCCGAGACAAAGGTAACATTCAGTGCAAAATACTATGCCATGAAGATATCCCCCTATCTATTTACTAATGCATATTTTTTCATTAAAAGACTTGAGATAATAATGGCCAGCGCACAAAATGCAAGACTGGAAAATTTTGAGCAGAATCACTTTTTCCAGTACAAACATTTTTAATAGGTCGATGTTTATATATTTAATCAAAAAGATTTTTACTCTGGGATCTACCTTTCTGGGCATAACTCTCATATCTTTCATTGTGATGCACCTGGCCCCGGGTGAACCAATGGACCTACAGACCGACTTCAATCCCAAAATTACCCCGGAAATGAGACAGCGTCTGAGGGCACAGTACGGCCTGGACCGTCCTCTTTACTTACAGTACCTTCAATGGCTCAAGGGCTTAGCCGTGCTGGATCTTGGTCTATCGTTTTCTCCGGACAGGAGACCCGTATGGGACAAAATCAAGGAACGGCTACCAGTTACGCTGCTGATAAATATCCTGTCTATAGGATTGATACTTGTAATTGCTGTCCCTCTTGGTGTGGCTGCGGCGGTGCGTCATAACAGCATCTTTGACCAGATTACTACGGTACTTGTCTTTGTGGCCTATGCGGCCCCAGCCTTTTGGGTGGCCCTCCTGCTTATGCTTTACTTTGGAGTCTACCTAGGATGGCTGCCTATCTCAGGGCTCCATAGCCTTATGGGATATATACAAATGTCCGGCTGGGAAAAGTTTCTGGACTGGTGCCGTCATCTGATATTGCCTGTACTGGTATCTGCCCTGGGCGGTCTTGCAGGGCTGTCTCGCTATACCAGATCTTCAATGCTTGAGGTTTTGGGGCAGGACTATATCACCACGGCAAGGGCCAAGGGTCTGCCGGAAAAAAAAGTGATATACAAACACGCTTTGAGAAACGCCCTTTTACCTCTAATAACCATCCTGGGCCTCTCTATCCCTGGTCTTATAGGCGGCAGTGTAATCTTTGAATCCATTTTTGCAATACCTGGGGTAGGTCAGCTCATGTGGACCAGCGTTATGGCCAGAGACTATCCTCTTCTCATGGGAAATCTGGTAATAGTATCCGTATTGACATTGCTGGGGAATCAGCTGGCGGATATCGGCTATGCCCTGGCAGACCCGAGAATTCGTACAGGCGTTAAGATAGATGATTAGAGGATCAAAGGGATTACAGAGTATGTACTATTTTTAGTACTTTAGATTATTATGAAAGCGATCAGTCAGCAAATCACTGGGTCATCACATAACAAAATCACCTGTTTGAGTCAGCTGGGAAACAACCCTTTAGCCGTCGCAGGACTTTTAATAGTCGGCCTTCTCTGTATCGTTGCCCTTTCGGCTCCATGGCTTGCCCCGTATGACCCACAGGAAATAAATACCTGGCATATTCTGGAATCACCTTCAAGGGCCCATCTGTTTGGTACGGATGCACTTGGAAGGGACTGTCTTTCAAGGCTTATTTATGGGGCGAGGATATCACTACTGGTAGGAATTGTAGCCGTCGGGATTGCAACAGTCATCGGCACTATCCTGGGATCTATGGCCGGATTCTATGGTAAATGGATAGACGGGCTGATAATGCGGTTCGTAGACATAATACTCTGCTTCCCAACGATTTTTCTCATAATGGCTGTTATTGCCTTTCTTGAACCATCCATTTTAAACATCATGGTCGTGATAGGTCTTACAAGCTGGATGGGAGTGGCCCGGCTTGTAAGGGCCGAATTTTTGAGTCTCAAACAGCGCGATTTCGTGATGGCTGCCAAAATATCAGGTGCCTCCAATGCAAGAATAGCTTTCTCACATATTTTACCAAATGCAGTAGCCCCTATTCTTGTGGCGACTACACTCGGCGTGGGGGGAGCAATTCTGACTGAAAGTGCCCTTAGTTTTCTTGGAATAGGTGTACAGCCTCCTACTCCGAGTTGGGGTAATATGCTTACTGAAGGCAAGGACAATCTGGAGATAGCATGGTGGCTTTCAGTGTTCCCTGGTCTGGCAATCCTAGTAACCGTACTCGGCTATAACCTGCTGGGAGAGGGACTGAGAGACGCCCTGGATCCAAGGATAAGATCGGATTGAACTTGATTTATGCCAAAAAGCCTGATTTTTCGCTATTCACCTTCCTTTAGAAGAGTTTCTGATGTAATAGTCCATTTGCCGATTTGCAGCCTGATATTGCCTAAATACATGTTGCTGAAAAAATACTAAATTATCAGGTTTGGCACTTCCATTTCTCCATTTTGGAAAACTCCGATGAAAGCATCAACGACTTTGGGATCAAAATCCTTTCCCGAACCTTTAATGATTATTTCCTTGGCTTCAAATGGAGATATTGCCTTGCGGTAAGGACGATCGCTAACCAGGGCATCATATACATCTGCCACTGAGAGTACTTTGGCCTCTATAGGGATTTTCTCCCCCTTTATTGGATGATAGCCGGTTCCATCATGTTTATCATGGTGAGCCAAAATAATAGGAATAATTTTACCTAGAGGAGCTTCTACTAAATCTAAAATATCAGCACCCAGTTCCACATGTTTTTTCATTGTTTCACGCTCATCTCTGGTTAATTGCGCTGCCTTGTTAAGAATTTCACGGCCAATATCGATTTTTCCGATGTCATGAAGCAAGGCAGCGGCACGAACAGTTTCAATCTGTTGAGGAGCTAGTCCGAGGTAAGCTGCGATTTTAGCTGAGTAGATAGAAACCCGGTAACAATGGTTTTCGGTATACTTATCTTTGGAAATAAAATGGCGCAGAATTACCAGAAGACCCCGGTAGGTCTTCTGAAGTTCACGCATCTGTGATGCCTGACGCTCATAGAGAGTACCCATTGAATATGCAATTATCACTAAACTGCTGGCCCAGGCCAAGGTTTCATACCATTGGCCGCTTACTGAATTGAATTGTTTCATCTCGTCGAACAGGTCTGAGCTGAAGTGTAAAACAAGACCTACTAGTAAGATGCTGGCCACTGCAGTCAAAACGGCATGGCGACGTCCGAAAAAATAAGCAGAAAAAATGGTTGGCATTACGTACAGCTGCAGCAACATCTGCTGAGCGGTCAATAAATAATCCATGATGCCAATAATAGAAAACATGGACAAGATCAGCCACAGCTCTTTGTTCGCCTCAATAGCCTGACGCATTAATTTTGTCTTCCAATGCCGAAATCGGTCTGAAGTTAAACGGCTTTGCGCAGCCTTGAAAATCAATCCTTCTCTGCTTTCAGTCTGCTCAAGCATTTTGACCCCCCTTTACGTTAAATTCGAACATCGAATGAAAAATTTCATGAAGTATTCTTTCTGATCTTAATTTGTTATCGACCTATAAGTTCAATTGCTTAATAATGGTTAACAGGAAATAGCTTTTTGCTATTTAGAGTGCAACTCACTCCCAGGCACCACAAACTGAGCTCTATAGCAAGGCTGGAAGCTCCAGGTCATGGAATTTTAAATGTGTCGTCAAAAAAGACTGTAGGCCCATGACCCGGATTTCGGCTTTTTGCGCAGAGACCTCGTATCTTGCCTCCAAAATCCAAGGCGCTCAAGTATTCGAAGAATTATATCAGAGTCCTGGATCAGACTGATGATCCGCATCTCAGAAGCGCATTACGGACAGGGAAGGAAATTCCAGGTGGACCCCCCATTCAACAGGTTCAGGATTCACCGTTCAGGGTTGTTTTTTTGATAATCTTTACTAACCTCGCACCTTGAACCTTTAAACCTCTGAACCCGGAACGGTTACTTTTTATAGGTTGGTCAGGAACTGCCCGAAATTCCAGTCGGCGTTTCGACTCGCAAATTAGGAGGCTGATTTTGGTAGAACCTTTGCTCCTTGACACCACCCTGCTATTTTCCTATTCTCCCTGAACATGGAAAACGACTTGACCAGGAATGAACTCCTTTCTTGCGTCCAGCTAGGCAAGAGCCTGACCGCTGAGCTTGATTCCGAACACCTCTTCGAAAAAGTCCTGGAGAAGGTCTCCGAACTCCTGCCTGCTGAAAACTGGTCTCTCCTCCTGCTGGATGAAGACACGAATGAATTGCGGTTCGAGTTGAGCGTGGACCTGCCTCGGGAACTGATGAAGGACGTGCGCCTTCCCATGGATGAAGGCGTGGCGGGGAGAGTGGCCCTGGAGCAGAAACCCATGATCGTGAGCGACGCAAGGCGGTGCGAGTTCTTCTCGGATCGGGTGGATCGCCTGTCCGGGTTAAAAACCCGGGCGATCGTCTGCGTCCCCCTGGTCTTCGGGGGAAAAAGCCTGGGCGTCATCGAGGTGATCAATCCCAAAAACCCGCAGAAAAATCCTTTGCCCCTTCTTTCCATCATTGCAGACTATGCGGCCATTGCCGTAGAAAACATGAAGCGGTATCGCCGCATCCAGAACATGGCTATTCGGGATAATCTGACCGGCCTTTATAACACCCGCTATCTGTACAGCGCCCTTTCGGACCTCGTGGCAAAAAACGATCGCCTTTTTTCTCTCATCTTCATGGACATGGACAATTTTAAACGGATCGTCGACACCTACGGCCATCTCAAGGGCAGTCAAGCGCTCCAGGAAGTGGCCCGCACGATTCGCGAATGCCTGGAGGGGCCGGCCTTCGGTGTGGCTTACGGCGGGGATGAGTTCGTGGTCGTGCTTCAGGGTTACGACAAGGAGAGGGCTCTGGGCAAAGCCCAAGAAATCCGGAACCGAATGAAAGAAACGCTGTACCTGACCGACCATGGGCATCAGGCCACACTCAAGGCAAGCTTCGGTATCGCCACGTTTCCCGAAGATGCCGACAATGTGAAGGGCCTCCTGGCTCTGGCGGACAGGGCCATGTTCCGCGTCAAGGAAGGGGGTAAAGACGCGGTGTGCTCAGCCTAAAATCCAACGTTGTCAGATTTTAGATATCTCTGTTCCATCTGCCATTATAAGCTCAATTGCAATAATTGTTGCGATATAGTGTTATAACTATGCGACATAGCATAGATAATTCATTCCGATATCAGATTCTTTCTTCTCTTTGCACGCAACAGCCATACCAGAAAAATACTGAATTCGTACAATAGCATTAGTGGTCCAGCCATTAATATCTGATTGACGATATCTGGTGTGGGAGTGAGGATTGCTGCTACGACAAATACTATAAGAATAGCATACTTTCGATATTTTCTTAGAAGATGGGCATCTAAAACACCTATCAGACCGAGAAATACTATAAAAACCGGTAGTTCAAGAGCAATTCCAAAGCCCAGTAAAAGGCGGATCGTCAGTGTGAAGTATTCACTTACATTTGGCAACAGGCGCAGGCTTTCACCTGAATAACCGGCAAGAAATTTGAAAGCAGTTGGAAATACCACCATATATCCAAAGATTGCGCCCCCGACGAACAGGAATGACGAACATACGACAAAAGGCAAGGTCCAGCGTTTTTCATGTTCATATAACCCTGGGGCCACAAACGCCCATATCTGATAAAGAATAACAGGACTCGCTACAAGGATACCGCATGTAAAGGCCAGCTTGATATAGGTGAAAAAGGCCTCGGGATATGATGTAAAAATCAGGCTGGTTCCAGGTGGCAGAACTGCCTCAAGTGGCTTTGACAGTATGCCGAAAATCGGCTCAATAAAAACATAGCAAATGCCGAATCCCGTGAAAACGGCAACAAAACAGATTATCAGACGGCGGCGTAATTCAATAAGGTGCTCTGCAAAACTAGTTTTTTCCTGAACAGCAAGAAGCAGACAGAAAACAGGCAGTACCGTTTCCCTGTTAAAATTCATGGAACCAGTCAATTTTACTGAGTACTGTAACCCCCTCAGCCTCTACAAGCACCATATTCTCAAGACGAACTCCACCCTGACCCGGGAGATATATCCCGGGCTCAACAGTGACAACCATCCCGGGCCTTAACTTTTTCCGTGATCGTTGGGAGAGAATAGGAGACTCATGGACTGCAAGCCCCACTCCGTGTCCCAGGGAATGGACGAACCTTGAACCGTAGCCGGCATCCCTTATCACATCTCTAGCCACCTTGTCCACCTGCCTGCCTGTCAGTCCAGCCCTGATGGCCTTCTGGGCCGCAAGCTGGGCATTGCGAACTATGGCATATATCTCTCTGAAGGGCGATTTAGGTTTACCTAGAAAAACCGTCCTTGTCATATCCGAGCAGTATCCCCCCAGCTTGGCACCCATGTCTATAAGTATAGGCTCTCCCTCTGCAATAGGCCTATCTGTGGGAACAGCATGCGGCAGTGCGGCATTGGGTCCGGAAGCCACAATGGGTGAAAAGGAGGGCCCTTCTGCGTATTGCCATAGGCCTTCGAGGATACGCCAGGCAATCTCCCTTTCGGTCATACCGGGAACAATGTCTTTCAATATATCTCCCAGAACTTTCTCCGCTGCCAAGATGGCCTTTTTAAGGGACTCGATCTCTGAAGAGGATTTAATCGATCGCATAGTCTCGATCCGGCCCCCAAGTGGGACCAACTTGATTTCA
>CAZPDU010000138.1:0-13889 GCA_964585405.1 uncultured Thermodesulfobacteriaceae bacterium | reverse complement strand
CGCCTGACATGAGCACCGCACCGCGCCAAGCGCCAAAGCAAACGCTGGGAGGGGGAGGGAAAATCGAGTCCACTGCATGGCCCTCGTTGGTGCCGAATCTTCTGCTGTCGCGGACGAAGATGGTGTCAAGGGGAGTGATATCTACAAACATGAAAGCCTCCTGATATGACGAATGACTATGAGGGTTCGGGCAAGAATGTCGGCCTGGAGAAAACGGTCGTTGCCCCTAGCCGCGGATTGTAATTCCATGGCGTCGAGGAACTCTTCAGCATGCTTCTTGATGTCAGCGGCGTTATCCTCCGAAAGATCACGACTGGTCAAGAGGCGGGCAAGGGCGATGCTGCGGACAAGGTCCTTCTTGCCGTTCTTGCCGGGCGTGGCACAATAGCTCTCCTCAACCGTCTCAAGCTGGTTTTTAAGACCGTACATGGAGCTTGAAGAGAAGGTCTTTGACGCGACGAGTTCAGCAACTACTTCGGCCCATCGGTAGAGCGTCCAGCCGTTTTCGTCTTGCGACGGGAGCACCACTGATGCAGCCTCACTGTCACCCTTGTAGACAATCAGGGCAAGGGCGTCCTTGTCACAGGCCTTGGCCCGCTCATCCAAGGCGGAGTGGGCCTCCCTGAGGAGGCGATTCAATGGATATTTTACAGAGGCTATAAGCAGGGCCACGCTCAGGGTGGCGGGCTGTTCCTTTTCGTCGTCATCCTTGAATGTGAAATTCTCAAGGCTTTTCCTGTATAGTCTGCGCCACGTGCAGGCTGCCTTCAGGGAAGACTCAACTGGGCATACGGCCATCACATCATCTCCACCGGCATAGATAGCCCTTCCGCAGGTTTCTTCGGACTCGATGAACTTTACCGCCTCTGATGCAAATGAGTTCAGGGCCTTGCTTAGCTTGACCAGGTCGTCTCTATGCCCGCAAGCATCCACAATGCGGCCCATGGAGTCGCCGTCGGCCAGAAGAAGGGCGAAATGTCCCGGTGGAGTACCGATGCCGTCCTTAGCGGCATTGACAAGGTTCTTTCGAACCTCTGCCAAAGGATCATAAGCATCTGACTCACCGACCTTTACTTCGGTCCCAGTCAGATACTGGGGCTCCCAACGAAGAAAATCGTGCCTGTTGAAAGCATTTATGCAGGGAACAGCATTTGGATCAACCCGCTCGATGACGTACGTAGTATCGCCGTTTTCCGCCTTTGGCTCAAGCTTTTTCAGATCTTTCAGCCTTGATATGAAGTCTTTGATTGCCTTGTCAAGGGCAATGTCTGAAACCGCCTCCTTTAGTAAGCGATAGCGCCAAAAGGCAGTGGCGACTGAATAGGTTGAGGGGAATGGGCTTGTGAAATCATCATTCCTGAGATAAAGGCGCTTGGCAAAGCCAATTGCGGAGAATCGCTCGCCCTTGTCGGACCTCACGGCCCTTACGATCTTTCTGGGGAACGGGGGAGTGTGCTTTCCAAGGTCCCGCCAGAACCACTTCACTTCATGATCGGCCTTACCAGGCGGTGCAAGAACCGAGAGGTCGGGCTGAAGAGTGCATTTGGGGCCAGGCTCCTCCTGCTGCCTGAATATCCTGGTGCGCTTTGCCGCATCGAAGCGGGCGTTCAGCTCCTCAAGAGCTCCTGAAATATTCTTTTCATCCTCTATTTTCATGGCGCTCCAGGTGAAGTCGAGAAATCCCTTCAACTGGCGATCAATAATCCCTCTAATCCAACAATCACGATAAAATGGTAGATCGCGCAGTTGCCCACGGATAATCTCTTCAAAGTGGCTCTGAACCCCTTCCACTACCTCTTCGGCCATTTTTTGCGGATCCGAATTCGACTCTGCCAGGAGTATGTTCGGAAGGTTGACGTTTTTAGCGCCTTTTGCCGGATAGATGACCTGCCCTTTATTCTCCAGGATTTCATGGGCCCTTTCCATGAGTGCACTGAGCATCTGACTGCCGGCCCAGAGGTCTTCCAGTTTCCGGGCCGCGGCAATGAAATCCTGAACAGGGCCAAAGGAGAATTTAATGAGATGGGTCATTGGCCTAAATCTCCCGTATATTGCAGATTAATCTGACCTTATCTATGGCGGTTTTCTGATCGACCTTAATCTTGCCTGCTTTTTGCGCATAGACATGGTTCGGGCAATGAGAAAGTCGGTCTGTAAATATTAAAAGGGCTGGATAGACCTTGCCGTTTTTGTAAATGGGACGTAGATGCACTGGAGATGCCATACGTTCAAATTTTTCTCCATCTGCATATTTCCATTCAAGAGTAGTATCGCAGAAGTTTTGTGTATACGGCATTCCAAGGACCACTCTGCGGACGCGAAGATCATCGTTTAGCCTGTTATTCATCGCAGCTATAGCATCATCATGGTCTTCCCTGCCAATGCCGTTATAGATTATCCAGTTTTTATGGGGTGGTTTGAATTTGTACCTCCTAACCTCCCACCACTTTTCAGCCAACCATTTCGCTGCATCCAAACCACTGGAAGTTTCCTTTGGACACCTATACAGTTCAAAAGGTTTTTCCTCTTTTTTACATGGAAGATATGATTTAATTGTATTCCAAAGTGAAACCGGTTCATTTGCTTCATAAATGGCTTCAGCGAGTTTCTTTGTTTGGGGGCAATCTGCCTTATTATAATTTTTTTGATCCAGCCTCATGCATCCGGCTGCTCTAGTGGATCGGCTACCAAGGGCTCCAAGGTTTATCCAGAGGGCGGCTACTGCAATGCCCTTCTCCAGTATATCTTTTTCCCTTGATTTGAGTATCAAGTCAAAAGAGGTGTCTATAGGCAGGCATTTTCTTTTCTGTTCTTTCAGAAAGTACCAGAGATATGTTGAAAGCTTTTCGTTTTCTTTCCAGTAAAACGATGCAGGTCTGCGGTCAACCTTTGTAATACGGACAGTAAGCGGCGAGACCTTGTCGGTGGAACCGAATAGTTCTGCTTCTTCCTCCTGTGTCGCCCCGCATATCCTATACCACCATCTAAGTTGCCCCCGAATGGACTGGATGCGAAGTTCGGGCTTGCTCTGATCTGCTCCTCCGCAGAAACAAGGGGTAATGAATTCGGCTTTAAGCGTAGCATAATGCATCAGGTCACCTCCGGGTATTCAGGAAGTTTTATTATTTCACCCAGATTCGGCGCATTTTTTACATGACGCTCTATCACTACAGCTCCTCCGAGTCTTGGGTCATAAAGAGCTATCCACGCAAAAGTATGGGATAGATGGACCAAATATCCGTAAAGCCAGATGGGGCCGCGTCCCGAAAGAATGAGACCTTTGCTCATTTCCAAACCTTCGGGCAATTTTGCCCTATTTATAGAATGGGGTTCAAGCAGCCCCCCTGTTGAAGCTATGGAGAAGTTACAAAGGGTGAATTTCTCATATGCAGAGATATTCCATGAAATCACATGACCTTCATCAATGGACATTGTGTGTCCCTCCAATAAATCCATTCTCACATATGATCTATTATCTAGGTTAAGACATACCATCCGTTATGTTGCTCAAACTCTCACGCCTGTGTGTAGCACTCAGACAGATCACTTCTATGCCGGCTAAGTCCGCCTTGCTTCTTAGAGAAACATTTCATACCTCCCCAACCCAAAACTGCTCCCCTTTCCAGCATGCACATATTCTCCCAGTCTGATATACGGCCAGAACGGCTCAAAATCTCCCTCATAGGTAATTTCTCCCATAAATCCTCCCATCTTCATGCGGGTTTTCTGGCGGTTGGAGTAACGTTCCCAATCATGCCAGTAGAGAGCACGTTTTACGGTTTTTACTTTTTTTGCCCCTTCAATAAGTTCTTTGAACCCCTTGTCATCAAGCCTGTGACCGCAATGGAAATAGGAAAGGAGCGATATGCGCCGCAGGAGATTCCGAAAAAGGACATGAAACTCAAGGTCTTTTGTAAGGCTGTTTTTATATTTGATCCGCGTGGGAGTTATAAACGAAAAGCGCATTTCGCTAGAACTTGAAGGTGATAACGTAAGTATGTCAGACCACTGCACAGGACTGCCGGATTGCCTGAGCATCTTATCATCGCCGCTGTATATAAGCTTTTCACTCGTATCTTCATTGTTAAGGGGATTTTCTTCAAACACCTTTTTCAGCTCATACTTTCCTCTGTTCTTACCAATGCCGAACCTGCCAAGTTCATCAAGCGCATAGATGAAGTACGGCAGATACTCAGTGGCGCGTCCGATCAGGGTCAGGCCGAAGGAGAGATTTTCTCCCCTTTCGTAAATTCGCTGATTCTTCACAGAAGGTTCAAGGATAAAAGGGTGGGGGGCCACGGTGTATTTTCGCATCATTTGAGTCCCGTCCGGAATGGGGGTCTCAAAGACATAGGCATATATACACTGGTCTTTCAGAAGACAGTTTGTGCATTCTTTGCCTTTAATGGCGCAGACGATACGGCGAAAGGCATGGCCGAAACCACCACGGAGAGTGGAGCCGAAGTAAGGCGGCAATAAGATTGTGGTTTTAGATACGGCAGAAAAGATGAATCTGGAAAAGTAGAATTCCCCCAAGCCGCTGCTCTCCCTTCCCCTGCAAGTGTATGAACACTTGTAAATAGATATACCCTATTCCTTTCATTGTCAAAAAGCACTGGTGAATTTTCAGAGATTCCAGGTTTATAATATACTGAAGTTCCGCAGCTGGAAAAATGATCGACAAGACGCTCAACATACTGAATAAATAAGAAAAACAATTGAAAATGCAGCTCCAATTTAGTATACTTGATTTAGCTAACGTATTAAAAATACTAAATAAACGAACTGCTATAAATCACTTTAAACCATTATCACTTTCTCTGTAGATAGAATCGCACAGAGAAATATCAGTCATTCATGAATTTTGTCATAATCACTTTTCTCATGTTCCTCTTAATGTTTGTCCTTATAGGGGTATCTTCCGCCCTGAAAGGCCGTAAGACAAAAGAGGATTATCTTATCGCAAGCAGAGACATCCATCCCTGGCTGGGAGCGATTTCCGCGGCTGCCAACAATACCAGCGGCTATATGTTCATCGGCCTTATCGGCT
The DNA here is from genome assembly GCA_964585405.1 of uncultured Thermodesulfobacteriaceae bacterium. Taxonomy (GTDB): domain Bacteria; phylum Desulfobacterota; class Dissulfuribacteria; order Dissulfuribacterales; family UBA3076; genus UBA3076. Next base: position 8,839 of record CAZPDU010000138.1, on the reverse strand, counting down.
TCACCTATAAATTCGGCATATCATCAATATGGGTTACTGTGGGATGGATTACCGGTGATTATTTCTTGTGGCGCCTCATGTATAAACGGATGCGCGAGGAAACGGAAAAAGTCAAAGCCAATACAGTGTCATCATTTATCGGATACTGTCAAAAAACAGGGGTGGATCCGCTTATTAAAGCTACAGCAGGTATCGTTACCCTGATTTTTCTGGCGACCTATGCCTCGGCCCAGCTTACTGCAGGGGGCAAGGCGCTTCATGTCCTCTTTGATTGGAACTACTCAACCGGTGCGATAATCGGAGCAACCATTGTACTCATCTATTGCTTTTCTGGGGGAATCAGGGCATCAATCTGGACCGACGCGGCCCAGGCCACTGTCATGATCATCTCCATGGGTATACTGCTCATCATATCGTCTGTGCATGTCGGTTCACCCGTATCTCTCTTCAGCCAGTTAGGAGACATTGATCCGAAGCTCGTGACCCTGTTTCCTGAGCGACTGGAGTTCGGAATTGCCCTTTATGTACTAGGATGGATTGCTGCAGGCGTCGGCGTAGCGGGCGAACCTGACATGCAGATCCGCATCATGAGTATATCATCCCCTGAACTCATGAAAGCCGGGAGACGAACCTATTTTGCCTGGTACATTCCATTTTCAGTAGCGTCAGTACTGGTGGGCCTCTATTCCAGGGTGCTGCTTCCCGACGTGAAGACCTTTGATCCTGAACTGGCGCTGCCGACCCTGTCAATGAATATGCTCCCCGAGGCATTTGTAGGTCTCATACTTGCAGGGCTCTTTGCTGCGACCATGTCCACTGCCGATTCACAGGTCCTGTCAAGCGGCGCCGCCCTGACCCAGGACATTTTCCCCAAGCTCGGCAAAACAAGGAGAAACACAAAGATCGGCACTCTCCTTATCGTCACCTTTGCCCTGAGCTTTGCGATCTTTGCCCAGGGCAGACAGAATGTATTCGAGATTGTTACCATGGCGTGGTCCGGCCTGGGAGCATCACTGGGACCGCTGATGATCCTGCGTTCTTTTGGAAAAGAGATCGGCAGAAAAACTGCTATTACCATGATGATCTCTGGTGTCCTTACGGTACTGCTCTGGCGCTATCACTTTAAACTGTTTGGTTCTCTGTATGAAATACTGCCCGGGCTGCTTGTGGCCTTTTCCATCTATTATCTGTCATTACTGATCAATACCCTGCAGGGTAGAAGAAATACGTAAAATCATCCCTGTTCTGTGCTGTCAGACAACATCAACGACTTGATAAAATAGGGGGATCAGGCACGTTACAGGAAATTTCACGAGACATGAATCTCTGTAAACAGGATAACTGAGATTTAAAAAAAGTAAGCAAACCCTATGGAGGCACCGAGGGAATTCATTCCATCATTCCGGTTACTCAAACCTGCATTTGAAATGTGGTGACATTTCCCTTCTGCGATAATGGACCAGTTGCTGGTCAGCATATATTGGATCCCGAGGCCTATTTGAGGTGTGAATTCCAGGTCCTGTCCGATGGCATTCTGAGAACGGTCTTTATAGACATCATTGAAAATAATGCCACACCCGCCCTGGATAAATGGTATTAGCCTTCTACCAGGTGATACAAAATTATAACGCAAGAGAGCTGAAAAACCTTCCATATCATTACCAGGGCCTTTAGTAACAATCGATCGACAGAGCTCAAATATGAGCTCCCAGTTGCCCTCCGGCAGAAACCGTGATGGCCCTGGGTCATTGAGCATCCAGCCCAGACGCAGGGCGGTCTGTGTGTATTCAAAATCAGGCGTTTCAGGTCCGAGATCTATGTCGGTGAAGTAACCCTGCAGGATCTCGAGGGAAATTCGATTTTTTGTAAAGGTACCTTTTCCCGACAGGGAATACTCATCCGAAAAAGTATCATCCGCCCTCACAGGTTCAGGCGAAACAAACATAAGTGAGACACAGAAACAATAAAATATGAAAAAGCAACATTTTATCTTACTGATTGAATAATTAATTTTTTTGCCTCCAAAGGTTGTTAAGAAAAATAAGAATGTTTAAGTACAATTAATGGAGTGATTTACACGGAGGAAATTCCTGGCTTAAGATGTATTCCAGAAAAGTAAAAACACGCCGCCACCTCTTCTTTTCACGATTCTACCGACTGATCTGAACCGCGCCCATATAATCGTTTATCAAGTTGAAGCGGGGCTGTCAATATTATCATACACTTTTTGGCTCTGTCTTGGGATATAAAAGAAGTGAGATGCACTGAAAACACCTCGGGGCAACATATGATGGGTAAAGTTTTATATGCAAAAGGGTCTATGTTTCTATAAGGGCTTCATGCAGGACCTTTACGGTTGTTTTGAAATCACTTTCGGAAACAATGAATTTGGCCTCCACGTTTCGGCGATCTTTTTGTGTGGCAAGCAATTCCACCCCTGCCTGCTCAAGGGCCGTGGTTGCGCGCGCCATGAGTCCGGGTACTGCCATATTGCTGCCGATGGCCGACACCATGGCCACAGTGGCCATGTCGATAACGGCATCGGAGTAATGTCTTTTCCAGTCATCCGCAAGCCTTTTAGCGATTTTTAGAGATACGGGCAGGTAATGGATAATGGTATTGGCGTTGGTGGTCTTGGCAATATAGCGCAGCCCTCGATTATCCAGATCTTTACAGAGTCGCTGATCATATCCGGTACGGCCCACCATGTCCTGGTCAATGTAACTGATTTCGATCAGACCTTTACGGCCCGCAATGATCTCCACACATGGTTCATCACTGATATAATCTCGCGTGATCAAGGTACCCGGATGTTCGGGTTCAAAGGCGTTTTTAATGCGGAGGTTGATTCCGGAGTTTCGAAGACCGGTAGCCGCGCCTGGATGAATGGCCTCCATCCCTAGATCAGCCAGTTGATCCGCAACGTGATAACTGGTTTGACCTATGGTTTTGACACAATCTACTCCCACCAGTTTTGGATCAGCACTGGACAGGTGAAACTCCTTATGTATAATCGCTTCACGCGCGCGGGTCACAGTGGCCACCTTACTGAACGTGATTTCACTGTAGCCGCGGTCATAGATGTTCATGAGTCCTTCTTTGCACTGAGTATAGCCCGTGACAATGGGAAGCTCCTCATCCAGTTTCAGGTTTTGAAAAAATTTTTCAATCTTTTCCGTAAAGGAAAGGTTAAGTTCTTCCCGCCAGCCGGTAAGATCGATATATCGGGCATTGATCCCTTTGTCCTGAAGAATCAGGGTGGTGTTATACGCACTGTGGGCCTCTCCTATAGCAGAAAGCATTTCGCGGATGGTCAAAAGATGCTCGGACAGCTGAAAATGACCGTATGAGCACAACCGGTGAAGGTCTAAAAGACAGCTTCTGACACCTTCGATACGATCCCTCACAAAACGGTCGGCCTGGTCGGTATCAAGACCCAGAACCTGCAATCCGGCATTGATGGCCACCATCTTTTCCCCTACCTTGGTGATGGCATCGCCCCAGGCCCAGGACGATGCGTCATTTTCCACAAACATGCCGTATACGCCGGGTTCATGGGTCTTTTTATGCTCCAGCAGCAGGTCTGTCAGTCCGGCATAGGCGGATACCACAATAATCCGTCCGTAGAGATCCCGACCACTGCGGTCCCCAATTAAAATATTGTCCAGTACATCAGCAAATCGGGACATGGAGGTGCCGCCGATCTTTTCCACTGTATGTGATTTCATTTTTCCCGGCTTCCTGTATGTCATGGTTATAAAAATATGATTTTTTTATAAATGCTCAGGCATCGAAGATCAAGTCAGACCTGTTTTTGTCATGGTCTTCTTGAAAGACGTGAACATCCCTCCCTGTTTCAATGATTTTATTCGAATATTCAACGATCATTCAAACAGTCCTGTCAATTTTTTTTCCTTTTGTTTCAGGACGTCATCAATAGCCTCTTCCACTATGGAAATGCCTTTGTCCAAAGTCTCTTCCGGAGTGACCAGCGGAGGCAGAAATTTCAGTACCTGGCCATTGGCACCCGCCCGTTCGATCACCAGTCCATTTTCAAAGCATGTGGTGGATACCTCCTTGGCAAATCCGTTCTCAGGTATCTCAAGGCCCCGGATCATACCCCTGCCACGGACTGAGGCCTCAAGAGAGGGAAACTTTTCAGCTATCTGTTTCAGCCGATTATCCATGAATCCACCCTTATATTTAATGGCATCGCTCAAGTCATTGTTCTCCCAGAATCGAAAGGCTTCTGTAGCAGCTACAAAGGCCAGGTTGTTTCCCCGAAACGTCCCGGTATGCTCACCCGGTTTCCACTGATCCAGATCGGGGCGTACGAGCAGAAGCGACAATGGGAGTCCGCCGCCGATGGCCTTGGAAAGAATTATCATGTCGGGCTTGATTCCGGATTCCTCAAAACTGAAAAAATCACCGGTGCGGCCATTGCCCACCTGAATATCGTCTACAATCAGCAGAATATCCCACTCGTGACATATCTCGGCCAGCTCTGCAAGCCATTCAGGACGGGCCACGTTGACACCGCCTTCCGCCTGAACGGTCTCAAGGATAACGGCAGCAGGCAGATCCAGTCCGCTGGAATTGTCCATGAGCAACTTCCTGAAAAGATCCAGTGTATTGATATCCGGTCCCATATAACCATCAAAGGGTAAAAAACTTACATCACTACGGCTGATATGGGCTTCATCCCGATAAAAGGCATTACCAGTCACTGCCAGAGCACCCATGGAAAGCCCGTGATATCCATTGGTAAAGGCCACCACATTGGAACGCCCCTTGACCATACGTGCCAGCTTGAGTGCGCTCTCCACGGCATTGGTACCCGTGGGACCCGTGAACTGAATCTTGTACTGAAGATTGCGGGGTTCCAGAATAGTGGAGACAAAGGTCTCTAAAAAACGCTGTTTGGCGGTTGTGGCCATATCCAGTCCATGGATCACCCCCTTGTCCTGAATGTGCTTAATCAGCGCGTTACAGACGCTTTCATTGTTGTGCCCGTAATTAAGGGTCCCGGCACCTGCGAAAAAATCAATATATTCTTTACCCATGGTGTCGGTCAGGACCGCACCTTCGGCCTTTTCAAAAATTACCGGAAATGCCCGGATATACCCCCGGACGCGGGATTCATAGTTTTCAAATACACGCATGAATTGATCCTCCTTATTTATTATGGATGGTTATTATTTTTGTGAATCAAGCGAAAAAAGGGTTTCTCCTTAATGAAGGAAGTGCCCTTCTCTGTTTAATACTGTTTAATGAATGTCTCCTGTTTCACACACGGCCTTTTTATCAGAGGCAGAAAGCAAAAACGTTGTTGCCCACCCTGGGTAAGGGGCCGGTACTTATTTAAGTGTGATAACTGGAAACCTCCCGGTTAGAGCATAACGCAAGGGTCTGTGATATTACGCTGCGACGGATATTGAGGCAGAGTCATAGCAAATGAGGCGCAGGATATATGTTCTGAGTTCAGATACAGAGGTGATAAGATCGCATCAGGTTATATATTCGAAAGACCTCTACGCCTTTGCGAGGCGGGAGTTTTAACAGCTGTGGTTGGATATCTGTATGCATATTAAAGTTGTGTATGAAAACCCCTTGATAATTGATTTTAGTAAATTTCAATTAATAAGTTTCAATTAAAATAAAGTTAGTAATAAATATATCAATACAAAGTATAATTGTCAACGATTGGATTAAATAAGGGGATCGAGATTAAAACTGTATAAATATCCGATTAATCAAGTTTGGATTTATTCTTGATTATTCTTAGATAAGAATCTAAATCCTGGTTTTTGCATCTATTATGCAAAAGGGGAAAGGAAAGACTAACGATATCTTTTTACAAGAGGGGCCTTATTCTGTCCCATGCACCATAAAGACGCTTGGGAGAGACCGGTATTGAAGTGCCGAGCTCCGGAGCAAATAGAGATACCCTGTATTCATCGATGAGCTTCTCGAAGTGCTTTATTCCTTTTGCAAGTTCTTCTGTTATATTTGCATTGAGAGAGGTCTTGGCCTCGTTTAGATGTGATAAAAACGGTTCCAGTCTGGATGCCTTTTTCATGTCCTTGACGGGGTCAACATAGGCCCTTTGTGCCCTTACAGCCAGGGAATTCAGATACCTTGGCAGCTCAGGCAGGTGGGCCGGACTTGCATTTGCAGGAAAGCCGGACGGTGTGAGCCTTGTCAGCTCTGCCTCGAGGTCAGCAAAGACCCGCGAATAGCTCCTGGTCTTTGTCGTATTATTGCGAAGACGAGTTATTTCACGTTGCGCTGCGATGCGGGCCACAAGCACTTCTTTCAGTAGTTGTATTTTCGGGATGGCCTGCTGAAAGACCTTTCCCTCCAACTCCCTGGCCTTCTTAATAAGATCGGATCTGCTCGGGATTTGCCTCCAGCTCCCTAACAGCTCCTGGTATAAAAAGACATATATGTTTTGACGCAGCTTATGTCTGCCTCCCAAGGCAAGACAGGACTTTGGGGACAGAACGGTGGGGACACAGTTTTTTTTGAGATATCCGAGTTCCTTGCTCAGGTAATCAGCAAGGATTCGCCTTGCCCCATGCTGAGTTTTTGTAAGGGCCTCACCCTTATCGAGAAAAAGCCTTATACATACACTGTCATTTTCCACAACAATTCCTGGAAAGGCCTTTATGGCATGCTGTTTATCTCCTGAAGGAACCATGATTGAGGCAGGCAGGTCCGGAAGATTTTCCAGATTGATCCCGAATGCCTCCCACTTGGCCCTGATCCTTAACCACTCCGGATCATTTTGATCAAAAGCGGCAGGTGACCTTCCCAGTCTATCCTTTATGCGTTCAAGATCATGTCCTGAATCATGGACTTTTCCATTCCGGTCTATTATCTCAAATCTCATCAAGAGGTGAGGGGGGATATCATCAAGCCCCGGCCACATTTTACTTTGTATAGATATTCCATATTGCCTGAAGATTTCTTCCTGCAAGGAACGAAGAAGGCCCTTTTCACTTTTTTGTAGCTTTTTCTTCATATTTTCCGCGACCACCGGTATTGGTACCAGGTGCTTGCGAATCTGCTTAGGCAAAGTTTTCAGAAGATAGGTGATCTTCTCCTGCAACAGGCCTGGTACCAACCATTCAAAGGGCTCAGGAGATAGGGAGGCCAGTATTCCTGAAGAGATCTTTACCGTGACACCGTCCGACTGGTCTCCCGGACAAAAACAGTAACTTAGAGAGAGCCTGTGCCCTGAAATCTCTATGTATCCAGGAAATTGGCCCATGACGTCAATATCAGGGATGGATCTGAGCAAATCTTTTTTTGTAAGGAACAGGGCCGGCATATCACCAGAGACAATACGCAACCCCCTGGCTAAAGAACGCTCACTATTTATCAATTCAGCCCCGCAATACTTCTTCTCACAGGATTTGAGTTTAAACACCATATTTTCTAATTCTCTCAACCCCTGGTCATAGAAGCAATAGAGAATTTCTTCATCCACCATTATGTCCCGCCGCCTGGTCCTCTCTTCAAGGTCCTGCACCTCTAATATGAGTTCCATATTATTTACAAGAAAGGCATACTTATTTTTTAATTCACCGGGAATCAGTGCCTGCCTTATAAAGACGCCTCTGGCCTCAACAGGGTCGATTTTCCCATATCTCACTTTTCGTCTTTCCACTATCGGAAGACCAAACAGCGTTACCCTTTCCCATACCATTACCTCGCCGCGGCGTTTTTCCCAGTGAGGCTCGGAATAGCTGTATACGCAGAGATCACCGGCCAGTCTCTCTATCCATTCGGGTTCAATACCAGCTACCATTCTGGCAAAAAGCCTGGAGGTCTGCAAAAGCTCTGTTGCCACTATCCATTTAGGGCCTTTTTTATAAAGTGAGGAACCGGGAAACAGGAAGACTTCTCTGCCTCGGGCTGCAAGGTAACGGGATCCTTCCTGTTTAAGGGCGATCTGTCCGAGAAAACCCGAGAGAATAGAACAGTGAACAGATCTATAGACTTGGTGATTTTGGGCCTTGGTGAATGAGGAAGAATCCGCTGATTTGGTGATTTGCATATTGGATTTTCCTGAGGCCTGGTGAAAATCCTCCGCTCCCTGGAGTATATCCATTATCTGATCATGTATATCCTTCCATTCCCGCATCCTGTTGTAAGACAAGAAGTTCTCTTTACAGTATTTTCGTATTTGATTCCTGCTGCGTGCGGCATTCAGCTCTTCGTGATAGGCTTTCCATATCTTGATAAATGTCACCAAATCAGAAGAGGGGTCTTTAAAAGAACTGTGGGCCTGGTCTGCCTGGCCTTCCTTATCCACCGGGCGTTCTCTGGGATCCTGAATGCTCATGGCCGACGCAATTATGACAACCTCTTTCAGTGCCTTTTCATGCCTGGCCTGAATAATCATCCTGGAGATTCGAGGATCAAGAGGCAGTCGCGCCATAATTCGCCCTGTCCTGGTCAGCCTGCCCGATACATCCAGTGCCCTCAACTCTCTCAAGGTGGTAAATCCTTCTTTTATGGCTTGCGCAGACGGTGCATCCACAAAAGGGAATTTATCAACGGGTCCCAGTTTCATTGCATAGAGACGCAGTATGACCTCAGCCAGATTTGATCTTAGAATTTCAGGCAACGTGTATTGGGGACGGGCCTCGTAGTCCTCTTCGCTGTAAAGCCGGACGCAGATACCGTCATGGACTCTCCCCGCCCGTCCTGCCCTCTGATCCGCGCTTGCCTGTGATATGGGAACGACTGGAAGTGCCTTTGTGCGGGATCTGATGTTATAGCGGGCAATTCGAGCCAGACCCGAATCCACTACATACATGATTCCAGGCAC
>CAZPDU010000137.1:0-6304 GCA_964585405.1 uncultured Thermodesulfobacteriaceae bacterium | reverse complement strand
GTAAAGGTCCTTGCCCCGGCTGCTGAAGAACCGCAGCAGCAGCTCATCGCCCCATGTTCAGATTCCACCGGGACGAATTCAGCGTCGACCTCTCCATTTGCCACTACTTCAGAAAGGTGTTCCACAATATGGGTTTGAGGGGTAATGGGGTATGCCGCGATCACGTCTACATTCGCCAGCTTCACCGCCTCAGCTAGAGCAATTGAAACCTCAATTCCAATGCGTTTGGCCATGATTATCCCTCCTCCGGAATTATTGTTATGGCATCTTTGGGGCACTCGTGGGCGCATATGCCACAACCTTTACAGTATTCTAAGTCTACGTCGAAGAAGCCGTCTTCTTTCTGGATGATGGCCATGTCAGGACAGTATATCCAGCACATACCGCACTTGATACACTTTTCATTGTCAATGACCGGCCTTTGGGATCGCCAATCGCCCGTCCTGAATTTGGCCGAACTGCCCGGCTCCATAACGTGACATCCAAAGGTTATTGTCTTCCAACCTACAATGGCGTCCGTATTGGCCATTTTATCACTCCTTTATATTCCTCGATAAGGGATTGGTAATAACTTAAGATTTTCGGTTCACCTAACTAAGAACACAAGACAGAGACCCTGACTGTTTGAGTCCTTGCAGTAGGTGTTGGCCATAAAAATTATCCGGTAATTATTGTTTCCTCAATTGCCCTGCGCATAGCAGCCTTGTTTTTCTCGGAAAGTCGTCCAAACCGGCGATCTAATGCATGTTCCAATGCCTCCTGACCGACAATACCAGTAGCCTTCAACAGCGCACCCAGCATCGTGGTATTGGTTATGGGCAATCCCAGGATTTCTCTGGCTATAGTATTGGCATCTACCATGGCGAGTTTGCTGTCCAGCCCAAATGTTTTTCTGACCTCCGATTCCTTCATGTGGGTATTCAAAATGACAATTCCGTCCTTATGCAGCCCCTCTGAGACCCTTACCAGAGAAGGAAGTGATGAATCAAGCACCATCACTATGTCAGGGTGGTAAACCTTTTCCCTGGTCCGTATCGGGGAGTCACTCATCCTTATAAAGGCCGTAACCGGGGCACCTCTCCTTTCCGGACCGAAACTGGGAAAGGCCTGTGCGAATCTTCCTTCGTCTATGCCTGCAATTGCAACGACTTCAGCTGATGTAACAGCTCCCTGCCCGCCGCGGCCATGAAGTCTGACTTCTTTCATTGGCTAAATCTCCTGTTAGTGTATTTCAGATGGCAAAGTAAGGCCATAATAATCACCTTACCTGAAAAGAAAAAAATCAGTTAAGGAGACCCTAAGCATACCAAATAAACATAAAACGCCGTAAAGAGTCCTTCAAGACACATAGGACACAGGTTTTCGCAGATATGCACAGATAATTATTATTCATAGACTTGAAAATCTGTTTCCATCTGCGTCCCAAAATGGAATTTTTCTTAATAACGAGATATTGTGTGTTAACACGTTAGTTTTTCTCTTGTCAAGGGTCTGATTTGAGAACTACGATTATTTTTGATGATTTATGGAATTCAGCTTTCTGTTAAGTCGGTTTAAGACAGTGTAGGTTTGTTTGGATTTGTTTTTCAATACCTCGGCCCGTCGTTTGAGCTTTGACGCTGTTTCCCGATCATTTTTCTCTTCGAGATAACCAAGAGCCAGCAGCGCGATAGACTCTGAATCTTCATGATCGTTTTTGATAGCCTCCTGCCATGAGATTTCGGCCTTTTTCCATTGATTAAGGGCTTGGTAGGCCTTGCCGAGTATTCGAAAGATGGCCCCTGGTAAAGGTTTCTCCGCTCTACCTGCAAAAGGTTTCAGTATATCCAGGGCCTCTTTTGCCCGGCCGGATTCAATAAGCACTTCAGCCATACGGCCTGCCAGCCGCATGTCGCCTGGTTTCGACACGCGCGCTTTTCTCAGGGCCTTTTCAGCGCTTTCCAGGTCTCCTTTCTGAAAATAGATGCCACCAAGGTTATAAAGGGCCATAAAATTTTCAGCAGGGGAGTTTGCCGCCTTGGAAAAGGCACTAATGGCCTCTTTAGTCCTTCCCAGCTCTGCAAGACAGACCCCCAGGCTGTTAAGCAGATTGGCATTTGAGGGTTCAATCTTGAGACCACGCCTGTAGCTCCTGCATGCGCCTGAGAGATCTCCCCAGAAAAAGATTTCGTCTCCCCTCACATTCCATGTCAAGCCGTCATGGATAGCTACCGAACCTTTTCCCAGAAGATCCGCATGTATAAAGGCCCACAGTGAGGCTACCTGTGTTCGGAATGGCTGTATTGAGGGTTGGCTGCCGGCAGCGATACCTATGGTCGATGGCCCATCCTGAGCGGCCGCGCATAATCTCTGGATCTCACTCCCCCATTGGGTCAAGTCTGGTCCCCCGGGCTTTGAGCCAAACTTCTTTATTAAAAATGCATTATCTTTTTTCCCTGAAATTAATGTTATGTCCTGACCCAAGGAGTCTCTGAGATCATGGGGCAATGGTTTAACATAAGCCACGGCACATTTTGAGTTTCCCCTTACCGCCTTTTTTACCTGATCAAGTCTTAACCCGAGTCCATCAATACCCAGGCGGTCTTCAAGTAATTTTTGATCCTCTGTGCAAAAAACCGAAGTATCCAGTTTCTCAGCCAACCTTTCAAGGGCATAGATATCCTTCTCCACAAGAGCAATATCAAAAGGCCAGGAGATATGGTGTCCATAGGCATTTGAGATCGGTATCTTTAACGATCTGGCCCTGGAAATCATCTGTTTAAGGCCGAAAGACAATTTTTCCCTGGCTACTCCGGACAGAAGTATCCAGGCATTCTCAGGATTTCCTCCCAGCCATTCAGGATTGGAATTTCTCCAGAGCACAGAGCACAGGTCGACTAAAGTTTCATGATTGCAGTAATCGGCATTTGCCCTGGGTCTTTGTTTGAGATGTAGCAGAGAAGCAAAAGACACCTTTTTTCTGCAAATAGTCTTCAGGGCAGAATGTGCATATGATGGAATTTCCCCTGATCTTGAAAAAGAGGAATCAAGGCGCAATACCTCGAGTCTATTTTCTATACAGGACTGCAGAACTGGAAGCCAGCGTTCAGCCTCTTCCGGTCCTATAGAATTGTCTTTTTTAGACAATACCACGGTGCCGAGTGTGATTTGTTGGGCGGGCAGGGCAGTATGGTCTCTGATTGGTATCAGGACCTGCCTCCCTATCCGGTCCCAAAATCCCGTACCTTCAGACAGGGCATGACAGGCCCTCTGCCTTTGGCGCTCTGAAAGCCTGGCCGGCGGAAGACCTCCGACATGATCATAAATCGGGTGGAATGTGCATTCTGAAAAAGGAAAGATTTTACCAAGCCATTCGACAACCTGGTCACCCAGGCGTTCCAGGTCAACTGGGACCAAATGAAACATATGATCAATCGGCATTTTTCTTTTTTATGGGTTCAAAGGTTCAGGGTTCAAAGGTTCAGGGTTCAAATTGTACAATCAAAATAGAGCCAAGTGAATCTTTATGGCCATAAGAATTTGGTCCATTTTCTCCTTTTCTAATATGCCGATGAACTTCACTATTCTGCTCTTATCAAGTGTACGGATTTGGTCGGCCTTGACCTTGGAAGCTTTAGGAAGGTTCCCGGTTCGCTTAGCCAACAGTACTTCAAAAGGGTATATTTTCTTAATATGTTTAGATGTTACGGGTAGAATCGTCACTGTTTCTGAGAATTCGTTGTTCTTATTATTAGAAACAATCACTACGGGCCTTGTCTTGGATATTTCACCTCCTATAACTGGGTCAAGGGCCGCAAGATAACAACTGCCTCTCCTAATATTCATCCCATCCCTCCAAATCACAGACTTCAAATTCTTTTGTTATGGCTAAACTTTGGGCTCCAGTAGCTCGATAACCTTCTTCCAAAACCCTTTCCAGTTCTTCCATTTCTTTTTTCTCAATTCGTTGCTTGATGGCTTCTCTGATAAAACGGCTGCGCTTTCCTGGTCCGGCCAGCCTGTTTACCGACACCACAAGTTCTTTTGGAAGAGTTATGTTCAATCGCACAGTATCTATACCCATTATATACCTCCTGATAGGCCTAAATTATGTGCTATATAATACATAACATTTATATGCAGATCAACAGGCATTCAAATGGCAAGAGTTTTTAATGGCTAATACGGCTATTTAGGCAACGATTTCATATATTGTCACGTTGTAATCTGTGTGTCACGAGGTGACTGGTGTCAAAGAAAGATCCGGGTTTTATCCAGATGATTTCAGCTTTGCGTGGGCAGACGCCACTGCCTGCGTGATAATCTCGTAGTCTTCTTCCTGAACAGTTCGCATATCCATGAGCACCTTGTCCTCTTCAATCCTTACGATCACTGGCGGTTCGTTTTTGCGGAGTTCAGACTCCATGCGAACCGCGGAGAATGCCTTTTCTTCCGAAGCGATAACTACTGCCCTGGACTTGAGCTGATGCAGAGGCAAAGCACCACCTCCAACACGGGATACGGTCTCTGCGGTGCATATGGATATGCCAGGGAGTTTCAGTGCCCTGAGTCTTCTCTGAAGTCGTCGGGCCCTGGTCTTGATAGTGTCCATGGAAAGACACAGCATATTGAGCGTAGGTATAACCTTGACCGCCTGCTCCGGATCTTGATATAGCCTCAGGACACCTTCCAGGGCCACAAGAGTGAGTTTGTCTATGCGTACCGCCCTGTTCAGGGGGTTTTTCTTTATGCGGTCAACAAGTTTCCTTTTCCCGATAATTATTCCCGCCTGTGAACCGCCCAGGAGTTTATCACCGCTGAAGCTGACCAGATCTGCACCGGCAGACAGCGATTCCTGTACCATTGGCTCATGAATTATTCCATATCTGGAAAAGTCTATGAAGTTACCGCTGCCCAGGTCTTCAAACACTGGGACACCATGTCTTGCGCCGAGTTCGGCCAGTTCCGGTACGGATACGGCCATTGTAAAGCCTACCATCTGGAAGTTGCTTTGATGAACCTTCATAAGCAGTGCGGTCTGGTCACTTATGGCAGATTCATAGTCACTCAAGTGGGTACGGTTTGTGGTCCCCACCTCCCTCAGGATGGCCCCGCTTTTCGCCATTACATCAGGAATGCGGAAGGAACCGCCAATCTCTACCAGTTCACCCCTGGAGACTATCACCTCTCTGCCCTTGGCCAGGGTTTCCAGTGTGATAAGCACCGCGGCGGCATTATTGTTCACTACCAGGGCGGATTCCGCCCCGGTCAGATCGCAGAGCAATCCCTCTACATGGCTGTACCGGCTTCCCCTCATACCCTTTTCCAGGTTATACTCCAGATTTGAGTATCGACCCGCTATATCGAGCATGTGCCGGAAGATCTCTTTGGGAAGAAGGGAGCGTCCCAGATTTGTGTGTATAACCACGCCGGTGGCGTTGACAACAGGCCTCAAGGAGGGCATAAGCAGTGATACCAGACGTATTTCGATTTGTTTTTTTATGGTTTTATATTCGACTGATTCGGGGTCAGGTTCTCGGGAGGACAGGATATATGAGCGCAGTCCGTCAAGGACGTCTCTGCAGGCGGTTACCTTGACCCGCCTGGGGACTTCATTGGATAATGTCCGTATCAGTTCATCAACCTTTGGAAGCTTACGTAAAAGTTCTTGTTGAGATTGTGAATAATCCATGTTGCGTCTCTCTTTAATCTGGTTGGACAAGACCAGGGATACCTGGCTCAGAGCCGGTATCGAGTATTATATAGAAAAGATTGAGCACTACATTCGCGTGCAGGTCCTCCAGTTACGCGGCGTCCGCTCTGTTCGAAAAATGAAACCCCATGAGGTCATGAATCGTGAAGCCGAATACATTATAAGGGCCCTGCCAAAGGGGGCCTTTACAGTGGCCATGGACGTAAGAGGCCGGATGCTGGACTCCCCCGGACTGGCCAGCATGCTTACAGAACTGGAGACAAGAGGAGTTGAAGACATGGCCATGCTTATAGGAGGCGCCTTCGGGCTCGCGCCTGAAGTGCTTGATAGAGCGAATATGAGATTATCCCTTTCTCCAATGACCTTTACACACGACATTGCAAGACTGATACTGGTAGAGCAGATCTACAGGGCCTGCACTATCAATGCCGGCGAGCCCTATCATCATTAGTAAGCATTTATATGGTACCATGTCTGCTTTGTTTTCAGGCACTTGAAGTACAGGAAGTACGTCTGCGTATCCATCTGCCTCTCATCTGCATTACCCTGTAAACGCTTACATTAAACCTTCGAACCCTGAACCTTTGAACCTCTGAACCCTGAACCTCTGAA
>CAZPDU010000136.1:0-3782 GCA_964585405.1 uncultured Thermodesulfobacteriaceae bacterium | reverse complement strand
AATCACCCGGTAACGTAAGGCCTCTTTACCTGGATGCGGTCTGTGAAAGGTGGCTTTGCCGCCTTTATGCAAAATAGTAATACGGGAGCCACCGCTCTCAATAATATCGCAGCCCACAGCCTTGAACAATGCTTCGATTTTCCACCATTCAATATTGCCGGAAACCGGATCAGCAAAAACGTTATTCAGAGTTTTTCGATGGTTCCTGTTCATACATATTGTATGGTATCATTTTTTGCCACCAAATCAAGAAAAATTAATCGTTCGACTTTGAACGTTCAATTTTTTGAGACTTCGTATCTTACTTATACTCTACGCGGTCACAAATCGCGCTTTTTGAATCAATCAGAATTACAAAAAAATTTTTACCACGAAGATCACGAAGACCACGGCCGTGACCCTATATTTTTATGAAATCTACTCTGGCCAAAAGGAAATAGTTGAGAGTAGAAATCTATTTTCCGTAATGGCACTTTATTTCCATCTTGGCATCCTTTTTTTAAAAAGGGCTGCATTAAGCAGGTATTTTTGTATTTATATTACCAATTAATATTGTATAATTCTTGCTTACATGAATGAGAATTCAATCATTTTGCCATTCAAAAAAGGAGGTTTGTTGTGAGAGAGACCTCGAAAATGAAAAGATGTAGATGGAAATCAGTGACAATTAGTCTTTTTTTGAGCGTATTAGGATTTATCTTGCTTCTACCGGTTCTTGTTGAGGCACATCCCAAGGACTTTACATTCCTAATTGAAGATCCTGCCGATAGTTCACCCTCGGGTGACAGAACTCCACTAGTATTGATTCATGGTATTCACGGCAATCAATGGCCCACAGACGTAGACGATGTCAATAACCCATTCTTGTATTATTGGCAAACATTTAGAATGTTTTTTTATTCCTGGGATAAATCTGGATTGAAAGACAAATATAAACTCTATTCTTTCTGGTACGAGAGCGATCAAATAAGTGTTGATGAAATTAGCCAGGGCTTAAGAGATTGGATTGACGAAAGAAGTTTTCAGGAGCCAGGAACTCCGGACAAACTTGACGATAGACCTTTTGTGATTGTTGCTCACAGCATGGGTGGCTTGGTAGCCCGGGCGTTTATGAATCAGACTCTGAACATTGGACAATGGCCAGGGCATTCAGGGGGAGAACGGGTAATAAAATTAGTTACACTGGGAACTCCTCATCATGGAAGCCCAGGTGCAAATGATGAGGATGCCTTAGCAGCATATTATGCCAGTGGAGTTTGGGATCAGATATTTTCACTTTCTCAATTTTTTTATAATGTAACGTCTGCCGCATGGGCCTCAAAATGGGACGTAACATTTCACTCTACCCAGCCTAACAGGTCGGATTTGAGATGGGACGGTAAGCTCTGGCCGTCATTGCCTTTTGATGATAAAGGGATCTTAATGATAATATGAGCTATGAGCTGGCACAAAAAATCATAGCATATTATGGGTATATAAATCCTGAAAGAGAAGACAGATTATATTGGGAAGATCCTGGTAATATAATTTTCTGGGTTCCATCTATCCCGGATTACGGACCGCACACTAAACTGACTATTGCTAGTGCTGTAATGGATGCTGGATTAGGCGGAATATTTCCAATGAATGATGGAATGGTGCCGGTTGAGAGTGGGAGGCTGGATTATTTTGACTTGTATGCTAGCCGTGAATTATTTGATTTCGACCATGCCGAAATGAAAGGGGATGACCTTAATCCCACCGACATAAAGTATTACCAACTCTTCGATTTGCTGGAAGACGACCTGAACTCACTGGTATTCTGAATTTCCTTTGAGCCCAGGCCAGCATACGCGCCTGCAGAAGTTACGCTCACCGCCACAGGCATTTACTCGTCTGACACTACCTTTGACTGGGAATTTCACGATGGTTCTCTTGGTGCAGGCCAAGTTGTTTCTTCATTTACCGTCAACTCGGTGAATACTCGATTAACGTGACGGCCCACGATCCGCAGTTGGGTGATATCTCTCTAACGGATAAGATCGAAATTCGTCCACCTCGAATAAATGTTCATTACGAAGACGACTATACCGTGAGTTTCACCGCTTCAGGTTCGCCTTTTATTGACTCTTTTGAATGGGATTTTGGGGATGTAAATGATCCTGATTATGGGCAGAGTGTCACTCATACCTACACAGAAAATGGACAGTACCTGGTGACCCTCAACCTTACACTGGATGAAGGACCACCGAGTATCAGCACCACGTATGTGTATATTGGACAAGGCCCGACTTATGTTTCAGGAACGATCAACAACGATGTTGTCTGGCGCCTTGGCGCAAGCCCTTATATTGTGTCTGGATTGACCATTAACGAAGGGGCTGTGCTAACCATAGAACCGGGCGTCGTCATTAAATTCGCAAACCAAAAGGGCATTACGGTGAACGGTATTCTCGACGCCAAGGGTACTGACGACAACAAGATCGTTTTCACCTCGGTGCTGGACAACACCTATGGTGGGGACACGGACTTCCTTGCGCGGTATCCCGACCATCCTGATGTCGGAGACACGTGGCAGATCTGCCCCGATTGCGTTGGTGATGGCCGTTGCGCGTGGGCCGCCAACTACTGGGGACAGATCGTATTTGGTCCTACAAGCGTGAATTCGGTCATCGACCGGGCCGTCATCCTCTGGGGCGGGAGTTTACGGTCCGGGACATGGTGTTACAATCCATACGCGACTGGGATGGTCTCTATCCAGTCGTCATCTGTCGCCATGACCAACAGCATGATATCCAATTCCTGGGGCAATGGGATAGACGTCTCCAATGCCTCGCTCGCCATCACGGGCAACATCGTGAGCAGGAATCAAATGAGGGTCCTCGTAACAGGTAATAGCGCTGGTACCTACCATGAAAACGTAGTAGCTAGCAATTCATCTTATGGTATGTATTATTCTGGAACCGGTTCGATTAATGCTGAAGACAATTACTGGGGTGAGGCATCTGGTCCACTTGATGATTCAGACGACAGGAATACAGGCGGGCTATATAATCCCACAGGTTTAGGTGACAGAGTGAGCGACTACGTAAACTATTTCCCATGGACAGGCACAATTATCGGCCAGACCGCTACGCCAAAGGGTCTGTCCGGTACACCAGGGAACAGGGTAATTTGTCTGGATTGGAATACCAATACAGAGCCGTTTCTTGGCGGATATAAGATTTACTACGGAACCTCACCTGGAAGCTATGGATTCTTGGAAGTAGTAGATAACACAACATCTCACAAACTGACCGGGCTTTCAAATGAAACAACCTATTATATTGCTATTAGCTCCATGAATACTCTCGGAGCTGAGAGCCTATTATCTGAAGAGATAGTAGCAACTCCCGATGTATTCGAACCTTTGTTGCGTGGTGACTTTGATGATGATTGTGATGTAGATGGCTATGATTTGGCTGAATTTGCCTTCGACTTCGGACGAACCGATTGCGATCTGGGGGAACGATGTGAGGGTGATTTTGATGCTGACCTGGATGTAGACGGCACAGATCTGGCCGTATTGGGACCCAACTTCGGTATAACCGAATGCCCTGCGTGCGAATAGGCCATAAGGTTATAGCGCTTAGATTAACATAGGAGCCAAGCGAGCTTAGGCAAGGTTGTACAATTGGGCTTAAGAAAAAATCTGGAACTGAGCGGATAGAGTCTATTTTGCAATTTCAGTTATTTTTTCACCGCCCGCTTCGCTCGAGTCGCAGAGGTCGCAGAGGAAAAATATTCTCTATCGCTTCGCGATG
>CAZPDU010000135.1:0-3731 GCA_964585405.1 uncultured Thermodesulfobacteriaceae bacterium | reverse complement strand
CTCACAACTGCTGGGCGCTCGGTGCGCGGAACACGGGCCACCAAAACCCGCAGCGCACCCATTGGCTGCGCGCTGAGATGGCCACCCTTACCGATATAGTTATTCATCACCTGGCGAATCCGCCTGGGTTCAGACTTGCGGTCTGCGCGATTGATATAGTCCATTACGGCGCTGAAAACAGCCGTGTTGGCCATCTGCCCGCTGATTAGTCGTGTCTCCACATTCCTGCAGCCGAGAAATTCCTTCAGTTCTTCTTCAAGAAGTCTCTCGACCTCACCAATAAACTCAGTCCCCTGATAATAAAAAATCTCTGCATCATAAAATGCCGCGGCCTTCTTGTGTTCTGCATAGCGAAAGGCCGGGTCCATTACGGATAACAGCCTGGCCATGGGTGAAATAGTCATCTCTGAGGGAATAAGATTGATGCATTCCTGCTGCCGCCATTGTGTGTTTTCTACGCTCTTTTCCAGCAGCCTGAGGGCCTTGGTGGGCCTGTCGCCTTTTGGCAGTTCCTTATAACTGATTTTATGATCAAAACTGATCGGACGGCCGTAAGGAGGCGCGTCGGAGCGCATGTGGAAAGGTACCACAACGGCATCAATCTTTTTGCCGCGAATCTCGATTGAGAGCCTGTCACCCTCCATGATTTCACTATCCACATAACCAAGACAGATAGAGCGCAACTGCCGTTCTCCGGTCTGAGCTGATTTCAGCCCCGTTCCATCCACAGACCACATGGGGACCATAGTGCCGCTGGTCACATAGCCGACGTGCCTGTCGTCCTTAAACACCCTTGAGCCTTCGCGGGCGATGCCTCTCCCCGCCACGGCAATGGACCTGATCATACGAGGGAGGTCCTTAATGAGAGAGTAATCCTGAAAAATAATTTTCTTTAATGCCTCGTGTTGCCTTGTCAGCGCCTCTCGGCCAACGAAGTCCCTTTTCAGGGGTGATAAGCTCACGGCAAATCTGGCCAGGGGACAGGCCATTATCGGTATTTGATTGCCCTCAGGATCTTCACCAAACTCATGTCCATAGAGCGGCAGGGCGGCTTCCAGGCGGAGTGTATCACGTGCTCCCAGTCCTACAGGTGCCGCCCCCTGACTCAGTATCCGATCCCAAATTACCGGTCCGTCGTCCCTGCTCACAAATAGTTCAAAACACAAAGGCTCTCCCGTGTAACCGGTGCGAGACAATTTCACCTCCACACCCGCGATCTTTACGATACTCACGGTATTGCGCATGGGCTCAGGGCGTGAACCGGCCTCGATGACCGTTTCGAGAATTTCTCTTGACTCTGGTCCCTGGAGCGAAAGCATTACTATCTCATTGGTCCGGTCGATCAAATCTACATCACTGAAATCCTTCAGAAAGGATTTAAGGTGGTTCCAGTCTTTTTCGCGGTTGAGCGCATTTACAACCAGCAGATATTCTTCCGGTGAAAAATGATAAAGATAGGCGTCGTCCACTGCACAGCCTGTTTCAGTCGGTATGATCGTGTATTGAGCGCCTGTCGTCGTGATATCGATGGCTTCGGCGTTGTTGCTCAATACGTGCTGAAGGAGCTTTATGGCCCCGGAACCCCGGAAGATGAACCTCCCCATATGAGAGACGTCAAAAAGCCCTGCTCCCTTTCGAGTGGCCAGATGCTCCTGCACAATGCCGGCAGGGTAAAAGATAGGCATCTCCCAACCGCAGAATTCCACCATCTTGGCACCAAGTGCCACGTGCCTGTCGTACAAAACTGTGCGTTGAAGTTCGCTCATAATAAATAATCTCCTGTAATCTATCGAACGTATGAAGCTATCAAGCTTCAAGGATTTCGTCAAATTTTCTGTATTCAATATTTAAAAACGAACAAAATAGTCGGTCGGGGTTTGCATTTAAAGATGGTATATGATAATCGTTCGGCAACTGTCTTCTTGCTCTTTTCCTGCTAATTTCAGGTTTTGCGTCTTGTATATTTCACGAATACAGCAGGCTGGGCAGGTGAATAGCTCGAGCTATTTATATTATCCAGATTAGAAGACTATCCCAATAAATGTCTGGAGTTTAATAGAAACAAAATAGAGAGGGAATATATATATGAAGGAACTCAGTGAATTAAACTTGCCTGATAATGTTCGCTACACCGAAGATCATGAATGGGCCAGAATTGAGGGTGACAAGGTCAGGGCCGGTCTTGACGATTACGCCCAGGATCAACTGGGGGACATCGTCTTTGTAGAACTGCCCGGGATCGGTGCTATATTCAAAAAAGGTGAAATGTTTGCAACCGTTGAATCAGTAAAGGCCGTCTGTGAATGTTTCATGCCGATTAGTGGAAAAATAGTCGCCGCAAACAAGACACTTGAGGAATACCCCGAACTGGTGAACAAAAGCCCTTACGAGCAGGGCTGGTTCGTGGACATAAGCCCCAGCGACTTATTTGAAATGGACATGCTCATGACCAGTAAGGACTGCTGGGAAAGGCTTAAGGGAGCAAAATAGATGAGATACCTGCCCCACACAGGCGATGAGATCTCCAGAATGCTCCAGGTGGTGGGTGTTGACGATCTTGATGACCTCTTCTCAACCATCCCTGAGGATTGCCGTCTGAATGACGATCTTCATCTGCCAGAGGCATTCACCGAATGGGAACTGAACGACCACATGGATGCCATTTCCAGGGATGTGGCAGTCGCTCCGGATTACAGAATATTCCTGGGGGCGGGGAGTTACGAGCATTTTATTCCCGCGTCCGTCAGCCACCTGCTGGCCCGTTCCGAGTTTGTGACATCTTATACCCCCTACCAGCCTGAAATGAGCCAGGGGACCCTGCAGGCCATCTATGAATATCAGACCCTTGCAGCCCGACTCCTGGGCATGGACATAGCTACTGCATCGCATTATGACGGCGCCACGTCACTGGCCGAGTCACTCTTAATGGCCATGCGTATTACCAGAAAGAAAAGAGTGGCTGTTTCAAGGCTGATTCATCCCCTGTATCGGCAGGTCGTAAAGACCTATCTTGAGCCTGCCGGTTATGAGATATTGGAACTTGGATACTCACAAAACGGTATGACCGATATCACCGGACTTGATGATATCGACGAACTTGCAGCCGTGGCGGTTCAGTCACCCAATTTTTTCGGATGCATTGAGAACCTGCAGGACATCGGGGAAAAGGTCCATGACAGGAATGCGCTCTTCATTGCCTCCTTTACAGAGGCCCTTGCCTACGGACTTCTTAAAAGCCCAGGGGAACAGGGCGCCGATATTGTATGCGGAGAAGGGCAGAGCCTCGGGATTCCCTGTTCCTTCGGCGGACCGGCCCTCGGTATGCTCGCAAGCAAAAAGGAATTCATGCGCAGTCTGCCGGGTCGCCTGGTGGGAAAGACTCGAGATGCAGACGGAGACAGGGGCTTTGTGCTGACCCTTTCCACCAGGGAACAGCATATCCGCAGGGAAAAGGCCACTTCCAATATCTGTACCAATAACAGTCTCTGTGCTTTGGCGGCCGTCATGTATATGGGCTCTCTCGGCGGTACCGGGCTTCGGGAGCTTGCGTGTCTCAATCGTGACAAGGCCGAGTATCTTAAAAAAGGCTTGAAAGAGACGGGATGCAAAATTCCCTTTGACACCCCTACATTTAATGAGTTCGTTGTCAGGTTTCCGACTGAATGCGAGGACTCATACAGCCGCCTTCTGCAGAAAAAAATAATACCGGGCCTGCCTCTGGATACATACTA
>CAZPDU010000134.1:0-2984 GCA_964585405.1 uncultured Thermodesulfobacteriaceae bacterium | reverse complement strand
TGATGCCTCTCTTGCCTTTATTCCTATTGAGGCGGCCCAGCGGCTTCTTGGTTTGGGTGATAAGGTTCATGGCTTGGAGATAAAGGTTTCGGATATCTATGCCACAGACGGCCTTGCAAAGGCCATACAAAAAAGACTTGGATTTCCTTTCTGGGCAATGGACTGGCAGCAGATGAGCCGCAATCTCTTTTCAGCTTTGAAGCTGGAAAAATTCGCCATGTTTATCATCCTTACCCTGATTGTACTGGTGGCTGCCTTTAACATTGTAAGCACCCTTATCATGATGGTAATGGAAAAGAATCAGGACATAGCAATACTCAAGACACTGGGCGCAATGGACAAAAATATTTTAAGGATTTTTATTTATAATGGACTGCTGGTAGGGTTGATCGGGACAATACTCGGTGTTTCTGGCGGGGTAAGTCTCTGTTTCCTTCTGAGCCGCTACAGGTTCATTAAGATACCCAGTGAGGTGTATTACACCGACACACTCCCTATATTGCTTCATGCAGGCGATGTGGCCATAATTTCCATCTCTGCCGTCTTAATATGTTTTTTTGCCACCATATACCCAGCCAGACAGGCGGCCAAGGTCAATCCATCCGAGGCCTTGAGGACAGGGTGATTGGCATGTAGTATATTTATGTTTAAGTTGTCAGTTAATGCCGGGTTGTTTCAGAAGGAGTCAAAAATGAGCACAGATCACTTGTTGCCAGAGGGGGAGAGCATTCGAAAGGCGGTAAAATGGATATCAGAGGTTGCCAAGGCGTATCCTGAAAAAAGTCGCAAGGAGATCATACACGAGGCAGAACTGCGGTTTGACCTTTCCCCAAAGGAATGTGATTTTCTTTACAGAAAGTTTGTTTGAAATCATATAGAAAGAACATCTCAATTATGGGGTTTACAGGAAATCGCCTTTCTCGATCTGGATAAAGCTGCATTATCAGACAACACAGATTACTCATTTAGTGTGTACTATATAAGTAATTCAATATACTGATTTTATATCCAATATATCCTGAGATCGGGATCAGCTTTCTGACGCACCTGAGACGGCATGGGTGTTCACCTATAAGAAAATTCAAATTTTGCGCTATACTGCGATTATGTGAGGTTACAAAATGGATTCCTGTAAGAAAACCAGATTAAGCCCATTTGACGGAATCGAAAAAGAATTTGGACGCATGCTTCGCAATATGTCGTCCCATTACATGTTTCCCTATCGTTTACAAAGTCTTGTCCCCGCCACTGATGTTTATGAAACAACGGATAAATTTATTGTTTATATGGAAATCCCCGGTGTCCGCCTGGAAAAATTATCAGTCCTGGCCTCCCATTCTGGTGTTACTGTTACCGGTATACGCCAAAGACCGGCCTTTGACCATACAACTTGTGTTCATCAGCTCGAAGTCGAGTACGGAAAATTTGAACGTACAATCAATTTTGACACCCCCGTAGACGTGGATTCCACTACATCAATATGTAAAGACGGTTTTCTCCTTATCCAATTGCCCAAGAAGAAGATATCAGGTCAGATTAAGGTCACAATTAATGGAGAATAACTCCCATGAGTGATAAAATAGAAAAAGAAGTGCAAGAAAAGCAGAATATAGATCCTAGTCAACTTGAAATACCAGATGAACTGCCTATCCTGCCTTTGCATGGATTTGTTTTTTTCCCGGGCATGGGTTTCCCTCTGCAGATAAAGAGTCCTGCCGCGAAGCAGCTTATAGACGATATCCTGCTGAAAGACAGACTTCTGGGTATGGTAAGTTACAAACAAGCGGCCTCCCAGCAGGAAGAAATTGGGCCTGAAAACCTTCATTCAACAGGTGTCGTAGGCTACATCCACAAGTTGATTAAGGGTGAGGGAGGGGCATATCATATCCTTACCAGCGGATTTAAAAAGATTAAGGTTAAAGAATATGTGCAGGAATCTCCATATCTGAAAGCCAAAATTGAAGTTTTGGAAATGGCTGATAAGCCTGATAAGGAAATAAAGGCCCTTGATCTGAATCTGAAAACTGAATTCAAAAAACTGGCATTACTCACTAATTTAACTCCGGAACTCGCCGTAACAGTGGATTCGCTGGATAATCTATATTACGTCGCCTACCTTATTACTTCACAATTAGGTCTTTCAACAGATGTTGAACAGGAGATTCTTGAGATCAGCAAGCTCAAAGATCTGTTGCGTAGAGTTACCACTGAACTAACAGAACGTCTTGAAACGGCGGAAATGAGCCAGAAGATTCAGAAGTCAGCTAAAGAAGATATAGACAAAAAACAGCGTGAATTTCTTCTGCGCCAGCAGCTTCAGGCCATTAGGAAGGAATTGGGCGAGGACAGTGAAAACCTTGACCTTGATGAATTAAAAGAAAGATTTAAAGACGCCCAATTAAGTGAAGAGGCAGAAAAAGTAGCACAAAAAGAGCTTGACAGACTGGCAAGGATTTCTCCTGCCTCACCTGAATACACCGTTTCCCGGACATACCTTGACTGGCTTCTTGAACTCCCGTGGAAGAAGTCCACACCTGATTCACTGGATATCAAGAAGGCCAAGATTGATCTGGATAGAGATCATTACGGTTTGGAGCGCATTAAAAAGAGAATTCTTGAATTTCTTGCGGTACGCAAACTGAAGCAGGACATGCACGGTCCCATTCTTTGCTTTGTGGGTCCTCCGGGCACAGGCAAGACTTCTCTCGGCCGGTCAATTGCCCGCACCATGGGAAGGAAATTTGTCCGTATATCCCTGGGCGGTGTTCGAGATGAAGCGGAGATCCGCGGCCACAGAAGGACCTATATCGGTGCCATGCCCGGCCGTATTATTCAGAGCCTGAAAAAAGTTGGATCCAATAATCCCCTGTTCATACTTGATGAAATTGACAAAGTCGGCAGCGATTATCGAGGCGATCCGTCCTCCGCCCTGCTGGAGGTACTCGACCCGGAACAGAATTTTTCATTCGCGGATCATTACCTGG
>CAZPDU010000133.1:0-3639 GCA_964585405.1 uncultured Thermodesulfobacteriaceae bacterium | reverse complement strand
ATGAGTCGGAAGTCATGTATATTGTTGGAGATGTAAAGGGAAAAATCGCCGTTATATTAGATGATATGGTAGATACTGCAGGTACATTGTGCAAGGCCGCATATGCACTTAAGGAACACGGTGCCGATGAGGTCCATGCCTGTGTCACACATCCGGTACTATCGGGCCCTGCGATAAGTCGTATCAAGGATTCGGTGCTTAAATCCCTAGTGGTTACAAATACCATTCCTCTGCGTGAAGAGGCACAAAACGTTGAGAAAATCAAAGTACTGTCTGTATCTGCCCTTTTAGGAGAGGCCATAAGACGCATACATGACGAAAGTTCTGTAAGTTCATTATTTGTTTAAAAAGGAGTTTTTTAATGAAAAATGTGGCAATAGATATACAGGCGCGCACAAAGGCAGGCAAAGGAGTAGCTCGCAAACTTCGCCAGGAGGGCCAGACCCCCGGGGTGTTATACGGACCAAAAGCCGAGGCTATTTCTCTTTCTGTAAACACTCATGAGTTCAGGAAGCTTCTTAATTCAGCCGGCGGAGAACGATTGCTTTTCACTTTAAACCTGAAGAACAATGGAGACAGCAGCAGCTATACCGCTCTCATCAAGGATCTGCAATTGCACCCGGTGGACGACAAAATACGCCATATAGACTTTTATCAGGTGTTGATGGACGAAGAGGTACAGGTTGAAGTCCCGATCAGCGCAACAGGAAAGTCCAAAGGGGTTGAAACTGATATGGGTGTCCTGGAAATCATACAGCGGACAGTCAAAATATCTTGTCTGCCTATGGCCATTCCAAGAGACATCCAAATTGACGTCTCTGATCTGGGACTTGGAGACACTGTCCATGTATCAGATGTCGTTGCCCCTGAAGGGATCCGTTTACTGGATGATCCAGAGACCACCCTGATGACCGTTGTGGCCTCAAGAGCTGAAGAAGAAAAGAAAGAGGAAGAAGAGACCGAGATCAAGGTTGAAGAAGAAGGCGAAGCAGAATAAATTGTCAGAACACTCTTGGATGTTGAGTTTTATTTCAGCACCACCATCCCAAATTATTCAATTTAAACCAAGAGGGATTTTTTAATAATTAATATGCAAAATCTGATATTATTTGCAGGCATGGAAGGTTAAGGCTCATTTTGTCCAGGGCGCTTTTGGTAGGCCTCGGGAACCCAGGTTCTCAGTATCAGTACACCCGCCATAATGTGGGCTTTACAGTTTTGGATCGTATGGCTCTTCAATTCGGTCTTGATTTTGTTCCGCACAGGAGTTTCCCCCGATATGAGAGTGTATCAGGATTCATAAGGGGCACTCCTGCTATATTGCTTAAGCCTTTAACCTACATGAACAGGAGTGGTGAAGCAGTATCGCCGGTTCTTAACTTCTATAAAATCTCTTTGGAAAAGCTGTTGGTGATACATGATGACCTGGATTTACCCCTGGGAGGTCTCAAATTCGTAAAGGGAAGTGGTACTGGAGGACATAAAGGGATTAAATCCATAATAGAATCTATTGGCAGCAAGGAATTTCTCCGCCTAAAGATAGGTATTGAAAGACCTCTCAGTTCCGTGCCAGTAGACAAATACGTTTTATCACCTTTTCTGCCTGAAGAATCTAAAGTGTTAGACAAGGTCATAGATATATGCATAGACGGTCTGGCATGCTTTCTGGAGAAGGGTGCTGAAGCCGCCATGAACGAGTTTAATGACAAGATAAAAACAAATTATGTGAGGGATCTTCCGTAATTTCCAGGAGAGAATTAAATGGTCAAATTTTTAGGTTATACTGCATTGATACTCTTGGCAGCCCTGATTGTCGCTGGAAGCTTTCTTGGATATTTTCTTTTAGAAGGAAGCCCACCGGAACTCCAGGTAGCCTCACTGCCAGAGACAATCGGAAGGGAGTATGTGCTTACGGTTAGAGTTACAGACACCCGAAGTGGAATAAGTTCGGTTTCTGCCTGTATGAGTCAAGGCGACAGAGTCTTTGAACTTGATCCAAAAATTTATAAGGTAAAGGAATGGTGGAGGGGATCAGGGATAAAAGAGGATACAGTCTCCTGGATCATCAAACCGTTCAAATTAGGCATGACTGAAGGTAAAGCCCTTCTGCGGATTACCGCAAGGGATTCATCCTGGCGGAATACCCTGACAGGAAATGCGCAGGTTTGGGAGGCGGAAATCCCAATAGATCTGACGGCACCACGTATTGCTGTAAAGAGTACTGTACATAATATAAGAACAGGAGGCTCTGGGCTTGTATCTTATAGAGTAAGTGAACCGCCCAGCAAAACAGGGGTCTGGATAGGTGAAAGCTTTTATCCGGCTTACCCCAAACCTGGAGGAGAAAAAGATATATATATAGCCATGGTGGCAATCCCCTTCAATCTCAGTAAGCCGAAAAAAATGCTGATCGAGGCGGTTGATCGAGCCGGAAACATTGCCAGGGTTGGCTTTCCTCATAGGATTCTTCGTAAGACTCCGAAGGTGGATACTATAAATATAACTGATCACTTCCTTGAGCAAAAAATGCCGGACTTCATGGCCAGGTACCCTGAATTCCAGGGCTCTCCACTGGAAGTATTTCTCAAAGTCAACACCGAATTAAGGCATCGTAATAATCAGGAAATTGAAAATTACTGCAAGGAAAGTGCCGCTGAAATTCTCTGGCACGGGAGCTTTGTCTGCCTTCCCAATTCGGCCTTCAAGGCAGGTTTTGGAGAAGAGCGTCATTATCTATACAAGGGCAAGAAAATTGGCCGGTCTTATCATATGGGATCAGACCATGCCTCATTTTCTCACGCCTCCGTCCCTGCAGGGAATACCGGCCTTATTGTGTTTGCGGATTACCTTGGAATCTATGGAAATACCATAATCATGGATCACGGCCTTGGCCTGTTCAGTATGTATTCCCATCTCAGCGAAATCCAGGTATCAAAAGGTGACATGGTCAAACGTGGAGATACAATAGGAACGACCGGCATGACCGGTCTTGCCGGCGGAGATCATTTACACTTTGGTATGATGGTCCACGGTGTGTTTGTTAATCCTATAGAATGGTGGGACGAGAAATGGATTCAAGACCATATCTTGACCAATTTATCTGTACAGTAAAAGTTTACTTGTCGAAGGCAGGGGTAAGGACTTTTGTCTGTTTTTTTTGTAAATGTAATTAACAACTCGGAGGTTTATTCAGGATGGAAATATCTTTGATACTAGTGCCCATAGATTTTTCAGATTGTGCTGCAAACGCATTGAGTTACGGAAAGAAAATAGCTTCTTCATGGAAAGCGGAATTATTACTCATTCATGTCGTAGATTCGGTCAAGGCCTCCCTACTTGCTGATTATACCAAAGAATCGATTGAAGATGTGAAAAAACGGCTTACAAATCAGGCCCAACAGACCTTCCGCCATTTTTTAAATGACTTGGGCCGGGATGGTCTGATAAAAGATACCATAGTATCTTATGGCTCCCCGTTTCAGGAAATTGCCATCAAAGCGAGAGAGCTTCAGACCGACCTCATCTTGATGGGTGGCTATGGGAGTCGAGGGAAGGGGCAAATCGACGAAATTTTTTTTGGCGGCACGGTGGATAAAGTGGTTCGCCTTTTGCCCTGCCCTGTTCTATGCGTGCCCATGG
>CAZPDU010000132.1:0-5189 GCA_964585405.1 uncultured Thermodesulfobacteriaceae bacterium | reverse complement strand
ACCTTTATGTTTCAGAAAAACTTGATGAAAAAATTAAAGAGTCACATAATTGTACTCTAATTTGAAACACAGGGTGTCTCATTTTCATTGACAAGTTCCGCTTACGATCCCCAGGTACGTGAATATTTACATTACCTGTGCCCTTTAAGGTAAAAAATAGACCACCTGTCTGCGTGCAACGCACAGGCAGATAAGGTCCGTTACGATGATTTGGTTCTCCACGGCTTCACCCATAGGGCCTCCTACCTAACAGGATATTTCCCACCACCATGCCTTTAGTATATCTCTCGAGCTCAGCAAAGGAAGGAAAGGGGTCAGCCCTGGAAAATAGAAATTAGCTTGTTTACCTGATTCCTTATCCTCCTGTTTTCCCCCATCAACCTCTCTATCTTTATTACCCGCCTTGCTCACCGCCTGCGCCTTCATACTTCGCCCTGATTGGATTTAAGTGTAGTATATACCCGGTCAGTTCCTGAAAATAACTGTCTGCCTCTATTACCAGAGACTTGTATCTTCCCTGAAATAAATGTCTGGTTTTGCCCCTCTTTACGTTGCAACAGGTGGTATAGGAATCATTAATATAGGGTCGACCCCTTTATTTCATAGCCGCAGATACTGCAGCAATTAGCGTGCCACAGGCTGCGATGGCTTGCCAAAAGTAGTCCATACCAATGCCCTCCAGCTATCTATTCATGATTGAGACATATAACGATGAATTGAGCTTTCCCTGATTTTACCCGGGAAAGCTCAATTCCGAAAAAATATGTTAAAATCAAATATCTTTGAAAGTCGCATCTATCAAAGCGTCAAGCTCAAATGACATGTTGGGGGCTGGATCCAGATGATGTAACTGTTTTAATCTTAGATAGCTCGTCCTTCATCCTCTGCTCAGCATGCCACAAATCATATGCTTGCTGCATGCGAAGCCAGAGACCTGGCCCATTGCCAGCAAACTTGCCAATCCTTAATGCCATATCCGTGGTAATTGGATGAGTACAGGCTAAAACTCGGTGTAGCTGCTGTCGAGAAATACCGAGACGTCTTGCAGCTTCGGTTACTGATAGACCAAGGGTTGGAAGCACGTCTTCACGTAAAATCTCTCCGGGATGAACCGGTGAACGATTTAAAGGACGCTTAACAAAATATTCTCCCATGATTTTACCTCAATGATATTGTTCAAAATCGACCCTTAGTGCTTCGCCTTCTTCCCACTCAAAGGTAATGCACCATGGGCCGTTAACATGTATACTATAACGTTCAGGTATTCCCCCTGCAGACCATGGAAATTGAAACCAGGTACGTTTAAATCCATCAATGACTCTTCTTGATCCAAAGCTTCTAAGCGTCGCAGGGAACGTAATTGTAAATCATGCCTTATCCGGCGGAAATGGCCTCTCTCGAAAAGTTCAGCGAGTCCTTTGTGCTTAAAGCTTTTAATCATTATTATAGTGTATCATACTTTGATACAGTGTCAACAACATTGTTACAGTTACTTTAAATAAAACTAAAGGTTTGAAGAACCTACTTTGGCAGATGCCATAATGAACCGGGTGGTATACGCAATGCTTATCGATTGGAACTAAAGGGGGAATCAAAAAGAAAAAGACAAAAAATTTGACTCAAACCGGCCACTAAGGAAATTATAAATCTCCAATGACGTTGGAACAAAATGGGCGGCCGGATAACTTAGGATTCAGTGGCCGAGTTCATAAGAATATAGAGTAGTTGCTCATTAATACATACAAGGAGATAAAAGTCATATTTCACCTTTGCTGTCATTATATATTCGAGGAAATTTCTCAAAGTCGGTATCGTTCAGAAATACTTTCTTCCTGTCGTTATCGCGGCTGGTTATATGGTAAAAGCAATCTTCTGATTGCAATCGGTAAGGTCGTGCCATAATACAAGAATTATACATCTTAGAAGGCAATATCAAAGATTAAATTCTATTTTCGAGGGCTGACCCCGTTATTTCACTCCTTGTCGGGTCATTGCATGTCGGTCAAAATATATAGTTTTTTATGGATGTCCCATAAGTTCCACGCCTATTCATAGTGAGTCCACATACGAATAATCTTAACGTTTTTCTCTTCGTTTAAAACCTGATACACTATCCGATGCTGAATATTTATTCGACGTGAATATGCACCTGCTAAATCACCAACGAGCTTCTCATAGGCAGGTGGAACTTGGTAAGGATTTTCTTGAAGGATCTTGATTATCGATTCGGCTTTTGATTTTAGCCCGGAGGATGCTAATTTTTTTGCATCTTTCTGCACCTGTTTGGTAAAAACAAGTCGCCAACTCACCAATCAAGTTCCTCACTGCATTCCTCCAATGATGTTGCCAACCCCTCGCGGATGGACTCACGCATGCCGGGAATGTTTAAAAGGTAAATAGTCTCTTGAATCGAACGCCAGTCATCCTCTGATATTAAAACAGCATTTCCCCGCTTCCCAGTGATTAGGATCGGTTCGTGAGAATCCGTAGTTTGGTCAATTAGACGATATAGTTTAGTTCTTGCCTCAGTGGCTGATAGTGTCGGCATGTTTCACCTCGCTTTTTGTGTAAGGTACGTCATTACGTACGTTTTGTCAAGGTGGTTTTACAGATTTTTAAAGCAGAACAAAATATGAGTTTTTGCGGCGCGAAGCCGACGCCAAAACTCATATTGAGCTGAACCGTTCTAGGCGGGTTCAGTTCAACATGATATTTTACACTACCATGCTTTTAGTATATCTCGCCAACTTATTATCCCTACTGGTTTATATTCGTCATCGACAACAGGTATACAAGATATATTTTGATTCTTGAAAATTTCTATTGCCTCAAAGATCTCTGCGTCTTGTTCTAACACAACAGGTTTTCTTGTCATTATTTGATGTACTCTTTTATTAAGGGTTACTCTGTCCCTTTCGTTTTCACTTACAGTTCCAATGTAGGGACTTAAGGCCTTCAGGAGGTCTCTATCCGAGATCACACCAAACAATTCCCCTGATTCGACTACGAGTAAATGATGGAATCGAGTGTTATTAAATATTTCTCTGACCATCTTAAGCGAATCATCCATTTCGACAGTAACAACGTTTTTGCTCATTATTTGTTTTATACTCACGATTTCTCCAATGCTCCCGAGCTAGTCTTTAGTTAAAATCCTTTTGAGAGTATTGCCACTTCAATGGGCGTTGATTTTTGAACCGGCATCCCGGAGTTAGATCAAAAGGTTCCTCGCAGCGGCCCTGCTTACATATATTTAGATTCGGCCCCTGCGAAAGGATTCATAAGAATATGGAGTTACCTCGCTGTATAATGCCTTAAAATAATGCGGGCAGGTGTATTTCATGGCAGAGAACAGATCAGTCTTTTTCATATATCCTTCGAGGACCGAATTCAAAGGGTGTCCACAGACACGCCTTGAGACCGCTTTGCTTAAAGGCGGAATTCACCCAGGTATTACAGGTATTGAAAAGGGTGTAACTTCCGTTTGCCTTGTAGAACCTGTCATCAGATGAGTATAACCTGTTTTCAATGATTATCTTGTTGCCGGAATTGTCCAGCCTGAAACTGTCCGCCAGATAATTGTTCAGGGACGCAAGTTCAGCACGGGAAATTCTGATCCTGATCCAGTCATCCTCTCTCTGATCATACCCGAAAACATGAATAAGTGTCGGTGTAATGAAAAACAGAGCAGTAAAGGCGTTTTTAAACGTAAGATCGTCCCAGGTGGGTGTGTTAAGGTAGAAATACTCATCACCCCAGCCAAAGGACAGGTAATCATCGTCTTTATTATATTCAAGTCCGTGGAGCACCTCTTCTGAAAGCCCGCTGATTTTCATTACCAGGTAAAGATGACTGCCGTTGGTGCTGAGATATATGCTTCCGGTCCTGTCAGGTACAGGATCGTTGTTCACTGTGATAAATGTCAGTATCAGAGCGATAATGAAATAACAGGGGATCGCAGAGGGTATGATGAGAAACCACTTCCATGATTTCATGACCGCTGCCTAATAACTGGTCAGTAACAGGGAAAAACCCTTAACATGATGAAAACTATAGTTTTTTAATGCTGCAGACATAAGTAGACATGGTGTGCTCTTATAGGCACATTACTTATTCTCTTCTGCCATCTCTTTAATAGTCTTACCGCTTATCACGGATTCAGGCTCTGTAACAACCGGTTTTCGCCGGGCATCGGCCTCTTCGTCCTGTTCTTTGACAAGCAGCCAGTTCTTTTCGTCTCCCCTCATCTTGGCATGAATCAGGGCATATCCTCCTCTGAGTTTTTTACCAAAGAGCCTCACTTTCGCATGCCCTGAACGAAGCGCTTCGCTTATGGGGACTTGCTTTCCGTCCTTTTGACTCACATTTTCATAGTACCCTGTATCCCAAACTATCACCGTGCCTGCCCCGTATTCGCCTTCCGGGATTCGTCCCTCGAAGTAGGCATACTCCACAGGGTGATCCTCGGTACGCACGGCCAGACGTCTTTCTCTGGGATCCGTGCTGAGTCCTTTGGGTACGGCCCAGGAAGCAAGGACCCCGTCAGTTTCCAAACGGAAATCAAAGTGCATGTGACTGGCATCGTGCTGCTGAATCACAAAAATCGGTTTCGCGCCCGATTTTATGAGGGCGGCTTTGGGCTCCGGTGTTTTGGCAAAATCACGTTTTGACCTGTATTCTTTAAGCTTTTTGTCCTTTTTCATGATTCCAGGATTTCTTGAATTTGACGCCTGAAAAATTTAAATAGACGCCCAACTAAATAGACGCCCAATTAATAAAGGGCTTTTAAAACATTATAGTCATCTTTTCGCTGAGATGAGAGATTCAGTTCATTTTTGCTCCGGCATAAAACCCTTAATCCCTCAGAATGTCTTACAAATTTACCTTCAGACCCTTTTCCTGCAGGTACCTTTTCAGCTCCCTGATACCTATGGTGCGATAGTGGAAAACCGAAGCGGCCAATAAAATTCTGGCACCCCCCTGAACAACTCCCTGGTAGAAATCTTCCAGGGTTCCGGCCCCGCCCGACGCCACTACAGGCAGGTCTACTGCACTGGAAATGGCCTTTGTATACTCCAAATCGTAACCGGTCCGGGTCCCGTCGCCGTCCATGCTCGTTGGCAGAATAACACCGACCCCCAGTTCCTGACAATGTCTGGCCCAGTCCACGGCGTCTTTTCCCACCGCCT
>CAZPDU010000131.1:0-3850 GCA_964585405.1 uncultured Thermodesulfobacteriaceae bacterium | reverse complement strand
CCGGTATTTCCCAATAATTTTAGAAGATGTGATATATATATTAAACGCATAATTTTAAAAAAACGGTCTTTTCAGCTATGAAAATTCTAATTGGGCTATAGACAAAGGTAAATAACCAATAGACATAATCATAAGATACGCTTTAATAAATATCAATAAAGGGGATTCATTCAAGGGTTTCCAACAGTGATTTCAGATTTGACAATAGGTTTTCTCAAGGTCTATACAGAAAATCAGGCCACAACAAATATCAGTGCGAAGAGATTTGAAAGGCCTACTGGAGTCAGGTGCAGATAAAGTATCAGGAAGTAAGCCATGAAGTTATATTTGAGACATACACATTTAGATTTCATCCATGGATATGTATCTATT
Organism: uncultured Thermodesulfobacteriaceae bacterium; assembly: GCA_964585405.1. GTDB lineage: Bacteria > Desulfobacterota > Dissulfuribacteria > Dissulfuribacterales > UBA3076 > UBA3076. Next base: position 3,478 of record CAZPDU010000131.1, on the reverse strand, counting down.
TTATTTGGGTTTATTGTTCTTACTATTTTGTTTATACTAGGTTGTGAAGCATCAACTGCCGATTTGAACATTAAAACATGCGGAAGCGGATTATCGGCAAACGGCAATAAGGTGGACGGCGAGATAAACGGACCCACCATAACCATGAGTTACAGGGAGGAGAATTTTGCAAAGAACCCTTTAGCCTCTTTTATGTATTTTATTCCGCTGCTGTCTCTGTCGCCTGTTGATGATGTGTCCAGTCCCAATAACGATCAGCAGATAGGTATAGTTTCCCATAATATAAACCTTAGCTCCGAGTCCTTTGATTTAATCTGTGAATTTGTAATACGGGGTAGTGGTTTTTACCAGGTCACATTTGACCCTGCCGGGATTATAGCGACCCAGAAGGATAAATTTAAAAAAGGGGAGCGGTTGGAAAATATGCTTGAATATATCAAGGTAGACGGAGAAGGTTGCGGGGTTATCGAAGTTAAGGGCCGGATAACCGATTCTGCCAGGATCGTTACCAACGTAAATATAAACTTCAATGCAAGAGGTAATGAGAGCAACTTAACCATTGGGCTCTATGACGTTGAACCGAAAGATGGTGAGTATGAATACCAAAATAGATCGAACGAAAAAGTGGCCCGGGTCAACAGACTTTCTTTTGAGAAGACGGAAGAGACACCGAGAATGAGAATAAAAATAGCATCTATTGCCGGGGAAAAACAATCTGCTGGTTTCTTTGGAAAGATCAAGGGGATGTTAGCCAATTTTTTTATAAAGCCCCCCAAGGTGACCAGGCTTGGTAATACGACAATGCTTGATTTTGGAAAGGCATTACTTCAGAAAAAATCCCAATTCACCTTTCCCAAGGCCAAAAATATCAGGCAAGGCAAAATGCTCGCAACAGATAATACATAGATAATCCAGGAATTATTTATTAATAGGGTCCTGTCTCCTGATCAGAGCAGGGTAAACTTTGAATATATTGTCTATAAGGGTGCGCAGATTCGCAGTTTACAGGCAGAGACCATGAGAAATCGATCAGAGCCGCCATGTAATTAATAAAGAGTAATGCCGAACAGTCATTAAATGCTTATAATACCAAAACGGAGGTGTGAAATGGCCACAAGAGACGATTTCGCCATAGCCAATAAGCAGGATTGGATAATCGATGCCTCAGTGGCCGCGGTGGAGCACCGCGGTAATGACCTGATTTTGACATTGAAAGCCAATACGGAATATCCGGTCAGACCGCCAAGGGAACCAAAAATAAATGAGTTGAGGATTAGAGATTTTACCAGGAATGTCGAGGTTGGCTGGCCGATTTTTGGAAAAAAATTCGAATGTCTCATCGGTTCTATAATTTATAATCGCGAGGGTCTGGGGGAACTGAGAGAAAAAACGGATTTCCACGATTAAGGAAACCGGGTATTATAATTGATTCGACTTGACTTATTTTTTCACCTTAATATTTCTCACGTTGAAGGGGCAGGTCATAATTCACGACGGTCTCAGAGTGCTTTGCAGGTTCGGTTATTTTTATATCAAATAATGTACAGCTCATTCATATGAGGATAATTATCTGGAATAATTATTTGACGGATCATAAATCCATCAGGAGGGTCGTTATGAAAAGGACATTTTTGATTCTATCGGCAACAGCTCTTGTTCTGGTGATGGGAAACTCATTAACATGGGCTCAGGATATATACTTTTCCGGCAATCTGGGGGCAGTCTGGGTGGAGGATTCAGATATCACCTGGTTTGATGGTATTCGTGATGAAGCTGAATTCGACACCGGCGTGGCAGCGACCGGAGCGATTGGCTATGACCTGGGTACCGGGCTCAGGACAGAATTAGAGATAGGCTACCGTTTTAACGACGTGGACAGACAGTTTCCCGGCGGCATCGGTGGGGATGTCGATTCCTTTTCAGTAATGGGCAACGCGCTTTTCGATTTTCTGCCGGGTCGTCAGATCAGCCCTTTTATAGGGGCGGGCATCGGTGTTGCTAATGTGGAGTTCGATGTGGACTATTGGGGCGAGGACGATGATACTGTCTTTGCGTACCAGATCATGACCGGTGTGAGTTTGCCAGTAGGCTACAACATGAACCTTGATTTTCAATATCGCTACTTCGCTACTGAAGACCCTGATTTTGATTACTTTGAGGCCGAATACAGCACACACAGTGTGATGGGCGGGCTGCGCATAAACTTCTAGTGAGGATTCAGGCCGCCGGTAAGTGCGAGAGAGGATTAATGGTCACTCTGGTATAAAGCCGCAGGGTTGGTCTTTGCCCGTGCGAATCGGCATAAAATTCTGTACGGGCTTTACCCTGATAAAATCCATCAGGGACGCCTTTATGATTATGCCTCTTTATGTCCATTGCCTGATTTTGTTTCCGTCTTTATCTGTAAACTCTCCTGCAATAATCAAAATGCAGTCGATTACTGTCCATATACCGAAACAGCCCAGGGTTATCATATGCAGTATACCGGTTCCGATCTTTCCCACATAGAATCGATGAATGCCCAAAAGACCCACGAAAAAACACAGCAGAAATACCGGCAGAATTCGCTTTTCAGTCATTTTTGACCTCTTTTTAACTTTTTGGAGAAAGCAGTTGACCGGCCCTTTCTCTTGCCAGAATATCTACTTGTCTCAGCAGGGTCGGTATTCGATAAGCCCCATGCATCGTCCTGATTTTCTCAGCCGCCTTTTGCGGTTCTATCCCGGCAGATGTTATGTACAGAGGACGTGTGCTTTTACCCCGGAAGACCTCGATTCCAAAAGATCCCTTAAACCTGGATTTGGCCACACCGACCACCGGTATTTCACTGCCAAGGGATTTAAAGAGGTAGTGTCCAAGACCAGGCGAATCCCCGAGAGTCACATAACCGTCAATGACTATCTCATTCGGCAACGGATTGATCTGCCGGAGCAGCGTTACAATACATGGAAGTTCCCGCCTGTAAAACTCCCCGGGCACATAGTCCGCTGGTGGTGGCAAGATTCTGGTATATGATGCTGTAGGCCGTCTATCGCTGTAATCTGAGAACAACACACAGGCCGCCGCGCAGCCGGTCTCAAAGTAATGAACATCCGTGGCCGCTATGATCATTTACAGTAATTCCCTGATCAGTGGAATTTCTGATGAATATAGTTGATACCAATACTTCTCATGCGGATACTATTCCAAATTAAAACTGTTTATAATATAAGAAAGGTGATAGATAACAAGGCGTTTATCATAGTAATGAATCGGCAAAGTTAACAGATCAAAAATCTTTCTAAGGGACAAAAGTGCCGGCGTTTGTTGCAGATTGAGGCCAGGAGAGATATGATTTCCAAAGGCTCGAAAAAAATAGGGTATAGATGGAAAAAACCGGTTTCTTTCAGATGGCTCAATCCTTTTTTTATGCACAAAAGGAGGTTGGTGATGAAAAAAATCGTTGTTGTCGCCTTTACACTCTCACTGTTCTGGGTTG
>CAZPDU010000130.1:0-6127 GCA_964585405.1 uncultured Thermodesulfobacteriaceae bacterium | reverse complement strand
AATTCCTTTTTCAGATTACCGTTTTTATATATTTTGTCAGTACGGTTGGCTTTCTCGTTCACATTATAACGCTCAGAAAAGATGCTGAAAGGATCGCCACTGGTTTTTTGTTTGCCGGTTTTGGTTTTCATACCGCGGCTTTTTTGATGCGCTGGTTTGCAGGGGGCCATCCGCCCCTTGTTAATCTCCATGACTCTCTATCTTTCACTGCCTGGGCAATGGTAGGATCTTTTATCCTATTCCAATGGTGTTGCAAGTTAAAATCTCTTGGGGCATTTGTTGTACCTTTCGCTATGATTATAATGACTGCTTCATCCTTTCAGTCAACGGAAATCTTGCCTCTGCCTCCGGCTCTCAAGAGTATGTGGCTCCCTGTTCATGCCATTATTTGTTTATTTGCAGATGCCATTTTTGCCTTGGCTTTTTGTATTGCCGTTATGTTTTTGCTTCAGGAAAGACAGATAAAGAAGAAGCGATTAGGGGCTGTATTTAAGAGGCTGCCTTCTCTCGAGACCCTGGATGCCATGAACGAGAGGTGCTTGACTGTGGGCTTTCCTCTGCTGACACTTGGAATAGTGACCGGATCTATTTGGGCGGAGAAGGCCTGGGGATCTTACTGGAGCTGGGATCCGAAGGAGACTTGGTCACTGATTACCTGGTTTGTCTACGCGGCCCTTTTTCATCAACGACTTACAGTTGGTTGGCGGGGAAGGAAAGCTGCTATTATGACAATAGTTGGTTTTGCGATATTGGTCTTTACTTTCCTAGGAGTAAGTCTGCTATTTTCTGGTGCCCATTCCTATGCCACTTGGCTTAAATAGACCGCAGATAGTCCTTTTAGGGGTAAATCATAATACTGCACCCCTGGAGGTGCGGGAACGCCTCTCCCTGAGTGAAAGTGATACCCCTGCCCTGAACCTCTTTGCCGGGCTCGCTGCTTGCACAGAGGTTGTATTTCTTTCTACGTGTAACAGGGTAGAAGTTCTGGTTTCTACAAATTGTATGGAGGAGGTCAAAAAATCGATAAAAGAGCTGTGGATGGACAGGGTGAAAATGGACTTTAAGACACTCCAGGGTTCACTATATGAATATGAAGGCATGTTTGCAGTTAGACACCTTTTTAGAGTAGCCTCCAGTCTTGATTCCATGGTTGTGGGGGAGCCCCAGATCCTCGGCCAATTAAAAGATGCTTATCGTGTTGCCTCAGAGGCTAATACGGCAGGCATGGTACTTAATCGTCTGCTGCACAAGGCATTCTCAGTCGCCAAGAAGATTAGGACTGAAACAAGGATTGCGAGTCATGCGGTCTCTATCAGTTATGCGGCAGTCGAACTTGCTAAAAAGATTTTTGGGGATCTCTCAGGCAAAAACGGCATGCTGATAGGTGCGGGAGAAATGGCGGAATTGGCCGCACAGCATCTTATGGCCAGCGGTGCTGGCAAGCTGGTCGTGGCCAACCGTACACTATCCAGGGCAGTAAAACTCGCCAGGTCCCTTGGGGGAAGCGCGATATCTCTGGAAGAAGTAGAGGATGCGCTGATTGATGCAGACATAGTGATAAGTTCTACCGGTGCCCCTGGAATTATTCTCAGTAAAGACCGAGTAAAACGGATTATGCGCCCCAGACGTCACAGACTCCTGTTTTTCATTGATATAGCAGTGCCAAGAGACATCGATCCAAAGGTCAATGATATAGACAATGTCTATTTGTACGATATAGATGATCTGAAGGGAGTTATAGAATTTAACAAGGCAGAACGGGAGAAGGAGGCCTTCAAGGCTGATCGTATGGTGGAGGCCGAGGTTATCAAATTTATGGCCTGGATGGAGTCTCTGACTGTAGTGCCTGTAATTCAGCACCTTCAGGAAAAGGCCGAGGCAGTCAGGCAGAGGGAGATTTTACGCAGCCATAAAGTCTTCGAATCTCTGAACGATGAGCAACAAAAAGCCCTTGATATACTTACTCGATCTATTGTACAGAAGATACTCCACGACCCCATAGTCTGTATAAAAAAGGGGGCTCAAGAAAAGAATAACGAGATGATATTGGACACCGCTTGCCGTCTATTTGGAATAGACGGTTTCGAAGGGCCTCAAAGAAAGCAAGATAAAGGGCCTGCTGAGATTAGCCAGGATTAAACTATGCGGATGTCCTTAAGATGAATATTACAATATCGATAAACACAGAGAAAAAAGCATTTTTTTATAAAAAGTGTAAACTGGTGAATGAAAGATACCTATTATGTTGTCTCTGTTTCTGACTTGAGCAGCTTAAAACAAATAGCATCTACAAGGGCCTGCCAACTGGCTTCGATGATATCATTGGAAAGACCGACTGTGCCCCATTTGTCGTGTTTATCTCTTGATTCTATCAGCACCCTTACCTTGGCCTCTGTCCCGGGACTTCCAGGAAGCACCCTTACCTTATAGTCCTGCAGTACCATTTCCTTGAGCTGGGGGTAAAATTTTTCAAGGGCCTTTCTAATGGCATTATCCAGGGCATTCACCGGCCCATTGCCTACTGCAGCAGTATGTTCTGTATGGCCACCTACGCGTACCTTAATAGTAGCCTCTGCCTGAGTAGGTTCGTTGTCTTTTGACTTCTGGTCTATAACTCTGAATGTAAGGAGATCAAAGTACTTGCGCCGGGTACCCAGAGCCTTTCTCATGAGCAATTCAAAGGACGCCTCCGCACCTTCAAACTGAAAGCCCTGAGATTCTAGTTCCTTAAGCTGGGCCACAATGTCGAGTACAATCGGGTCGTGGCTTTCCAGATCGAGGCCGAACTGCTTGGCCTTGGCAAGGATATTGCTTTTTCCGGAAAGATCCGAGACCAGTATACGCTGTATATTTCCAACCAGTTCAGGTCTTATGTGTTCATATGACTGAGGGTTGCGCTGGACAGCACTGACATGTATACCGCCCTTGTGAGCAAAGGCACTTTCTCCAACATATGGTTGGTACTTATTGTGGGAGAGATTTGCGATTTCACTGACAAACCTCGATACAGTGGTGAGCTTATCAATATTTTTGCCTGCTGTGCATTTATATCCCATTTTGATTACAAGGCCTGGAATTATGGAGCAGAGATTGGCATTTCCACACCTTTCGCCAAAACCATTTATAGTTCCCTGGATATGTGTTACTCCAGCCCTGACGGCTGCCAGAGAATTGGCTACAGCAACTTCGGCATCATTGTGACAATGGATACCTATCTGGACCTCGCTTCCCAATGCTTTTCTGACGTCCCGAATGATCTCTGTCACTTCATGGGGCATAGTTCCGCCATTGGTATCACAGAGCACAAGACAATCCGTACCTCCGGCCAATGCCCGGCGCAGGGTCTCAAGGGCGTAGACCCGATCGTTTTTGTATCCATCGAAAAAGTGTTCAGCATCGTAAAACAGTGTCTGGACCTGGGGTCTCAGCCAGGATAGTGAATCCTCTATCAGTTCCAGGTTTCTCTCCGGGGTGATTCTCAAGACGTCTTTAACATGTATTCCCCATGTCTTGCCAAAAATTATAACAACCGGGGTCTTGGCCGCCACGAGAGCCCTGAGGTTTTGATCTTCATGGGCATGATGTCTGGCATGATGGGTGCTGCCAAAAGCAGCTATTTTGCTATGTTTTAGCGAATAATGCTGAATTTCGCGGAAATATTGTTCATCTTTTGGATTAGATCCAGGCCAGCCCCCTTCGATGTAATCGATGCCTAGATCATCGAGTTTCAATGTTATTCTGACCTTATCCGCAACAGAGAGGTTAAAATCCTCGGCCTGAGTCCCATCCCTGAGGGTTGTGTCATATATTTTGATTTTTTTATCCATTATCCAGGCCAAACTCCTCGTGCAGTGCACGAATAGCCAGTTCAGTGTATTTTTCTTCAATAACGCAGGATATCTTGATTTCAGAAGTACTAATCATAAGAATATTGATTCCATGTCTGGCAAGGATATCGAACATCTTGCTGGCCACACCTGCGTGGTTCCTCATACCCACTCCCACTATGGAAACTTTGGCAATGCCGCAGTCCCCGGCCACACTCTCGGCTCCGATCTGTTTGGCCACTTTTTTTACTATCTCCATGGCCTGATCATAATCTCTCCGCGGGATGGTAAAGGTCATATCAGTGAGGTCACTGGCCCTGGTATTCTGGATTATCATATCAACTACAATATTTGCATCCGAGATCGGATTAAATATGCTGGCAGCTATGCCGGGATTGTCAGGGACCTTGGTAATTGTAATGCGTGCTTCATTTCGGCTGTAGGTAACGCCTGAAACCAAGACCTGTTCCATAATTTTATCCTCCTTAACTACGTGGGTCCCTGCGTTGTAAATGAAGCTCGACTTCACATGGACAGGCATTCCGTATCGCATCGCAAACTCAACAGATCGGATATCAAGGACCTTTGCACCAAGACTGGCCATTTCCATCATCTCCTCATAGGAAATCCTGTCTATCTTTCTGGCATTCGGACATATATGGGGATCTGTGGTGTAAACTCCGTCTACATCTGTATATATTTCGCAGATATCAGCATTAAGGACTACTGCCACCGCTACGGCAGTTGTGTCTGAGCCTCCCCTTCCAAGGGTGGTGATATTACCTCTGGGCGTAACACCCTGAAATCCTGCAACAACAGGAATATGCCCCGATCTGATGACTGCACTAAGTTTTTTGGTTGATATCTCAAGGATTCTGGCCTTTCCGTGAGCTGAATCGGTGTCTATTGGAATTTGATAACCCAGAAAAGAAGTGGCCTCAAAACCTTTCTCTCGGACTGCCATGGCAAAGAGAGAGGTGGTTATCTGCTCTCCAGCGGCCATCAATACATCAAGCTCTCTAGGGTCTGGTCTCTGTTGGACTTGCCTTGCCATGTCAATAAACCGGTCGGTCTCCCCTGACATGGCAGAGAGAACCACCACTATGTCATCTCCCCGCCTTTTGCAGTCTATTACATGATCTGCAATCCTTTTAATCAGATCACAGTTAGCTACTGAAGAACCGCCATATTTCTGAACGATTAAGGCCATAGCTATTCTTCCTCATGATTTCCCGTCCAGATGGGGTCCTGCCCGAAGTGATGCATCCACCACTCTCCCTCGGTCATGCCATCTTGATTTGGATTGAGTTTTATTTCATATCTATCCACATATTCCATCAGGATTTGATAAGCCGCATTTAGCTTGGCCATCTTTTCTGAGGTATCTGTGCATGCATTTTTGTCGGGATGAAGATTTCTGCAGCGGCACCTGTATGCCTTCTGTATCTCTATCCTGGTTACCTGCTCAGGAAGCTTGAGAAACTTTCTGGCTTTATCTATATCTTTCCAGCGATTGTTGTGTACCATAAATTATTAAGATCTTCATTAATATAGCTTATTCTTCAACGCTTACGAGTTTATTGTTTTCAATCATTTTATAGGCTTGATCTTCACGATGGGGCAATGATTCCTTCAGATTTTCGGGAATTTCACCGAACTTAGCCTCAAAATCTTCAAGATACTCTGCCCTGCCCCTGAGAAAATCCTTTATTTTCTTTTTGAGTATTTCCTTGTCAGGGAAAAGAGAGTGGGCATTCATCAGAGAGAGGTTGGCACGGTCACATTTAATAGGGTAATGATAGCCCAGCAAATCAGGTTCGGAACTGAATCGCAATTCTATACGACTGAGATCATTATAAATAGCAAGAGACTGACGCAGATTTACCTTTGTATCGTTTGCACCTATAGTGCCTGTATTGGACAGATAGCACTTGATTCGGTTTTTACTTATAATATCATGAAAAATCATCGCATGCTCCAGCAGATTCCCACAAACAAAAGGATCGAGGAAAAAGACGCGCTTAAACCTGCCTGCCTCTTCGGGATTGCCTCCGGAACTCTCAATTGATTCGCCGTAGATAAACTGCATGGTAGCCTGCTCGGGGGTCAACTTGTTTATTGCATTGATCATGGGATTTCTTGTAAGGATGATTATATAGTCCAGGTTATCCGCCCTTAAGGATGGACTTGCTATCTCAAGATTCTCTCTTGAAATAACGGCCCGACCGTTCGCAGTTTTAGAAATATTTTTAAAATCGGGTATATAGGGGTATTTGCTAATAGCGATATTTTCCAGAAAG
>CAZPDU010000129.1:0-4593 GCA_964585405.1 uncultured Thermodesulfobacteriaceae bacterium | reverse complement strand
GTATCCGGACACCGGCTCGGTACCAAGGAGCTGGAGTCTGCTTCGCTTGATGTCCCTGAAGTGGCTGAGGCGGCGGTGGTGCCTGTGGCTGATGAAATAAAGGGGATGGTGCCTGATCTGTATGTATCTCTGAAGCCTGGATACGATCCCAGCCCTGAATTGGTCGCAAAGATCTCACAGAGTCTCTGTGATTCCATTGGCAAAATCGCAAGGCCGAGAAAGGTCTGGATTGTACCGGACATGCCAAAAACACGTTCCGGTAAAATTATGCGCAGGATACTATCGGCCATATCCAATAATAAGGATGTAGGCGATACCACTACATTGGCAAATCCCGATATCGTCTCTGAAATCAAAAAGATGTCGCAGGACATGATAGACGATCTCAAGAAGGCCAAAAAAAAGCTAATGAAGAAGAAATAATTGATTGCATTAGAGCGTCTTTAGGAGGTACAAAAATATGACGGCTCAAATTACAAAAGAACCGGCGCAGGCCTGGATAACTACCTTTGCAGGTACTGCCATCAACCTGTGTCTGGGCATATTATATGCCTGGAGCATATGGAAATCTAGCCTGGTTGATGTGGATAAGGCTGGTCAAGTCATTGAAGAGGGCATGAACGCTGGTTGGACTTACCTGACCAATGCCCAGGCCGCAACACCATTTTCCTTATGCGTTATCATCTTTGCCTTGTTGATGATCCCCGGTGGCCGCATACAAGACAAATTCGGCCCCAAGGTGGGTGCAACCGTGGGCGGACTTTTCCTGGCCACTGGCTGCATAGTTGCCGGATTGATGAAAAGTTATGCCGGCCTGATCCTAGGCTTCGGCATACTGGGGGGCATTGGTATGGGTATTGGTTATGCTGCCCCCACGCCTGCCGCACTGAAGTGGTTTGGGCCTCATAGAAGAGGCCTGATTGCAGGGCTTGTGGTAGGAGGCTACGGAGGAGCGGCACTTTATATAAGTCCTCTGGCGCAATATCTGATTGATAACTATGGCATAACAGGAAGCTTTGTTGGTCTGGGAATACTGTTCGCTTTGGTGGTAATCATCGCGGGCCAGCTCCTGCTGACACCTCCGGAAGGATATGTGCCTCCCGGACCTAAAGTCGCTGCAACCGCCAAGCAGCTGGCCGCTTCCACCAAGCATAATTGGAAGACCTCTGAAATGGTCAAGACCTGGCAGTTCTATGCCCTGGTATTCTTGTTCATGCTTACCACACAGTCAGGACTTTTGATCATTGCAAACGCCAACAGTCTGATGATAAAGGCAGGCCAGAATATACCATTTCTGGCGGCAAACGCGTGGATCCTTGTATCATTCGGAGGTTTTGTCAATGCGGCCGGAAGGGTCGGTACAGGTTCTTATTCTGACAAAATCGGGCGTGTGAATGCGTATACTATAAACTGCGCCATATCTGCCCTGTGCCTGTTTTCATTACCATTTGTAATTTCTACACAGAACGTCCTGCTTCTGTTTGTGGTTGTTGGTATCGCATACTGGCAGTATGGCGGTGGTCTTGCGCTGTTGCCATCCTTTACTGCTGACTTCTACGGTTCCAAGAACCTTGGATTCAACTACGGTCTGGTATTTCTGGGCTGGGGTCTCGGCTTTTTCATGGCCAGACTGGGTGGTACAATTGAAGACATAACAGGCAGTCTGAAGTATGCTTTTTATATCTCAGGGGCCCTGCTTATTCTTGGAGTTATTCTGGCGCGTATCACAACAAGACCTAAATACGTTGGAGAAGAATAGCAGAAATTATGTATGGTTTTTTCACGACAATTCACCAGCAGTGAAACTTGAATCTGAAAATCGGAACTAATAGGGAGATCTATATTTATTACCTAATTCCGAATTTTGAATTTCCAGTTTCGACAGAGAAAGGCGCGTGTTATTTTAATACACGCGCTTTTTTTGTAAGGAGATAGCCGTATGAATGATGATCGCCTGAATATTCTGAATCCCAAACGTTGCTGCCTCATGGTCATCGATCCTCAGAAAAACCTCATGAAGGCCATTCATGAAGCAGAAAGAGTAATATCTAATACCGCCCTGATTATACACTGTGCCAAGGCTATGGAGATACCTATTGTAGCAACAACACAATACAAACAGGGCCTTGGACCTTTTGTCCCTGAGATTGCCGACCTGCTGGCGGATAACAACTGTGTAGACAAAGTTGAGTTCAATGCGCTTGCAAACTATAAAGTGAAACAGTGTGTTGCCGACCTGTCTGCCGCTGTTGATACCCTTATTATGGTGGGTGTAGAGGCTCATATATGCGTCTATCAGACTGCCTCTTGCGCAATCAGAATGGGATACAGGCCCTGGATAGTGGCTGACGCGATATCATCCAGGAAAGGAAGAAATACCAAATTGGCTTTGAGGAGAATGGAGATCATGGGGGCATCTGTAGGACCGGTGGAAATGGCAGTTTACGAGCTGCTGGAGAGGGCTGGAACCCCAATTTTTAAGGCCCTGTTGCCGTACCTCAGGTGAGCTGAACTGTGATTCCGATAGAAATGTCTTCGGTGTGGGATTCAAGATTTTTATTGAATTCAGAAACACCATTTGTGTCTCGTCGCGCGGAATTATGAATCATATCTTTCCTTGGACACTGACTGCTCTGAGTATAATAGGGGCAATACTGAACATAAGAAAAAAACGTTCTGGTTTTGCTGTCTATACCATGGCGAACATAGGATGGATAGTTGTAAATATCTATCATGGTATTTATGCACAGGCCGCCCTTTTTATTGTCTTCACAGGGCTTTCCATCTGGGGATGGATTGAGTGGAGTCGGAAAAAGTGGAGCAGACATGACGGCATCCTTTGAAACCTTTGAACATGGGGCTGACATAGGCATCAGGGGTAGAGGCAAGACCTTGTCAGAGGCCTTTGAAAATGGCGCCAGGTCAATGTTTTCTCTTTTGGTAGAAGACTTCGACACCATCAGACCTCTAAAATCAGTCGTAATTTCATGTGAGTCCTTTGATATCGAGGGTCTATTTGTTGCCTGGCTCAATCGCCTTTTGGCTGAATCCGATATACAAAGGCTGATATTCAGAGACTTCAAGGTCAAGATACATGGTCTCAGTCTTACAGGAACAGCAATGGGAGAAAAGTTTGACTCATCAAGGCATCAAAGGGGAGTAGAAGTTAAAGGAGCGACTTTTACAGAACTCGTGGTCAGGCAGGATGAAGACTGCTGGATTGCACAGTGTGTGGTAGATGTTTAGATTACTATTATCATTATTGTTTAAATAGACCATGGAAATTAAACAGCTAAAACGTCTGGGAGAATATCAGTGGGAGATTCCCATTGATAAGGGTATGAGGGTACCCGGACTTATCTTCGCCAGTGAGGATCTGATTTCCGAAATGGACGAAAAGGTCCGCCAGCAGCTCAGTAATGTTGCCTCTCTGCCAGGGATTGTCAGGGCTGCCATTGCCATGCCTGATGCTCACTGGGGTTATGGTTTTCCCATCGGGGGAGTAGCGGCATTTGATCCGGAAGATGGGGGTATTATATCGGTAGGCGGAGTCGGCTATGATATTTCATGCGGGGTCAGGAACCTGCAGACCGGTCTCACGCGAGATGAGATCCGTCCTGTCCTTGAATCTCTTATAGATCAGCTCTTCAGAGTTGTGCCATCTGGTGTGGGCTCTGAAGGTAAGATCAGACTGTCACCTGACGAACTGGATGGTGTTCTAACAGGAGGTGCCCGATGGGCGGTGGAACGCGGTTACGGATTACTCGAAGATCTTGCCCACACGGAAGAACAGGGAAGATTAGAGGGGGCCGATCCGTCTTGCGTCTCTGATATCGCTAAACTTCGACAGTACCGACAGGTGGGGACCCTCGGTTCAGGAAACCATTATCTGGAGATACAGTGCGTGGAAGAGATCTTTCATCAGCCTTCCGCCACGGCCATGGGCTTAAAACAGGGAGACATAATAGTGTCAATCCACTGTGGCTCCAGGGCACTGGGCCATCAGATCGGAACTGATTATCTTCAGGTACTTGGTCGGGCCGCCAAAAAGTATGATATTCCAATCAAGGAACGGGAGCTAGTGTGCGCTCCAATAAAATCCCCTGAAGGACAAAGATATTATAAGGCCATGGCCTGCGGAGTAAATTGTGCACTGGCGAATCGCCAAGTAATTACTCATTTGATCCGTCAGGTTTTTCATGAAATATGTCCAAAAGCGAATGTGAAAACTCTTTATGATGTTAGCCACAATACATGTAAAATAGAAAACCATCGAATAAACAGTGAGATAAAACGCCTTTATGTCCACCGAAAGGGGGCTACCAGGGCATTTGGTCCCGGCAGACCTGAATTACCAGAGGCATTCAAAGATATCGGTCAGCCCGTGCTTGTAGGTGGAACGATGGGGACCTGTTCCTATATTTTGGTAGGCCAGGAAACAGGAGAAGCCATAGCCTGGGGTTCTGCCTGCCACGGCGCAGGCCGTTCAATGAGTCGAAGGGCCGCGCTGAAACGCTGGAAAGGCCGAAAGATAATCGCCGAACTGGCCCAAAAAGGTATCCTCATAAGGGCAGCGAGCTACAGGGGTGCAGC
>CAZPDU010000128.1:0-24546 GCA_964585405.1 uncultured Thermodesulfobacteriaceae bacterium | reverse complement strand
CGCAGAGAGGGCCCGTACCTCTTTCGTACCCAGAAAGATTTGAGCGGATATACGTCTCCTTCTTCGACGATAAAGAGATAAAGGTCTATCTAAATCTTGCTCTGGATAAAAAGAAAGCCTTGGATTTCTGGGATAATATCATAGAGAAAGTCTTTGATATTAAAGACTTGGCCAAACGCCCTATCCTTCTCGATCTCATAACAAAATACTCTAAAGATATCAGCAAGATAAGGGGATTGATTACTCCTGGCAAGGTTTATAAAACCGTTACTGAGGGCTGGAGAAAACGGGAGGGGAAGCGTGCACCGGAAAATATCATGCTGTTTATGGAGGAGTTGGCCTACCGAATGTTTACCTCAGAAGAGGTTCGGCTCCATTTTGATACTTTAAGAGAGGCTATCGATAGATATTTTGATCATAAGACAAGGGAAAAATTTAAATTATCCCTCGACAATCTCGATTATCAGATTCGTACCTGTTCCTTTCTCAGCCGAAATGAAGCCGAGGGCTATTACGCCTTTGCCCACCGCTCCTTCGTTGAATATTTTATTGCCAGAAAAATTGCCAAGGAGATACCGCAAGATAAGGCTCAAAAGATAAAGATCACGGATGAAACAGCCCTTTTTGTCTCGGAGCTCATAGATCTCTCGGTTTACCAAAAGGTTGAGCCACCTGAGGGCGTCACGGTCCCGGATGATATGGTCTACATCCCGCCGGGGCAATTTATTATGGGTATAGGGGATAGCATTCGTATAACCAGCTTGAACAAAGGATTTTTCATGGATAAGTATCCCGTAACCAATGCCCAGTTCTGCGCATTCCTCAATGAAAAAGGATATCATGAAGAAGGCTTCGAGAAGTGGATTAACTTGAAAGGAAGTTACGAAAAGGAGAGATGCCGAATAAGAAAGGATGGTTATCGCTTTGCAGTGGAATCCGGCTTTGAGGATTATCCGGTTATCTATGTCTCCTGGTTCGGGGCGAGGGCTTATACCCAGTGGGCCGGAAAGAGATTGCCGGCTGAGGAGGAATGGGAAAAGGCAGCCAGGGGGATAGATGGACGTGTGTATCCCTGGGGAAATGAATTTAACAAGGAAAAGTGCAATATCGAATCTATAATCGGCCACACTACTCCAGTGGCAGAATATGAGGGAGTCAGTAGCCCTTACGGTTGCTTGGACATGGTGGGTAATGCCTGGGAGTGGACTGATAGTTGGTACGATGAAGAAAAGCTGAACAAGGTCCGGCGCGGCGGTTCTTGGAACGTCAACCAGAGCCTCGCCCGCTGTGCGAACCGTCTCAGGTTCAACCCGGTGGTCAGGAACACCATTACCGGATTCCGTTGCGCCAGGACTTTATAACCCTTTGCACTTTTACTCTTATACCCTTTACCGCCGAAGGCGGTCGAACTTATTTGAGACATGCCTAAAGAAGTAGATGCCATAACGAAACTCTATGACTTTATTCTCTGGATCATTCCTAAGTTGGATAAGTTCCCCCGCAGCCAGAAATTCCTCATTGCCGACCGGATAGAGACCATCCTGCTCGACGTCCTTGATCTGTTGATAGAAGCCGCTTATTCAAAAAAGAAGTCGGGGCCGCTGCATGTGGCGAACCTAAAACTCGAACGGCTCCGTTATCTCATTAGGCTCTCAAAGGACCTCAAGCTCCTTTCACTCAAAAGCGCAGAACAGGCATAAGCCTTTCCGTTTCATCAAAAAGTTGACATCATACAAAGTTTGTATGATATTGGGAACAGGAGGTGAGATATGAGCACAGTCACAGTAAATATATCTTTCCAGGACAGACTCCTTGCTGATATTGACCGAATTGCCCAACGCGAGTCCCGTTCCCGCTCTGAACTTCTTCGCGAAGCCGCCCGCATCTATATAGAAAGGAAGGAACGCTGGAATAATATCTTTGCCAAAACATCAATACAATCAGGCGCACATGATCTCACCGAAAAGGATGTGCTGGAGGAAATTAGTCGATATCGTATTGAGAAAAGAAAATAGAAATGCCAAAAACAAAGGTGGTTCTTGATACAAATGTACTGATATCCGGCATTTTATTCGGCGGTAATCCTCGACAGATCCTTGAATCAGTTATTCAGGGCAGGATTAACGCTTATATTTCTCCCGCAATGCTCACTGAATTTAGAGAAGTTCTCATAAGACCAAAATTTGGCCTTACTCATCTTACTCATGAGGAGTGTTTTTCAATTGTCAAAGAGACAGAAGATATATTTTGCTCTGTATTTCCTCAAATCACAGTTGATTTAATCAAAGACGACCCGGATGACAACAGTATCCTTGAATGTGCCTTAGCTGCAGATGTGAAATATATAATAACGGGAGATCCGCATTTATTGAATCTGGAGTGGTTCGGCAAAATCAAAATCATTTCACCTGCAGCGTTCGTTGCTGAGTTTCAGGAAAGAACCCCCTGACCCATCGCAAGAACGACAACATCGGTCATAGAATCAGTGTTATATCTTTGTTTTGCCTTGAAAATCCTTTTTGAATTAGCCACAGATCCACAGAAAGTTTTTACTGATGGCCCGGGTCTGTGTATGTCTGTATGTGTCGAGCGCGCACCTTGTTTGTAAACCATTCACTGGCATGAGGTGTTTCTTGGAATTACTTAAAAGAAATGCCTCCTGCCCGTGAATAGTTATCTCTTTTTTATCCCTAAATCCTTTTCAGCTAGGGCCCTTCTTTCCTCATAAGCACGCCGCACAATTTCCACGTCTGCAATAAAGTGATCTATCTCCTGCATTGTAAGCGCCTGTGGTCCGTCGCACAGAGCAACTTCCGGCCTGGGATGACACTCCACAAGTATCATGTTCGCCCCGGCGATCACGCCCTGGGCCGTGGCGTGAAAGATGTCGAGCAGGCCGTCAGGTGCACGGTCCTTTGAACCTACGGAATGAGTAGGATCGATACACACAGGGAGCCTGGTCAGTCTCTTCACAACCGGGACATGGGTAAAATCCACAAGGTTGCGATGGGGTTCTCCCATTCTGGTTTTTATCCCACGCAGACATACTACGATTTTACGATTTCCTTCACTGGCAATATACTCACAGGCATTTAATGACTCTTCCAGACTGAGCCCCAAACCCCGTTTGTACAGTACAGGGAACTCGTGCTGAGAGCCCACTGCCTTGAGAAGCTCAAAATTCTGAGCGTTTCTTGTACCTGTCTGCAGCATCACTCCTGTGGGGTGCCCGGCCTGTTCAAGGGCATCTTTGATTTCTTCAATATGTACTGCCCTGAGCACCTCTATGGCCACTATCTTTATTCCGTATTTCCCGGCGAGTTCAAAGACCCAGGGCAGACAAGACTTCCCGTGACCCTGAAAGTCATAAGGGCTCGTTCTTGGCTTGTAGGCACCCATGCGGGCGGTAGTAATATTCAGTTCCTGAAGTTTTTTGAAGACTATTTCCACGTGTTCAGGGGTATCCACGGCACAGAGCCCAATGAAGATATCAAGGCAGTCCTGGTTGAAGGAAACGCCGTTATACTCAAAGCCGATTTGGTCTAACTGTCCTCCATGGCGCCCTATCAGGCGATATTTACTGGAGACCCTTATTACTTTTTCCACTCCCGGCATTCTCTCCAGGGCCTCAAATGGCAAGTCATGAGTTGGGCCGATCAAATAAACTTCCGTTACTGCCCGAATGGTGCCCTGGACATCAGAAATCCTGGGCTTGATATCAGGAAACTGCCGAAAGTAGTTCATGAGACTAGACATTTCAGCGCTATCAGAGCCGACATCCGGTTTTAAGATTATGATCATTGTGTTACCTCTTGTTGGAGTTCATTACAGAAAGAGAAGTTGCGGAGAGACAATTTTTTATGTCATTGTATATTGCATCATACAATGATAGTTCTCTTCTCCATTGCTTACAAGAAGAAGATTGCTCTCAGAGGCCTTCTCTATAACTGCTAATTTAAGCTGAAGCCCCTCTTTACGTGTCATGAAATGCCAAAACAATATAGAAGAGTATGTCAGGTCCCTCAGGGCATCTCCAGGGCTGGGCCGCCAAGTGGTGTTTTACAAAGAGTTGCCCGCCACAGATGCATGTTTCGACAGTCCCGCAAGGCCGTGGTCTGATGAAGTGCAAATGATTCTCGAAGGCAGCGGTATCTCCAGCCTTTATTCCCACCAGGCCCTGGCTATTGATCTTATACGCTCAGGTCGGCACGCAGTGATATCCACACCGACAGCAAGCGGAAAAACCATGACAATAATTTTTATTTAAACTATATCTTTTAGTTTATCCCCTAATCCCACATTTATTATCAATCTCAGACACTTGAGCCGATCATGGCCCTGGTGTCCCCTTTCCATTTTTCTGCATTTTGGCTGTTAGATTTTTCCTGCTTTTTTGTATAATTAGATAATAGACAAGAGCAATAAATAAGGGGCTACAGCCAGAACTCGTGTCACTCTAACACCGCTTCCGGTCTTATTAACAGAGCAATCAAAAGGAGTAACAGCAACATGCAAGAAACAAAATTTTATGATGACAAGGCGAAAGACTTTACAAACATGAATGGTGAGCTGATGCAGCTTTACTCAGAGGCGTGGGAGATGAACCAGGAACTTGGCCTGCATCAAGGGGTATGCATGCAAGCGAAGGGTCTGGAGGATACCGAGACCCAGAAAATTCTATGCCGTTTGCCAGGTGAAGGAAAGGCTATAGTCCAAGATCCAGAGATCCGAAAGCTTGCCCTGCGCTGGCTGTATTGCACGGCTACCCTAGCGGAACTCCAGCGCACTGGACTGGCTCAGACCTTTCGCTGTGAAGAATGGGTGGAACTTATGGAATTGCAAATCGAATGGGTTGAAGACGATTTGAGTTCACTAGGCATTTTCGAGATCCAGCGCCAGTACCTTGAATACTGGAAAGAGAATGAGGCGGAATGCTGGACAGACGACTGGTGGGTGAAAAAGGTATCACTTATTGAGTATATGGAATTCACGGTCAGCCATAGGCATTTTAACACCTAAAATTCCAGCATAATTGACGTCTATGGGGCTTTGACATGCTGGGATGTATAAGTGTGTCAAAGTCTCTCCAACACCCGTATAATCAAAAATATACATTACTTAAGCATTAACGACACAGCGCAATCAAATAAAGGATTTTGCTAAGTCCAAGGTCTGAAAAATAAAACCAAAAAACGTAAAAAGGCATAGAGAGGTGTAGCGGAGCGATTAGCATACGTAGAGAGGTGTAGCGAGGCCGTATAACCAAAAATAGCATAAATACACTATGACTCTAAATGCCTGATTTTAAACGCAAAAGCTTTACTTTTTAAGGAAAATATATTAAAATGTTCCACAATTTAAATACATAAAGGGCAAAAAGATGCAACTTAAAGAAGCACGAAAGAAAGCCGACATTAAGCAAACCGAACTCGCTGACAAACTTGGAGTGAACCAGTCTATAATTTCATTTATAGAAAGCGGTGAGATCTATCCAACAGCCGTGCAACAGATACGAATAAACAAAGCGGTTGGATGTGATATAGACTGGTCAAAACATCCCAACGCACCGTTAACCGCTAATGAAAATGAGATGTTCCAAAAGCTGTATCAAATAAGTTGCGAAGTGTTGGGTGGTGAAAAAACAGCTATTGATTTCTTGAATAAACAATCGCCTGCATCACTTAGAAAATTGTTTCGCTTGGCTGGCGTTGATACTGAAGTAAAACCTTTGTCCGTTAACGGATATCCGCAACAGATGGTACGTCAAAAATGAAAACAGGCCAAGACATAAATATGTCATCACTTGAAGCACTAAAGGGTAAACCATTTTTACCTGACGAACATCATATGTTAAACGAATTAATAGACCGCTGCATAGAAATCATAGGTGACGGAGAATTAACCGTCAATTGGATCTGTAGCCTGAGAAATGAAGACGTAAGAATTTTGTTTAAATTACTGCAAGTAGAAGGGATGAAAACGCCTAAAAATACATATTATAACTAACACATAGGAGTCAAATTAAATGTCTAAACTAAATCTAAACATTCCAGACGGAATAGAGAAAGATCCAATCACTGGCGATTTTGTAGTGGTCGAAAATGTCAAACCGTTACGAGCACTGGGCGACACATTAATTTTAAACCGTCTTGAAGCCATAAGACCCGACGGAGGGGTAAGGCCCCTTTCTGCCTTAGGCTATACCACCAATACCTCGGAATACTCACTTTTGTGGGGAAAATTACAAGATGCCCTACAATCACTGGGATTGACCAAGCACGGTCTCTATCATTTACGGGAAGTTCTTGCCGACACAATCATTTATCAAGCAGGTGACAAAATCTATAAACGAGGTTTTACCATTGATGGCGACGGAATAGTGAGGCTGGGTGACGAGGCAACAAAGGTTACCGAGGACGAAAGAAAGGCTTTACCGTCATCTTCTTTGACGGCAACGAGCCGGAATAATGATGAAGTTCAGCCGATGTCCGCATTGGGCTTCACTTCCAAGAAATAAGGAGGCGGCATGAGTTATATCCAATACATGAATAAAGATTCCCTTCACAACTGTCTTTACAACATGCGCCTATACCTAGCAGACAAAAAGCCTTTTTGCCGCCAGCTTCTGCAAGTGATCCCCCAGGCCCAGCGGGAGATCGACATAAAAATCAATGGCCTGCAAGAGAAAGTAAATGAAATCGAACTTACAGAAAAACGCAGGACTTCTGAACTTTTGCGATACGGTAAATTTAGTTCTGTCACAGATCTTAAAAGGCGAACAGCAGAAGACCTTGAGCCATTGAAAGCAGAAATTGTTGAGCTTGAGGATCAGAAAGCGGAGATCACGAAAGGCTTGCAAGCAGATCAGAAGCTAAAGCAAGCCAAGGCTAAAGCCGAGGCACAAAAAGCCCTGGAAAAGAAAAAGGATCTATACGCAAATGAGGTTGCGCACTTTAACGGTTACAAATACCCGGAAAATCTCATTAAGGCCGTCAAGGCACTTTTTGATTGTTGCCAGGGAAGCAGTGCCGGAGGTGATAAGAACCGACTTACGGTTGCCGAGAAATTGCAAACACTTTTGTCCATGCCCGAACGATACCAGAAATTAAAGCAGTTACGCATGGAACTGGAAGCAGCAGGAGCTATTGAGGGCCTGCGTGATTTACCGGCATTAGACGAAAAACTGGTTAGTGAATCAGAAAAAACCCGTAGCCGTGCGGCATCACTCCTTGGTTATGACCCACTGACACACGAGCTATTCACCCAATGGGATGGCACGACAATTTTCCAACCCCGTGGTGGTGGTGTGATCAAATTTAACACCACTCAGCGATTAGAAGAAAGTGTGAAATTACAGGCCAGAAAGAATTCAGAGGCCAAGGCTGTATTGATCAAACAGGGTGTAATTTCTAAATGAATGAGTTGTATAGAATTGATACGGAGAGCATGCGCATGCTCAGGCCGTACAAAACGGTTCAAACGGCGATGAGAATGCTGGTGAATGGTGTAAGCAAGCGCTTGAACATCCAGTTGCCCGTCATCGCTGGGAGAACTGTCAGTATCACCAAGGCTTCCATCCACTCGGGCAGAAGTATGAGTGGTGAAAGGTCAGATGTATTGTCTCCGGGGGTTTGCCGATTCCCAACAAAAATCGGCACTTTCATTTTCTCTCTCCTTTAACGAGGGTTTGCCGATTCCCAACAAAAATCGGCACCTTTTATTACACAGGAACAGAGAGCCATTTAAAACATATGCAGAGAGGCGTAGCGCAGCGTAAAACATGCTTAGCGAGGCATAGCGACAAGGTTATTTTTTAGAAGGTATAAATGGTCCTTTTCTTTAGATATGGACGAGAAATCAATAGATTTTAATGCACAGTTAGATACTTATGATTCACTGCTGTTGGATTATGATGTAGAAGCGCAGGCAGCGGAAATTGATAAAGATGACAGGAAACGGCTACTTGATAGGTTAGTAACAGATGAGTGCAATTACAATTATTAGATACCATTATTTTTTTCAGGTAATTTTGTATAATAGGATAGAGCAGTAGTATGTTAACGTATAGGCCGGGACAAGGGCAAAAGCCTGCAATGACACCCACCTTTCCTTCCATTGCACGTCCCGGCCACTTTTATTTCGGTATGGATAAAGAAAAGGCACTAAATAATTAAGATGACTACACATTTTAAAATTTCCAATAGCAAGACTGATCCCCTGGCTATTGGAGTAAATCGGCTGGGGCTAGGGAAACGTACCCGAAAAGACACCTCCCATCAGTGTCCTGCCTCAGCCACCTTTCTTTTTGATGGGATAATGGCAACTGATGGGTACGCACAATGGACCGGCGAAGGCCGAAACCTATAAAACGTGAATCCTTATCGGATAAGATTAAAAAGGACGTTGAAAACAGCCTTGAAAAACGTAAGGGCACTGGTGCATGGCTACACGGGGATTCAGTGCCATTTGATCATGCTTTACGCCTTTCAGCAAATGAAAAAACTACTGTTTTACAGCTATTTGATTCAATTATTACCGATAAACGACTTTATGGACGTAATCAAAAGATTCTTGATCTGGAAATCCTGCTTGCCAATTTATTTACAAAAAGAGGGGTTTGCCCCATTGCAATTTCATTTAATCGAAACGACTGGAAATCGTCCCCATATACACAAGCAGGCTATTTTACTCTGGAACTGGTCAGACGATTACATGGGGCAAAGTATATCGAGATGAGAAAAGGCTATCACACAGAAAAAGAATCACGCAAGACCCGAATATGGCCTACTGATAAACTGCTTAATTATTGTCCTGAATTGCCTAACTGTGTGATCTATGAACCGGTTGAGTTAGTCGAGCTGAGAGATAAAAAGGGCAAGTTAAAGGAATACAAAAACACAGCACGGACATACAAGATTCGATCTATCCTTAAAAAAGCAAATTCGATAAATCAGGCTGCGGACATAAGATACAGAGAGTATCAGGTATCCTGTCATCTCGTCGCTATATTTAATAAGAAGTTCACACTTTACGGACGTCTACACACAAGAGGACATCGGCATTATCAAGGATTCAGTGGAGACGAAAGGACTGAAATCACTATCAATGGGCATCCAGTAGTTGAGTTAGACTACAGCGGCCTACATCCACATTTATTATACGCAAAACAGGGCATCCAGTTTTTCGGTGATCCATATTCAGTAGTGGACAATAGGCCAGAGACAAGACCTTTCCTGAAACAAATTTTGCTCTGCATGTTAAACGCAGAAGATGAGATAAATGCAGAAAGAGCGGCAAATTACTGGTTGTTTAGGAATCATGAGGAACGAGACAAACTTGGACAAATAGGGATTACACGAGCAAGACCTTTGATAGAGGCTTTTAAAGAGGCGCACAGGCCAATATCCGGCCATTTTTGCAACGGAAAGGATACAGGCCTACGGGTTATGAACTGTGATGCTGCAATTGCCTTGGAGGTAGTCGATCATTTTGCAAAACAAAATATCCCGATCCTGGCTATTCATGATTCGTTTGTTGTTCAAGAGCAATATCGAGCTGAATTACTAAAAACAATGCAGAGAGCCTACAGAAAACATACGGGATTCAGGTGTCCTATTCATTGAGTATAAAAATATAAAATTTAAGCATCTAATACAATGAAATTATTAGCTTTTTTATCAATTCCAATTAGTTATTATGAGAAGCAGTAACTAGCCAGTAGCAGTAAGCAGTAACTAGATTAAGGGAAAATAAGAATAGAGAATAAAAAATAAGAATAGAATAGAGAATAAAAAGGGTCAATTTTGTCACGCAACAAAAACTTTTTGAATAGATAACAAAATGAAATTATTAAGGTTTTTATCAATTCCAATTAGTTAAAGTAATAATCTATTGAGGGGTACTAAAAAATCATAAGGGGTACCAATAAAAAAGTATAGTCGATTCCGCCAAAGATAATAGTAAAACAGTATGGGCAAAACTGAAACCACGGGCCAAACTTTTATACTTGGCTTTGCGAATGCGAGCATTTTTCGATCCCGATATGTACGGATATATAGAGGATATTGAATTGGACGGCTGGGATGTTTCAGAGTTTTACGGTACTGAATTCAGAAATCGCAAGTGGGATGTCTGTACAACCCCTTTGACTGAATTGTGTAAACTGGTAGGAATTAGTTCTGTTAATATTGGAACTACTGTGACAGAGCTAGAAAAATACCGATTAGTGGAACGAGTAGCTCACTATTTCAAGGTATACTTAAGACCAAGGATAAAGGAATAATATGTTAAGGAGATGATTTTCAAAAGGGGGGGTATTAAATTTTTATTACCCCAATAAAACTTTTAGGTTGTACCTATATTAGATTTAAGTTGGAGATATAAATTCTTTAGGTTGAAACATATAAATTTTTTAGGTTGTACCTATATTAGATTTAAATATAGTTAGGTTATTCTAAGTTAGAATTAAGTATTTCTAAGTAATATATAAAGGTCAAGGAAAAGATTTCCTTGACTGTGTCTGATTGAATGAAGATAATTTTTTATTTAATTGGAGAAATATAGATTGATCCCAAATAAAAAGAAATAGAGGGATAGTTGCGCGGCCCCGTTGAGGAGTAAATATGAACAGTACACAGACCAATAAAAAAAACAATGATAAATTCATCCCCAATAAAAAAGTAACCCCTGCCATGCAGATAGCAGTGGATCAATATCAAGCCGCTGTTAGTCGGAAGCTGCAAGAGTTAAAGCAGTTGTTGAAAGCCGTGAAGCTTGAAAGCTGAGGCTGGTGTTGAGTGGCTGTCCAGGATGGGTGGTGGGTAAAGAGTTGAACCAAAAATAAACCAAAACGTATTGGTAAAACCAATAGGCTTAATAAGGAAAATTAATCATGGGAATGACATGTACAATTTGTAGCCATGAACAGCGGTTAGAAATCGACCGGGCAATTGTCCAGGGGCAAAGCTATACAAAAATAGCAAATGATTTTGGGGTTGGTGCCCAAGCAGTCCGCAGTCATGCTCAGAATCATCTATCAAGACAGCTACTAAAACATACTGAAATCAGGGAACGGATAAACAGCGAAAGGATACTGGATGAGGTTGAGGATATCCTGTCCAAAGCAAAGCGGATACTGCGTGACAGCGAAGCCGACAACCAACGGGGAGTAGCCCTTAACGCAATCAAAGAGATCAGGTGCACAATAGAGTTTCTCTCCAAGTTGGCTATTACCTTACATCAAATCCAGAATGAGGACAGGGCGCACGACACACATGAAGAGGACCTTGCCCGTGCTGAACGAATAAAGCAACTGCCAACGTGTGAACTGAATTTACTAGGTGATTTACAGGCTAAAATAGATGGGGAACTGCCTTTAGGGAAACCTTTATTACCGAAAGAGTTTTATGATGCAGAGGATTCCAGCAGTCTGTCTATTCCAAATAGTGAACTGCCTGAGGATGAGGGCGGTGTGCAGACGTTTACAGAACGTCTGGAAGACTTTGATGAATTTCTGGAAGGTCTGGAAGGTCTTGATGCAGTGGAGCCAGAACCTGAACCAGAGCCAGATCCTACACCTACCACAATGGTACGCAGGCGACCTACAGGAAAAGTCACGTACGGGCCAGGAATGCCCAAGGCCCAGGCAAAAAGGATAGCACGTCAGTATATAAAGGAACATGGACGGTGGCCCAGTGATCCTGTCTTAAGGGAAGCCTTGAAATAAAATATATCGTTGATTGCCCCACGCCCAATGTTGTGGTTCGAGTAGTTTTATAGCCGTGGTTCGAGTAGTAAGAGATCGAGTAGTTTTACAGCAGTGGTTCGAGTAGTTTTATGGTAATAGATCGAGTAGTTTTATGGTAATAGATCGAGTAGTTTTACAGCCGTGGTTCGAGTAATAGATCGAGTAGTTTTACAGCCGTGGTTCGAGTAGTTTTACAGCCGCGGTTCGAGTAGTTTTAGGGCCCTGGACCTGGACCAGCCCCCCAAACTCCAAATATACCACCTGAAATCTTTTGAGTTTCGGCACTTCACCAGCTGTAACCACCTGATTTTCCGTTAAGACTCCCCCCTAAAACTGAACGGTTTACAATATTTTTTAATATAATTGTTTAAAAGCCCTTTACTTTTTAATACTTTTAAATTATAATATATTTAATGGTAAGTGAGATACTTCACACAAATAAAAGGATTGAAAAGGAGAGACAAAATGATGAAACCAAAGACCAACGTAACAGTTAAGCTAATTGGTGAGGATGGAGACGCCTTCTATATCCTGGGGAAAGTAGAACGGGCTTTAACGGATGCAGGTTATATAGAAGAAGCCAAAAACTACATGAATGAGGCCACTTCTGGGGACTATAATCATCTAGTCTTGGTCACTATGGAATACGTGGATGAAGAGTAAGGAGAGACAAAATGAACTGGAAAGAACAGCTTACAAAAAAAGAACTCCAACATCTCAAAGATGTCTTTGAAGGCCAGAGAATCACGCTCGATAACTTAAAACGCAACTTTGAAGGGCAGGCCCTGATGAGGCGTGATGAGAATTCTATTGAGCCTTGCTGGACTTGTAAGGGAATTGCTAAAAAACTCGGGTTTTCAGTATAACTAGTCTTAGTCACTATGGAATACGTGGATGTAGAGTAAGGAGAGAAAATCATGGAGATCAAAAAAATCAAAAAAAGCAAGTGGGTAGTGCTTAAGGATGACCAGGAAGTTTTTACGGCAAAGACCCGCAAGGCTTGTGCTCAATTTATTGATGAACAGGCCCCTAATATTGATGAACAGGCCCCTAAGAAGAAGCCCAGGAAAAAAACGCCAAAGATTACTGGCACGATCACACTGCTTGTTGACCAAAACCCAAAAAGAAAGGGATGTGCTTGTTACGAAAGGTTCAATCTGTATAAAGATGGTATGACTACTGAGGAATACATCCAAGCTGGTGGTAAACGTGATGATATTCGGTGGGATATAGCCCACGGTTTTATCCAAGTAAATTAGGAGAGCAATCATGCAAGCGCAAGTAATCAATTTTCCCACTAATCCACAGCCGGTAACAAAGGCCAGGAAGGTAACAAAGGCCCCTGATATTCATTACTTCAACAAGAAGCAGGTGCAGTTAATACGACGCACCGTCAGGGACAGTGCCGTACTGGATAGCCAAAAGGGTAAGGTCACAGCTATTAGAGAATGGGCAATAATAGACACGCTGACCAGTACAGGAATAAGGGTTGGTGAGTGCGCTAATATTAGATGCAGTGACATCAAGACCGGGTACGGGCAATCAGAGCTTTTTATCCGCAATGGCAAAGGCAGTAAAAGCCGGACCGTACAGCTGCCCGAAAGCCTTAAGACACATCTGAATAACTACCTGAAATGGAAGACCAGCCGCAAGGAAGCAGTTGGCCCTGATGATTACCTGTTCCAAGGGCAAAGGGGACCGGTTACCAGTCAGGGCATACAGCTAGTAGTCAAGAAGTACTTAAAGCAGCTTGGCCTATACGAGGAAGGCAAATCAGCCCACAGCCTCAGGCATAGCTACGCAACGCAATACTACCACAACACAAAGGACCTCCGGGGCCTGCAAAAACAACTAGGTCATTCAAGCATTCAAACTACGCAGATATACGCAGACGTAACCAAAGAGGACATTCAACAAAACCTAAAGGGCTTATGGAGCTAAATTAAGGTGATTAAAGCCAACGCAGAGAGGCACAGAGCATACACAGAGAGGCGCAGAGCATCGCAGAGAGGCGTTTATTTTTAGGAACGTGTAAATGGTCGTGTAAACAAATTAAACACAGGGGAGGTGAAAAGCACAAGCACACGAAAGGAGAGAGCTAATGATAAACCTAGACGAAGATCCAAGAAATGCAGACTGGATCAAACATCTAACAAGGAGAGATAAAATGAAAAACGTGGAAATCAAAGTAGAGGGAAACATTCTGACCATTACCGTAGATCTAACCAAAGACTACGGCCGTTCAAAGTCTGGTAAAACTATCATCATAGCCAGCACTGAAGGTAATCATAAGGTAACGGACACGGTGACAATGGGATTGAACATTTATAAATATCCGGTATGCGGGGAGGAGGAATAAAGATGGACAATAAATGGTTGGACAATAGATGGTACTTTAGGGATTTTTATATCCCAGGATATATGCGCCAAAGGTTACTTGATTATATAGAAAAGAGGGTTCCTCCTGGAGGCTTTCTGGAAAAGGTTATTTGTAATGACTTAATGGGTGCACTCAGCGCAGCAGACAGCCTCAATATGGGAAACCTACCAGCATACGGTAATTTCCTTTATAATTATGCCCCCTGTAGTTGCTATGGGAGCGTTGAGAAGTATCACAAATGGATAAAAGGAGAATAATCATGGAACCAAAAACCAGCATTAGGATAAAGTTACTCGGCTCATACAAAAACTCGTTTAACATTGTTGGCAGAGTATCCAAAGCCCTAAGAACTAACGGCCATGAAGATCTGGTTGATGAGTATATAAAGGAAGCAACAAGCGGTGACTATAACCACCTGCTACAAACCACAATGAAATATGTCCATGTAGAGTAAGGAGAGAACCCATGGAACCAAAAACCAGTATTACAGTAAAGCTAATCGGCGAAGATGGAAACGCTTTTAACATCTTAGGGAAGGTATCTAAAGCCTTACGTAGAAATGGTCATGCAGACCTAGTTGATGAATACATGAAAGAAGCCACAGCAGGAGACTATAACCACCTGCTACAAACTACTATGAAGTACGTGCACGTGGACTAAAGGAGAGTAACTAATGGCAAATATTACCCAGGAATATTTTGGTGCTGATCGCTATACCTATGACTTTGGTTTGTGCAGCATTAAACACGGCTTTGCACAGATTGATACGGGTCAGGATGCCAGCTACTACGGCCAGTGGTGCAATCCTTTCCGGCTGCTAATTTTCCAATACATTGAGGGCGATTGCATAACTACAGAATGCGAAACCGCTGCTGAGTTCTGCGAAGAAATAAGGAAAATCGTGCAATACCATACTCAGAATGATCGTTTTTATGGCATTGATCCAGGGCTAAACCTTGAGTTAATAGAGCAATTCACCAAACTAGGCTTAGCGGATCTTTTGCACTAATTGAGCAGAAAGGAGAGAAAGAATGGCAAATGGACTCAATCAACCCAAAACGACGCTGACAGTCAGGCTTACTGACTGTCAGGACGTCTTTCAAATCATGCGAAGGGTAGAGAAGACCCTGCGCTATAATGGATTTGATGACTTGGCTAGAGAGTATCTAGTCGAAGCAACAAGCAGCGATTTCGACCATTTGATGATTAGCACCCTTGAATACGTAAACATAGAAAACGACCAGCCAGCCAGGGAGCTTAGCGTAGCAGGCAGAGCAAACCAAACTGGCCGGTCAACCAAAGTAAACAATCATATCATAAATAACTCCAGGAAACAATAGGAGAGAAATCATGAATATAAATCTATCAAATGACTGGGTACTTACAGATGAACACCCAAGCAGCAGTTACAAGCAGCCGGTCTTAGTCAAACACCAGACAAAAGAAGCATTTGCAGCCGGGGATCTATTGCGACTAACTGAGCAGGGCGGTTTTCATGCAGCCTACACAATAGTTTGGATGCTTGTGGAAGATCTTCAGCTATCCAAGTCTGAACAGCGATTTGTCGAGAAGTTTATCTGGTGATCTGTCTTAATTTCAGTGGTTAGGTCACAGGCTTAACCACTGGCGTGAATACAGAAACCATAAGACACACAAAAGCTACATGCAGCAATAGCAGCGCTTCATAGAGCGCACGCTAGCCATGTAAAACATGAAATTTAGGAGGTAGTATAACATGGAAAAAGAACAAAAAATCGTTGCCCAAGCAAAAGTGACAAAAGCATTATGGGAAAGGATGCGAGCCGTTAGCATCATGCAGGGTAAAACAACAGGGGAAGTCTTGGACGAAGCCCTGACCCTGTACCTTGATAAATTAGGTTTTAAGGGGCTGAACAACAAAGGGGAGTAGGTCATGGAAACCAAGAAAGTCGTGGGCTATGTAAGGGTATCCAGCCCTAATCAGGCCAAAACTGGCGAATCATTAAAGACCCAACGGCAACAAATAACCGCTTTTGCTAAGTCTAAAGGCTGGGAACTCCTTAATATCTATGCTGATGAGGGGTTATCAGGAGCCAAGACTGAGCATCGAACAGCGTTTAATCAAATGATTACTGATGCCAAGGCTGGTCAATTTGATGTTATCGTATTCACTAAACTATCCAGATTCGCCAGGAATGCACGAACATATTTAACGTACCGGGACGAATTAAAGGATCATAAGGTATTACTGGCCAGTATAAAAGAAAATCCTGATCCTACTAGCAAGATGGGCAATATGATAGCTGGTATTCTGGCCATGTTTGCCGAATGGGAACTGGAAGTAATCCGTGAGCAGATGGCTGAAAACAAACTTGGCCGCTGGTCAAAACATGAGTGTTTTGTCGGTCAGCCTCCGTATGCCTACAAGTGGGATAAAAACGAAAATAAACTGGTTCTGATTCCTCACGAAGCGGAAATGTACCAGCGTATTGTTACCATGTATCTAGACCAGGGTTTTAGTTTCCGGGATATAGCTGAAAATCTAAATTCTCAGGGGCTAACAGCCAAACGGGCAAAATGGTCAAATGTAGCCGTTAGTTACATCCTAAAAAATCCTGCATATTATGGAAACTTAGTGGTCAATACCAGGGTCTATAAAAAGCAGAAAAAAAGTTCAATACTTAAACGCAGCAAGGAACTTAAGCCAGCAAACGAGCACATTGAATTTCCGTGCCCGGCACTGATCTCAAAGACACGATGGGATCAAATACAGGCCCGGATTGAGTTCAACAAATGCAAGTCCAAAGTCAAAAAGTATAGTGCGGACTACTGGCTGAGGGACGTTTTAAAGTGTGCCAGATGCGGTGCACCACTCAAGCCTGCAAGGAGCCGTATCAGGAATGATGGTACTTTTGTTCGGTATTATCTTTGCTACTGGCGAAGGGCTGCACCTGCTGATCTAAGGGCTGCTGGTAAAACTCAGAAATGCACACTGCCATATATATCAGCAAAGCAACTTGAGGCCAAAATATGGTCTGATATTATTGTTAGTATGACGATGAACCCAAAGCGAAAGCTGGGTGCGCTGTTTAGTGCCAAAGGCCGTAAATCCAAAGTCAGGGCACTGGAAATGAAAGCAGCCAATGCCAGTAAAGAGCTAAAAAAGAAAGAACGGGCCAGGGAAAGACTATTTCAACTACTAGAGGCCGACACATTTGACCCTGATGAATTGAATATAAAATTGCGTGACAACAAGCATGAAATCGTGCGCCTGGAAATGCTTATAAAAGAGACCCAAGACGAACTCAAGGAACTTGAAGAGGCTACGAAAAATGAAAAGGAGATTGAGCAGTTTTTAAATACAAATAAGGAAGCTTTCCGTCAAATAGTTAGCGAGATTTCAAGGCTGAGTCCAGATGATAAAAAGATATACATAGAAAGCCGACTGGATGGTCCAATTTTAGTGGACTATGAAGAACCTGGGCCTGACAGTGCCGGTGGACCTACTCTGGACTATACAATCAAGCCGAATATCAGAATTTTACAGCGGTTCATCCAGGAAGGCAAAATATCTCAATTTCCTGTTTTAGATAAAAACGGTTACATATAATCTCCCTGTGATTGAACAGATTTTAGAAAATCCACTAAGCCGCGCACTTTATCTCTTCCCTTTAAAGGCCCTTGCCCAGGATCAGATGAAGACCTTCAGGGAACTGGCTGCCTGCTCTGTCCAGGATAGGCCTCCTACCTGCGCCACCTACGATGGAGACACATCGGCCTGGAAAAGAAAGCGATTAAGGGATGCGCCCCCGAATGTACTTTTAACCAATCCAGAGATGCTCCACCTATCTCTTCTGGCCTATCATGAAAAGTGGGCCACATTCTGGCAGGGCCTTACCCACGTCATAATAGACGAAGTTCATACATACAGAGGTGTCATGGGCTCTCACATGGCCTGGGTATTCCGGAGGATGCACAGGGTCTGTGCCCATTACGGCGTCAGCCCCACTCTGGTATTTTGCTCCGCTACAGTGGGAAATCCTTCTGAGCTTACCTCCAAGCTGTCCGGGCTTAAGGTGCAGGCAGTGACAGAAAACAGCGCCCCTCATGGCAAACGACATGTGATATTTATTAATCCTGAAGACGGGGCCTCACAGACAGCAATTGAATTGCTGAAGGCTGCCCTTCACCGCAGTCTGAGAACCATAGTCTATACCCAGTCCAGGAAGCTTGCCGAGCTGATCAACATCTGGATAAGCCAAAGAGCAGGTCCTATAGCCGCTCGCATAAGTTCATACAGGGCTGGTTATCTGCCTGAGGAGAGAAGAGAAATTGAAAACAGGCTCTCAAACGGTGAACTTCTGGCAGTAATATCCACGAGTGCCCTTGAGCTGGGTATTGACATAGGGTCACTGGATCTCTGTCTGCTCGTTGGTTATCCGGGCACAGTAACGGCCACATGGCAAAGAGGAGGCAGGGTAGGACGCAGCCTGCGGGATTCGGCAATTGTTCTCATTGCCCAGGAAGATGCACTTGACCAGTACTTTATGAGAAATCCTGAAGATTTTTTCAAGCGGCCTCCTGAATCTGCGGTATTGAATCCTGAAAACCCTGTGATTATGGCCAGACACCTGGAATCTGCCGCATCAGAGATCCCGATTCGAACACAGGAAAACTGGTTTAAGGAAAGAGGGATTTCAAGAGCTATCTCTGAACTTGAGTCCAAAGGGAAACTCCTGAGAAGTAAAGATGGAAAGGAACTTTATTCGGCCCGCAGATTTCCACAAAGAAGTATTAATCTGAGAGGCATCGGCCACACTTATCAGATAGTCTCGGCGAATGACGGCCGCACCATAGGGACAATTGACGGTTTCAGAGCCTTTCGTGAGACCCATCCGGGCGCGGTCTATCTGCATGGGGGCGAAAGCTATGTGGTTGAACGGCTTGATACTGAAACCAGGACAGCAAAGGTCTCACCTGCCAAGGTGGATTACTTTACAAGGGTGAGAGGCAATAAGGCCACTGAGATACTGGAGATATCAGGAGAAAAGCAGGTATACGGCACCAAAGTGTCTATCGGACGACTCAGAATCACAGACCGGATCACCGGATACGAAAGGAGGCGTGTACGGGGACAGCGTCTCCTGAACATTGTGCCCCTGGACCTCCCTCCTCAGATATTTGAGACAGAGGGCCTCTGGATAGACATTCCGGATGAAGTCCAAAAGGCAACAGCAGAGGCCTATTTGCATTTCATGGGTGGAATACATGCCCTGGAACATGCTGCTATTGGAATAATACCGCTTCTGGTCCTAACTGACAGAAACGACCTGGGCGGCATATCCATTCCATATCACCCACAGGTTCAAGGGGCCGCTGTCTTCATTTATGATGGAATACCGGGTGGAGTTGGCCTCAGCCGCCAGGCCTTTGATATGGCAGAGGAGCTTTTACAAAAAACCTTGAAGGTGATCGAGGACTGTCCCTGTGAACTGGGGTGTCCTTCCTGTGTACATTCCCCTAAGTGCGGCTCTGGAAACAGGCCCATAGATAAGACGGCCGCTGTCTTTGTGTTAAGGGGTATTATAGAAGGTAAAAATGTCTTTAGGGGCAAGGATCAAAGACTGGGAAACAGAGGGCCTGCAGGTAAAAGCCGCAAGCGAAAATCCCAGGATACCCCTGATCCAATTTCCCGGTTTGGTGTCTTTGATCTTGAGACACAGATTTCCGCTGAAGAGGCCGGAGGGTGGCACAGGGCCGACCGGATGAAGGTGAGCTGTGCCGTTCTGTTTGACTCTGAGACGGGCTCCTTTCTGGAATTCCGAGAGCCTGATGTCCCGCAGTTGATTAAACTCTTATTTGAATTGCCTCTGATTATAGGCTTCAATGTGAAACGTTTTGATTACAAGGTACTCTCTGCTTACAGCGATATGGATTTCTGGGGCCTTCCAACCCTGGACATCCTGGAAGATGTTCACAGAATACTCGGCTACAGGCTTTCTCTGGATCATTTGGCCAGCGTAACTCTCGGCACACAGAAGACCGCGAATGGTATACAGGCCCTTAAGTGGTGGAGGCAGGGAAAGATCGACAAAATTCTCGAATATTGCAATAAGGACGTGACTATTACCAGGGATCTGTTTCTTTACGGATACGAAAAGGGCTATCTTCTTTTCAGAAACAAGGCCGGAAACGTAATACGGATTCCTATGGACTGGGACAAATTTTTGATCCACGGGAGAAATTTTTTTGTTGACTTTGGTATCAATTGATACCATATTGCTAATTAAGGTATCAATTGATACCGATATAGAAAAATAAGTGTGAGTTATGGAAAGACCGTCTTTTAAAGAGCTCTATGGAAAAATTGAACAGGCGAAAGATGCAATAGAGAAGAACCAAATTTTTACCATTGACCTTGAAGTGATAGCTGCGGATGCAATCGAACTCGGATATGAAGTTTCTGAGGTGAATAAAATTCTTTCAATAATTTTAAAAGAGATAGATCCTAAAAATTATGTTGGAAATAGACCTCCACAAAAATCTTATAAAAAGGAAATTAAAGGATTTGAGCTTTTTGCTTTTCGTTGGATTAGTAAGACGTTTGGGTGCGAATCATATTTAAAATTTTCCATAAAACAGGATAGCTTCTATCTTGTGTCTTTGCACCAAGATAGAAGTAACAAGGGGGAATAAATGGAAAAGACAATCAATATATGCCCAAAGTGTGATGGGAGAATGATGTTAAAACAAATTGATAAAACAATAGGCTTTAAAGGGGAAAATTTAGATATTCAATTTGAGACTTATGTTTGTGAAGATTGCGGTCTTCATGTCGGTACAGTTGACCAGACTGCATTTGTACAAAAATTAATAGCCGATGCTTACCGAAAAAAAGTTGGGTTATTGACTGGTCGGGAGATACGCGAGAAAAGGGAAGAGCTTGGGATTTCCCAAAAAGTACTTGCCAAAAAGGCTGGCGTCGGCATTGCGAGTATCAAAAGATGGGAAAAGGGGATTATACAAACCAAGCCAATGGATACGGCGTTAAGGTCAGCTTTTACAGGCCGAATGGTTGGAAATGAATATAGTGGTAACAGCACCTTTTCGATTCCAAGAATAAAATTAGTCATGAAGGAATTTGAAAAAATATGTAGATTTGAGTTCCTTAAAGATGGGGATAGGTTGTTATTTGATGCCAAGTATGTTTGGTATGCTGATCTTTTGGCTTATTACCTACTTGGGAAAGGCTTAACCGGGGCTACTTATGCAGCGCTACCACATGGGCCTCAGATTAATAACTACAGAGAGCTTATAGATGAAATCAGAAATGCAGATATAGAAGACGCCGAGCCACTAACAGATGAAGAAAAAAAGATTATTGTACGAGTTGCGCTCACATTTCCGACAAAGCAGTCTGTAATAGATGGAGCCCACAGGGAAGAGGTTTTTAAAAATAAGAGAATTGGTGACTCAATCCCTTATACCGATGCATCAAAACTTACTGAAATTCAACTGGACCCTTAAATTTTATAGATATTAAAGAGTTAGTAAAAATTACTAATTGTTCTGTGCAACTAATTGTCATTATAGCCAAATTCACGTGAAAGTAAGATTTCTTTCCAGTGCTTTTCTCTGCCAATGACATAATCAGAATTGGCAGTCAAATCGCAAACCTCCAAAACTGAATATTGAAAATTTAATCTATACTCAGGTGGTTTATTATGGGCAATAGTTCAAGGTCTTTATTCCCACCATGCCCCTTATTTACATACGAATTTCAGATATCAACAAATTTCCGATGTACTTTAAAACCAATGTGCTTTTATTCTGCGGATTTTTTTAATTCGCACTAAAGGTGCTGTTTTAATCAGCTTGAATCCAGCCCTGAATATCAAACCAGCTACTTGATCCCGTTCAGATACTGGAATAAATCTCCATCTGTAGACATTACCAATGTCGTATTATCGTCCATAATTTTTGTAAAACTCTCCATAGTCCTGGTAAACCTGTAAAATTCAGGATCTTTGTTATAGGCAGTAGCATAGATGTCCGCTGCCTCTGAATTGGCCTTGCCCCTGATTTCCTGGGTCTTGCGATAGGCCTCAGAGGTAATGGTCTTGAGTTCACGGTCCTTTTCTCCAGAAATTCTCGCGGATTCCCCGGCGCCCTCAGAACGATACTGCTCGGCAATACGCTTTCTCTCTGAAATCATCCTGGCATAGACCTCTCTCCTCACATCTTCAACATAGTTGACCCGTTTAAATTTGAAATCCAGGATCTCTATGCCGAGAGAGGTAACACGAGGGGCTGCAGCATCCAATACCTCCTGCTCAAGTACCTTTCTGCCCGATTTAATACGAAATGCCTTCATGTCTTCTTGAACCGCCATCTCTTCCGGAGTCATAAATTCCTCCAACTCTTTTTTCTCCGGAGGATTTTCGCTCCTTACCAGTTCTATAAGTTCATGTTTTGCTATGGTATTTCGTGTCTCACCGTCCATGATGTCGTCCAGTCTGGAATAGGCCCCCCTCTCATCCTTAAGTCGCTGGAAAAAAAGGAGTGGATCAGTTATGTGCCAACGCGCATAGGTATCCACCCAGATAAATCTCTTATCCTTCGTTGGGATCTGATTCGGGTCACCGTCCCATGCCATGAAGCGTTTTTCCACATAGTGAGCCTTTTGAATAAACGGCAGCTTCATTTGCAGGCCGGGCGTTGTTATGGATTCGCCCACAGGCTTTCCGAATTGAGTAACAATCACCTGTTGGGTCTCATCTACTATAAAAAATACACCTCCAACCACCGAAGCGGCTATAATTATGACTATAATTGTGAAAGTAGATATATATTTCATGGCTTTACCTCATTGCCCAGCGAAAGAAGAGGCAGTATGCCTTTTACCTCGTCATCAACAATTACCTTGTGTTTGATATCCGGATATATAGTGTCGATTGTTTCCAGGTATATCCTTCTCTTAGTGACGTTCGGCGCCCTCTTGTAGGCCTCCAGAATCAACTCGAAGAACTTGGCGTCTCCCATGGCGCGGTTTATACGGTCCTTGGCATAACCTTCGGCTTGCTGTATGGCCTGAAGCGCCTCTCCCCTGGCCTTTGGAATAATACGGTTATATTCTGCCTTGGCCTGGTTTATCATTGTCTCCCGCTCCTGCTGGGCCTGGTTTACCTCATTAAAGGACGGTTTTACCGGATCAGGAGGGTTAACGTCCTGGAGAACGACCTGATCGACAGTAATTCCTATCTCATACTTATCACACAGTTCCTGAAGACGCAGTTTTACTTCGTCGGCTACTCGCTGTCTCCCCACGGTGAGGAGTTCGTGTACCGTCCTGTCTCCCACCACCTCTCTCATAATTGCCTCGTTCATTTCTCGAAAGGTGTTTCTCGGATCTCTAAGCTTAACCAGATATTTGTAAGGATCACTGATACGGTACTGGGAAGACCACTCTACCACGCCGACGTTCAAGTCGCCTGTCAGCATTATGGACTCATCCTGAAAATTGTTTGAGGTATAGCGTGACTGGACACCAGCCGCTTCTGTACGATAACCGAATTCTTCCTTAAACTGACGCTGAACAGGCACTTTGACGACACTTTCCACCGGGTCGGGCAATTTGAAATTAAGACCTGGAGGTGCCTCCCTCGTATACTTGCCAAAGCGAAAGACCACCCCCACCTCTTCCGGTTCTACTGTAAACCAGAGGTTCCAGAGAATGACTGCCAATATCAGTGCACCAGCCAGCACTACTCCCGATCGCCATTGCGAGCCGGAGGGTAAAAGTCGGCGCAGTTCCGCGGTATTTAAATTTTGAGGGTCCATTCTGATCCTCCCTTAATTTTTCTTCTAAATTCAAATATATTTATGTTATGGACACAAGGGCTTTCAGGAAAAACTTCAAAACTCTCTTACGGATTACATTGTTCAATCCGTCGCCTTCTGAAGTAATATGTGTCTAAAAACCAGTTTTTATAACATAACCTTATAATTTATCAACAACAAGTCCATAAAGTCATTCTCCCGCCTATTCGTAAGGAAAATTTTATTTTTTGGCAAAAGATCTTAATATAGCCTATTATTATAAAATATATTTTATCGCATATAATTTTATGGAAACAATTCAAAATTTTGAAAACAAAAAACAGGATTTCCAAGGTAATGAGTATAAAAAAGATATCCACAAGGCCCTTTAAAGACCAGCGGCCCGGCACTTCAGGCCTTCGCAAAAAGGTGACTACGTTTCAGCAACCCCACTATCTGGAGAATTTTATACAGTCTGTCTTTGATGTCATAGGTGAAATCAGGGGAAAGACCATAGTCCTCGGAGGAGATGGACGTTTCCTCAATAAAGAGGCACTTCAGATCATTATCAGGATGGCTGCTGCCAACGGCATAGGTCGTACCATGTTGGGATTGGGGGGTA
>CAZPDU010000127.1:0-5005 GCA_964585405.1 uncultured Thermodesulfobacteriaceae bacterium | reverse complement strand
CATAATGTCGCACGCCTATGGAAATCTTAATAATAACCCTGTTTATCGTGATCTGGTAGACTCGGTGAACGGCATTCAGTCTCTTAAGGATATGAAGACTGTACTGACAGCGCCGGATACGGAAACTGATGCTGATTCCTGCTTTTATTGCCACGGCACCTTGGTAAAGGTCGAGGGTATGAAGACCAGAGAGACAGTAATGGGTGGCATGGGGTTTCCTGTCCTTTCAGGCTGGCCCAATTCGGGTGTGGGAAGACTGAATCCTGATGGTACCATGGGATCATGTACTTCCTGTCATACTCGACACGCATTTTCTATCGAGATGGCCAGAAAACCTTCTACCTGCTCTGAATGTCACAAGGGACCTGATGTCCCGGCATATAAGGTCTATGAGGTCAGCAAGCACGGAAATATTTACTCCTCACTGAATAAAAAGTGGGATTTCAACTCGGTTCCCTGGACAGTGGGAAGAGATTTCACGGCCCCGACCTGTGCCACCTGTCATGTCAGTTTAATCGTCACGGGTGAGGGTGAAATAGTCGCAGAAAGAAGCCACCAGATGAATGACCGAAGTGCCTGGAGACTTTTTGGAATTTATGCCCACAGCCATCCAAAATCTCCGGATACCACCATCATCAGAAACAAGGCTGGCCTGCCTCTGCCGACTGAACTCACAGGGGAGCCGGCAGCAGACTATCTTATTGATGCCAGTGAGCAGGAAAAGAGGCGCGGGAATATGCAGAGTATATGCCTCACATGTCATAGCGATGGATGGGTAAAGGGTCAATACGCCAGGTATGAAAATACCATCAGGACCACGAATCAGTCGACTCTGACTGCGACCAAGATTCTTCTTGCTGCCTGGGATAAGGGAGCGGCTAAAGGTCTGGGACAGAATGACAGCATTTTTAACGAGGCCATAGAAAAGAAGTGGGTAGAGCACTGGCTATTTTTTGCCAATTCCACTCGTTTTGCTTCCGCCATGGCAGGGGCCGACTACGGTGTCTTCGCCAATGGTCGTTGGTATACGTCAAAAAATATTCAGGAGATGCTTGACTGGCTGGAATTTAAACTAGAGAGTAAAAGCCAAGGAAATTAAGGTAATGGTCTGTAAGGGTCTGCGGCTGTTATGAGAGAATTTGTGTAAAGAGCACATAACCCTGTTCAGGTGAACAGAGAAACAGGTCACCTGAACAGGGTGTCTTTACCCATGGTCAGATTACCTTGTTAAGGAAAATAGATGGAGGATTTTATGAGGAAGCTAAGAGCATGTCTAATGGTGACGTTGATCCTGTTAATTTGGCCTTTCCTGGTTTACGGTGCCGAGATGGGCAAGTTCTCATACGGAGATTTTGAACAGCCCAAGAGATGCGGAATGTGTCACAAGGAGATTCATCAGGAATGGCAGCAGAGCCTGATGTCACAGAGTTATACCCATGAATGGGATCAGGTCGAGTATTTCAAGCTGGCCCTGCCGCATGCCTTGAAGCTTGAAAAGGTATCCGGGGTAAAAGGTGCCTGTATTGCCTGTCATGCTCCTCTTGCCTTTTTGAGCGGGGATATCCCTCCAAAGCCTGCTGAAGCCGGTACCAGGGCCAATGAAGGCGTGAGTTGCGAGATCTGCCACAACATTACCGGAACTACTGAGGAAGTCCCTTTTAATTTCAGCTTTGTGATTGAGCCGGACAAGGTGAAACAGGGGCCAAGGGGCGACGCAAAGTCCCCTGCCCATGATGTGAAATATTCCGAGTTTACCATAAGTCCAGAGCTCTGTGCCACATGCCATGACGAGCAGAGCCCTTATGGGGCGTGGGTCAAGTCCACTTACAGGGAATGGAAGGCCAGCCCTCATTCTAACGGCGGCAAGAGATGTCAGGACTGCCATATGTATCACGCACCAGGCCAGTCCGCCTTTGGTGGAAAAGAAAGGGCAGATATTGCCCATCACAGCTTCCATGGTTCCCACTTCCCCAGCAAGCTTGCCGGTTCTCTTGACCTGGCCCTTTACAGCAAAGACAAGGAAATAACCAGTGGTTCAAAACTGGAACTGCGGGCAGCACTCTTTAATGGTAAAGCGGGACACTGTATTCCCACGGGTTCCACCGAAGAACGTATGTTATGGATGGAGGTCTGGGCCATTGACTCCATGGGTAAGCACTATCCTATACCCGTGGATCGCAAGGGCTTTAATGGAGAAGAATATACTATTGCCGATCCCGATGCCATTGCATATCAGGCCATGGGAGAGATCATGGAAATCAAGGACTTCAAGGGATTAAAACGAGACGGCAATGTCCAGGAGGGTGCCCGAATCTTCCGAAGACCTTTCTTGGATCCAAAGGGACGCATGACTATCTGCCAATGGTATACTGAGAACAACACCCTGGTTGATTACAGGATCGGTCCCATGGAGACCAAGATTGAGAATTATACATGGTCTGTACCGGCAGAGGTTGCCCCAGGGCAATTGACCATCAAAGCTACGCTTTTTTACAGCCAGGTACCCAGCTCTGTGGGTGAGTTTCTTGAATTGCCTGCGTTTGAGTATTCCCCGATTCCGGTCAATAGCGCAACGTTAATTCTGGAGGCCAGATAATAGTACTTTGAATTTCATTGCTTTCGTTACAGATATTTCATCCATGTTGTTTGCATGATTGCTGAAGGCCGGCCTGTCTTGAAAGAGGACATGGCCTGGCCCTTCAGCGGGATGTGGCTCTGTCCATGCCAAGAGTTAATGTGCCTGCGGCAGGCGCAGAAATCAGGTACGCGTGAGTATGCAGGCGGCATTGAGGTCAGGGATAGGCCTTTTTTGTTTTCCTCCAGGGAGATAGACTTATTATGCAGGTAAGTTGTATCATTCCCACCAGAAATCGAAGAGACATGGTCATTACGGCCATAGAGAGTGCGCTGGCCCAGGATGAATATCAGCCTGAAATAGTGGTCGTAAATGATGGATCTACTGATGGTACAGAGAGATCTATCCTAAAACGTTTTCCTCAGGTGAAATTAGTTTCTACCCCAGGATTGGGCCCCGGCCTTGCCAGAAATGAGGGTGCTGTCGCCGCCGGGGGCGATGTGCTCATGTTTCTCGATTCCGATGACAAGTGGTTGCCTTTTCATGTGAAATCATTGATTCAAATGCTACAAAAGGGTTTTCATGTGGCTTATGGTGTGACCATGACGCGAGATTTGCTGCTTCAGAAAGAGTTCTTCATCCCTGAGGTAGGTGAAGAGGTCAGCGGCGACTGTTTTAAGAGTCTAACCAAGTGGTGCTTTATGGTACCTTCTTCTGTGGCAGTTACACGCAGTGCCTTTGAAAGCGTAGGCGGATTTGGTCAGGGGAGGATAGGGGAAGACTGGGTATTTTTTCTCAAGCTCTCCTGTCGGTATCCCTTTGGCTTTGTGCCGAAGGTTATCAGCCACCGTATCCTGCATGGAGGGAGCCTTTGTTGTTTACAAAACGGGTGCATGGAGATTCAGAAGGCCCTGAGGCGAATCATGGAGTTTTTGCAAACCAGCGGTAAGGCAAAGCCTGAGGACCTTGATAGGATAGAAAGGATGCAGTTATTTACCTTCGAAGGGAGACATAGATGGCGAACAGTTCAGGAGTGGTACACAAGTATGAAAATGCAAGGCCTGGTCTGATACCGCAGATTCGGATTTCAGAACATCAAAGGGTCCTTCATGAAGGCAAAGACGTGCCTGATCAGGCGCCTGCCTTTCAGATAATACTTACCGAGGTAGGCATTTCCGAAAAGATGGTATGGGTCAACCTGCCCCAGGGCATGCTCCCATTCAATACCGAAATATATGTTGATCTTCCTGGAAACGTGCGTGGAATTCACATGTCCAGGATCGAAGAGGCAATATCACAACTACACCACATGAGTTTTCCCGATATACGCTCCTATGCTCAGAAACTGGCACTGCTGGTGCTGGAAAAACAGCGGGGGGAATCTGCCAGGGTGCTGGTTACAGGCAAGGCCCCGGTGATTAGAAGAACCTCAGTTAGCCAGAGGACATCCGTTGATGCGGTTGATATGAGCGCTGATGTTCGTGCATTCAGTAAAGGGGGTGAACTGTCTTTAAAAACACTAATCGGCATAGGCCTCTGTCATATAACCGCCTGTCCCTGTACTCAGATGTACAACCAGGTCCTTTCCAAGGTATTTGACGCTCAGCTTCCCACCCTGACACACTCTCAGCGGGCGGAGACAAAGCTCAGTGTGGAGGTCCAGGGTGATCATCCCGCCTACGAGGAGATTTTGCAGTGTCTGGAGTCAACCCTGCATGTTACCCAAGATCTGCTTAAACGTCCGGATGAAGCAGAAATTGTTTTAAAGGCACATTGCTATCCACAGTTTGCAGAAGACGTAGTCAGAGAAGTTGCAAGGGAAGTGGGAAAAAGATTCAGGGGAAAACTGCCTGAAACCACAGAAATTATTGTAGAATCCCTGAGTCTTGAGAGTATTCATACTCATAATGTACGGTGTAGACTTCAAACAACCTTAAAGGGAATTCTTGAGGCTATTTCTGCACAGGCCCGTTTCGATGCAGGAGATCCTGCATATCATAACGCTCCACACACAACAGGTTCAGAATCCCAGAAATTAAAACGGATTAATTTACAAAGTGTAAAGACACAAGGAGAAGTTACTGATGGATAAACAGACATTGATTGACAGGTTAAACAAGGATCTTGCCGATGAGCACGCAGCCATAATACGCTATATGGTTCACGGCTATATGGAGGGAGAAGATACGCCTCTGGGCGCCAGCCTGATCTCCATATCCAGAGAGGAGATGTGGCATTTTCACTGGCTGGGTATGATCATAGGTAAACTGGGTGGAGAGCCTGATTTTACACCGGCTCCTTATCCCCACGATCCATCCAGCCGGGAGACCCTGCTGAAGTCTTATATTGATTACGAGGTGAAGCTGATTCCCCATTATGATGGAGAGGCGGAACAGGTGGATGATCCTCATATCAGGCGGGTACTGGAGA
>CAZPDU010000126.1:0-6662 GCA_964585405.1 uncultured Thermodesulfobacteriaceae bacterium | reverse complement strand
TAGTCGGCACGATAGCAATTATAGTGTTTCATTCATGGCTTATGGGCCCGCACAGATAATATCCATGTCGAACGTAATGCCGAAATATTATTCTTAATACCTTGCTGATCAGATAAAGTGATGGATATTAATGATGAGCTTGTAATCGAATTCCCCATTGACGGAATCCTTGATCTGCACACCTTTAATCCCCGGGAGATAAAGGACTTGGTGCCGGATTACCTGGCCGAATGCCGGGATAGAGATATCACAGAGGTGCGCATAATCCATGGAAAAGGGACCGGCACCCTTCGCCGCACTGTCCATTCCATCCTGGGCCGCCTGCCTGAAGTGCGCGATTTTACACTGCTGGGAAATGACGCAGGCGGCTGGGGC
Source organism: uncultured Thermodesulfobacteriaceae bacterium (assembly GCA_964585405.1). GTDB lineage: Bacteria > Desulfobacterota > Dissulfuribacteria > Dissulfuribacterales > UBA3076 > UBA3076. Next base: position 6,287 of record CAZPDU010000126.1, on the reverse strand, counting down.
GCAACAAAAGTGACATTATGGCCAAAAACAAAATAATAGTCTGATTTATCCTTACGGGGCGGAAAAGAATCATAACAAAGGCGGAAAGGCGTGAACACACGAAAGGGAAATTCGTGGATCGTCGCACCGACTTGACTTTTAGGTGTTTGTTTCATATTCTCGTACCGTCGCATTCTAGTGATTGATTCTGCATATTTTTCCCAAGCTGGTGAATACAAAAATATCAAAAGACAGGTATAGATAAAATGATTCGACGTATCATGACCATACATTTTTTTGGAACCTTATTGATCCTTTTTTCAGCATTCGCCCTGATTTCCTGTAACGGCGATTCCGGGAAAAATTCTGAAAATCACCTTCCTTCGAATACGGGTACGGAAGTCCCTGCTGAGATGGACTCACTGTCAGGCAAGGTGGCAGAATCCATTGATAGCGCTGGATACACCTATATTCTGCTGGATGACAAAGGAGAAAAAGTGTGGGTGGCAGTGCCTGAAATGCAGGTCTCTGTGGGAGAAGAGATTGTCCTCAAGCCAGGCATAGAGATGGTCAATTTCACCAGCAGCACACTTAATCGTACATTTGAAAGGGTCATCCTGTCGCCTGGGTCTGTATCTGAAAGAGGCGGCCAGGCCGGAAAAGACATGAAAATGCCTTCGGGGGATTCGCCCATGGGCATGATTAAGGCCCCGGCAGGCAGCGGAATGGGCGTCAGCACACCGTTTGATGATGACGTGAAAGTTGAAAAGGCCACAGGTCAAAACACATATACTGTTGCTGAAATCTACGAGAAAAAATCCGGTCTGTGCAATAACAAAGTAGTTGTGAGAGGTAAAGTGGTAAAAGTCCTTCCCAGGATACTGGGAAAGAATTGGATCCATCTCCAGGATGGAACCGGGGACGAAAAAAAAGGAAACTATGACCTTGTTGTAACATCTCAGGATATGCCTTCGGTTGGAGATGTGGTAACTGTCAGCGGCACACTTTATACCGACAAGGATTTAGGAGCAGGTTACAAATATAGTGTAATTGTGGAAGAAGCCGGCATCAACATGTGAAAAACTTAAGGCAGCAGTAACTTGGTTCAGGGCATAAGAAAGGACGCAGATTAAAATCCACAAGGGTTTTATGAGGTTTGTTTAATGCGAAAAGCAAAAGATATTATGACATCACCTGTCATCACAGTTCATTTCGACACATCAGTGGTTGATCTGGCCAAACTGCTGTCTGAGCATCGCATTAACGGCGTGCCCGTAGTGGATGATGACGGAAACATCGGTGGGATTGTAACCGAGGCCGATCTTATTGACCAGAACAAAAGACTGCATATCCCCAGCGTGTTATTTTTTATGGATTCGGCCATCTTTCTGGAAAACCCGAAAAAACTGGATAAGGAACTCAGAAAGATGGCAGGCACTACAGCAGGAGATATCTGTACAAGGGAAGTCATTACAGTAGAGGATGAGACCCCTATTGACCAAGTGGCCAGCATTATAGCGGAAAAACGCATAAGCACCATACCTGTAATGAAGGGGAAAAAGCTTGTGGGGATAGTGGGCCGCGGCGACCTTGTCCGGTCGATTGTGACTTAGTTCCCGGCCTTTAATACAAAAGATGAGTCATTAACGTATCTTGTAGTCCTTCTGGAATTCCCGTTCCAGGGTCCTCCGCCTCATTGTCTCCCTCTTGTCATACAGCTTTTTTCCTTTGCCCAGGGCGAGTTCCACCTTTGCTTTGCCATCTTTGAAATATATTCGAAGTGGTATCAAGGCATATCCCCGTTCTTGTATCTTTCCCATCAATTTCCGTATTTCCCGGCGGTTAAGAAGGAGTTTTCTGGCCCTTGTCGGATCCAGCCTAACGCTATCGGCTGAATAAGGATATGGAGATATATGCACATTATACAGCCATGCCTCTCCATGTTTGAAGCCCACATATCCATCAGAAAGGCTGGCCCTTGACTCTCTCAGAGATTTGACTTCCGGCCCGAAAAGTACAAGTCCGGCCTCAACGGTATTTTCAATATGATATTGATGCCTGGCCTTACGATTCTGGCAGACGATCTTTATTCCTTCGGTATTCATTTTAATATTATAATACCTGTAGTCCTTTAAATGCCCCTCACCAGTCAACAGGTTTGACCAGAATGCTGCGGATCTTCAGGTCAAAGAATTTGTTGGATGATGCAGGTGATATCAATGCCACGGTATCCGCTCCCCTGGACGTCCCAGCTACTGCAAGTATATCATCAGGTGCGATAAGCCCCGCATCCGAAGCCATCAGCACTATTTCAACACAGACTTTTATGCCTTGCCCAAGAAGGCGAAGGGTATTGGCTATCAAATCCTGCTGAGAGCAGCCCTGTTTTTCTCTTATTGCAGTGCCGATATTTCTGAAGGGCATGGTTCCGGTATAAACTCTGGCCCCTAAGGCCTCAATTTCTTTCCTGACCCCGGAAGACATCTCTATGCTGCCCTGCTCCCTGAATCCGGCATTATGAGTAACGACTATGACATTGATATTCGTTCCGGTAAAGATCTTTGCAGTGGCAAGACCCGTATCTCCATAGGTGGAAGCAACGACCACCTGCCTCACTCCATGGTGCCTTACGCCATCCTGAAGAATGGATAAGGCCTGTTCCGTATTCTTATGCCCGGGTTGTTTGAATAGTGCGTTCATTTCCTGATCCCGATTAGTAATTTCACTTTCCGCCTGCGGATAATTATGAACCATTATGTTAATTATTGTTCTGCGGATCGTATTGCAGTTTTAATCCGGCGTAACCCAATAAATCATTCATGCTGCCGGTAAGCTCAGGGCTTATACTCAAATTATATTCTTCAGGCAGGCTCAGAACTACCCGGCCTCTGTCTTTGATAATAATAGACAGTTTCACAGGATATGATCCATGATATTTGTTGAACAGATTCTGGAGAGGCCTAAGTATCGAGGGGCCTACCAAGTCTCCCCTGAGCTCGACCAGGAGCCCTCTTACTTTCTGTTTACAGGCCTCACTCAGCGGCTGCATTGAATTTGCAATTATTTTATTGATTTTCTTGTCATCTTCCTTCTTAAGCGTCCCAGCTACCCACACAGGTGAATCGGCATCAATCAATTCCCTTGCCTTTGCGTATATCTCTGGAAAGCAGACGATTTCAATAGAGCCGTTTAAGTCCTCAAGGGTCAGAAATGCCATCCTGTCTCCCTTTTTGGTGATGATTTCCTTGTTGATTCGAATCGTCCCCGCAAGACCAATCTGGCTTCCATCCACCATACCTGAAACATTACCTGTATGAACACTTGCCATCCTCAACAGGTCATCTCTGTATGGATCCAGGGGGTGTCCGCTGATATAGAACCCCAGATAAGTCTTTTCATTGGCAAGATATTCAAGTTGTGACCATTCGGGTATATCAGGCATGATCAGCACGGACTCACGTGGTCTTTCAGGAGATGCCTGCGCCATAGAGTCAAAGAGAGACATCTGGCCTGAAAGCCTTTCCTCTCTTTTGGATTGGCCGATATCAAGAGCTGTGTCCAGGACGGCAATCATTTGCGAACGTCTATGTCCGAGGGAATCAAAGGCCCCGCACTTTATAAGGCTTTCAAGCATCCGCTTGTTGACTTTTTTTAGATCAACCCGGGAGCAAAAGTCCTCAAAACTGGAATATCGGCCATTTTCCTCTCTTTCGTGAACAATGGCGTCTATCGCACCTAATCCGACATTTTTTACGGCTGCAAGGCCAAACCGGATACTCTCCGCCTCTATGGTAAAATCCACCTTGCTGTAGTTGACATCCGGAGGTAGTATTTGAATGTCTCTTGCCCTGCACTCGCCTATGAATTTAACCACCCCGTCTGTATTTCCAAGTTCATTGGACAGCAATGAAGCCATAAAGGGCACGAGATAGTGTGCTTTTAACCAGGCGGTATGATACGCTATCAGGGCATAAGCCGCTGAGTGACTCTTGTTAAAGCCGTATCCAGCAAATTTCTCCATCAGATCAAAGATGATCTTGGCCTTGAAATCAGGAATGCCGTGCCTTACTGCACCTGATTGAAAACGGTCCCGCTGTGCGGCCATTTCCTTATGATCTTTCTTCCCCATGGCCCTTCTCAGGATATCCCCTTCACCAAGACTGTATCCAGCCAGTACCTGGGCTATTTTCATCACCTGTTCCTGATAAACTATGACGCCGTATGTCTCCTTGAGAATGGACTCGAGCTCCGGCAGAAGATAGGTGACCTCTATCTCCCCATTTTTGGCCTTTACCGCCTGGTCCACCATGCCGCTTTCCATGGGTCCCGGTCGATGAAGGGCTACCAGTGCTATTATGTCAGTGAAGCCTGATGGTCTCATGCGCTGCAGCAGGTCTTTCATGCCAGGGCTTTCCAGCTGGAAGACCCCGGTAGTATTCCCGCTTGACAAAAGTTTATAGGTCTCTGGATCATCCAGGGGAATCCTGGCCAGATTAATATTCGTCCCCAGGTGATCTCTGATAAGCTTGAGGGCCGTATCTATTACCGTAAGGGTCCTCAATCCCAGAAAATCAAACTTGATAAGCCCGGTTTTTTCCACATACTTCATGGCAAACTGAGTGACAGTCTCACCATGTTGTCCCTTCGTAAGTGGCAGATATTCCACCATAGGTCTGTCTGAAATAACCACTCCTGCCGCATGAGTTGAGGCATGGCGCGGAAGACCTTCAAGGGCTCGCGCTATGTTAAGCAGTTCCCCTATTTTCGAATCTTTTTTTTCAAGTTGCTCAAGTTCCGGCTCTATCTTGAGGGCCTTTTCAAGGGTAATATTGAGCTGGTCCGGCACCAGTTTGGCTATGTGGTCCACTTCCTGATACGGTATTCCAAGGGCCCTGCCAACGTCTCTGATTACTGCCTTGGCCTTCATCTGACCGAACGTGATTATCTGGGCTACAAAGTCTTCACCTCCGTACTTTTCTGTCACATAGTGAATGACCTCATCCCGTCGATTCATACAGAAATCAATGTCTATATCAGGAAGAGACTCCCTCTCTACATTCAAAAACCTCTCAAAAAAGAGGCCGTACTTTACCGGATCGATCTCTGTAATCCTCATGGCATAGGCCACCAGAGAGCCTGCGGCAGAACCTCTGCCAGGTCCTACGGGTATGGACTGAGACTTTGCCCAGTTAATAAAATCTGCAACTATGAGAAAATAAGAAGCAAAACCCCTTTCCTTGATGACCGATATCTCCGTCTCTAATCTTTCCTTGTATTGAACATAATATTCTTCTTTCTGGATTTCATCCTCCTGAAAACGCTCCTCAAGCCCTTTTCTGGCACCGGCCTCAAAAAGTCCGCTGTAGGTCTCGCCTTCTTTTATTGGATAAAGCGGAAAGTGGCGCCTTCCCAGTTCCAGCTCCACATTGCACTTGTCGGCTATCTCACACGTCATGGACAGCGCATCAGGATGATCTCTGAACCTTTCGGCCATCTCCTCAGGAGAGGTAAAGTAAAGTTTATTGGTGGAAAATCGCATCCTGTTCGTGTCATTGACCGTTTTGTTAGTCTGTATACACAGCAGGACATCATGGGCCTTGGCATCTTCAGGATCCAGGTAGTGACAATCATTGGTAGCGACCACTGGAAGCCCCAGCTCTTTACCAAGTGTCACCAGCCCCTGATTTACGACTTTCTGCTCGGCTATATCATTTTCCTGAATCTCCAGATAGAAACGGTTGTCAAATATGCCTGCATAGGTCTCTGCAATAGCCTTTGCGCTTTTCATATCCTGGTTGAGAATGGCTGCCGGAATCTGACCATGAAGACAGGCAGAGAGCGCTATCAGACCCTCATTTAAATTTTCCAGAAGTTCAAGATCCACTCGGGCCTTATAAAAAAAGCCTTCAAAATGGGCAGCAGTGACAAGTTTCAGGAGATTCTTATATCCGATATTATTTTGAGCCAGTAAGACAAGATGAAAGGCGGCTTCTCTGGAACTCCGCGCACTTCTGTCCTTGCGTCCTTTGGGCGCAACATAGACCTCACATCCGATAATCGGCTTTATGTCGTTTCTGAGGGCCTCTTCGTAAAATCTGAGCACTCCATACATATTTCCATGATCTGTTATAGCTACTGCCTTGTAGCCATATTTCCTTGCTTTGGGGAAAAGGTCCTTCAGCCTGATGGCACCATCAAGTAGGCTGTATTCCGTATGAAGATGGAGGTGAGTGAAAGGATGAGGTGATTTGGTTATTTGGCTATTTGTAGATTGCATAAATTTTATGTGCTCCGCACTGCCTTACTCA
>CAZPDU010000125.1:0-7298 GCA_964585405.1 uncultured Thermodesulfobacteriaceae bacterium | reverse complement strand
AGATATTGACTGGCCTGACTTCCCTTTTGTTCACCTTGTAATTGCCCTGGAACGGTTAATTAAGGCCTTTTATGCAGATTCAGCGATTGGACTCCGCCGGGAGCAGTGAAGTAAAAATCAAGCTAACTCTTTTCAGCAATGACCAGAAAATGCTTCGGTAGCTCATTAAAAGCCTTGACATTTTTAAATCCAACGCCCATCAATTGGTCCCTGACCTGTTCAGGTGAACACCTGATATGCAGAGGCGGCCCTTCGGACATATTCTCTTTTTTGTAATCAACAATTACTATAACGCTGTTATCCTTCAGGATTCTGAATGATTCTTTAACGATGGCTTCCTGTTCGTCCAGCTCATGATGCAGATTTATCATATAGACCAGGTCTGCAATACCGTCTTCGAGAGGCACGGTATTTTCCTCCATGTGCAGCGGGATTATGTTGGTATATTGAGGACAGACATTTTCTATCATCCACTGGATCATGATATTCGATGTATCACAGGCAAAAATTCGCCCGTTATTCGTATATTTGAGAAAAGGTATACTGAAAAAACCCGTACCGGCACCTATATCAACCAACACCTCAGGCCTTTCTATATTTATCTTACTCCAGATATATTCCGGAGGAATATCCAGCAGCCTTTGAGGATTATTCAATCGATGCAGTTTCTGGGGATCAAATTTTTTCTCGGTCATAACAGCATCCTGAATTCAAGATATAAGTAGGGTATTCAGTACCAAAAATAATTCTGACTCGGTTAAGATATAAGTCTTCATTCTTTCAGCCTTACCTTCAAACGACCCTCTTCTATTTTAATATCCTCCACGCCATCGGAAAAGGTCTTCCAAAATCCTCTTTCAGTACCAAATTCCTCGACCAGATCAATATTCTTCATTCCCCCCAGCCACGCATTCGGAACAGGTACACCCATAATGGTAATGCCTCTGAGTATAACAACCGGCTTGCCCTGCCTGTATGAAACGTCCATACCGGACCTGAAACGGAGAATTTTACCTCCAAATACTGGAAAATCCTGATCAACAGGCAGGAGTAGTTTTGCGCTGATAAGGTTTTCAGATAAATCAATTGCCAATTTATCTGCCAAATCCGTATTCTTTGCCAGCATTCCGTTAAGTTCCCTTTCAGTGAATTCAATTTCCCTCTCAGCACCTTTTTCACTATAGGGTTCCGGTTCCAGAGGGGTCTTTGGAATAGACCGCCCTGATTCTGATGAATTCCTGAGGTCATGGTCTTTATGCAGAACAAGACCTGTCCCCATATAGTCGATTTTTTCCAATTTCAAGGCCAGGGCCCTTTCTTCAGCGGGGTTCAGTGTCACCGGCTTGAATTCTGATGGAAAAAGGTAGGTCTTAAAGAGGAAAATAGTCAACCCCACAGTAATGATGACGGTAATTACAATTAATCCAAATACCTGCAGACAGCCAAATCGTCTCGGAGCCACTTTTGGAGCAGCGCCTATATTATTCTCCTGCATTTTTATATCTCCAGTCAAACCGTACACTCCTTTTCATCAAGTATACCTGAAATTCAATACCGGAAAATCAAGAAATTAATATTCAGCAAAACTGCAGACAAAAGTCAGGGCAACGAATAGTTCAACAAATTGATGTCATCGGCATCAGGACCCTTTCACGGTTCACCCTTAAATCCCAAGACTGGACTTGCATGATCGTTTGCCAGTGCGGCAGACCTGATTCACGGGGGAAAAGGTGAAAAACCCCTTATGAACGGCTGGATAGCGGAATTCATCTGCAGTATTCACCGGGCGCTGCGTGATCTCCCTCCTCAAAATCCAGCCATATACAATCGATACCTTTAACAGATGTAATAGAGTAAGTTACAGCGTTGATATAGCTCCTGGCTCCATGCGACCCCATTCTCCGTGTCAGCAGATCATCGTCGTCGATACCCAGATATGCCGTATTGTCATCAACTTTTTTGAGAATAACATCAGGCAGATGGTCCCTGCTAAACCTCTCGTTCAACTCTTGGACAATCCCATTAATATCCGATGACTTCATTGACTTGACAAAGACTGGAAGGGTGGATTCATCCATATACCAGATGCCTGGTCCATATCCATCCGCAAGTTTTTTCGACCAGACCTCAAGTCTTTCACATGTGCCTGAAAGAATTGTATTTTTGCGTTCAAGCGTATTAAAATCTTTCTGAAGTTTCGCAATCTCTTCCGTCAGTCTCAGGTTTTCAGCCTTAACTGATTCAAGCTCTTCATCGGCTTCTTTCAATGAGGACTCCAGCAGGCCTATTTTTTCTTTAGCCGCCTTTAAAGCAGTCTTCGCATCCTTCAACTCGGAACTGGTACATCCTGAACAGCTAAAATATAAGATAAGGACAAAAACAAAGAAAAAATGATATCGTTTCATCATGTTCCACCTTTTAATCAACAACGATGCTGTAAATCCTTCTTTTGTTCCCCTGATATTTTTCAATTCAGCCTACCATAACCTTGCATCCGTTCCAAAGTATTTCCACATCAGACCCCCCAGGGAGTCCCTGAAAATTTCAGCAAATTTTCGATTTGTTTTATAGCAGGATTTATTCGATAAGATTAGAAAGAAAGGACCCCCTGTTTTTTTAGACCAAAAAAGGATTAAAGGCACGGTGATCACGAAAAAACATGAAAGATATATAAAAATATCCTCTGGCAAAGAACCTTATGAAATAATCGATTGCCATAAATGTGAACACTACTATGTCACATGGGATAAAGATTTTCCTCATGGGTGCAGAGCTATGGGATTTAAATCAAAACGTTTCCCCTCAATAGTTGTACGCGATAGCTCCCATTCAAGCTGCCTGTTTTATAAAGACAAAAAACGGTAGAAAACTGCCTTTAAAACCATTAGCCGGGCCTTAGATTTGCAGGAAAGCAGGACAAAGAGGGCTTAAAAAATAAAACCAAGGAATTGATCAACACGCTACACCTGCGAATTGAATTCGCGCAAATTGTCGGTCTTTAAACCACACTGTATAAGTCAGAATCCTTATTTTTTATCAGGTAACATGCAGGAGGCCTTCTGCGGTTCTATCTTCAAAGTACCCCCAATTTGTTCAGCCCTTACCCTTGCCAGATTCAAGGCCAGGAAAAGACGGTAGTCGTATGTGTCATGGGTATGCTCACTGACCTTCGAGGAATATTTCCTGACATCTTGATCCCAGTCAGATGGAAAGGCACTGCCTGTATGTTCAAATTCTAAAAACCACTTAGACGCACCTTCCTGGCGCAATATTATTTTCAGCTCATGTTCTGTGGTCTCTTGTAATTGTTTTATGCAGGCATCTAACAAGCCATCGATCAAATCACGCAGGTATCCTTCATTAATGACAATCAGAGTCGGAATATCGGGCAAAACCAACTTTTTTTCCACCTGATGCTTGAAAAAAAGATCTGCATTCCAGAATTCCAGTTCCTGTTCAAGTACCTGATTTAAGATTAAAGGCCTCCGCCCGTCTTCCCTGTCCTGACTTCTATTAGTAATTACATTGACCATGTTCTCCATACGAGTCAGGGCTTCATCCATTTGCGACAGTCGTTCCATACTCCTCTGCATATTGTCTGAAAGGCCCTTGAAACTTTGAACGGCATTGTCCGGCAGGTTTATGGCAAGGGCGGATTCAATAGTCTTTATATCCTTTATGATATCCATTTTTAATATTTCGATCTGCATGGACAGGATCTGTATAGGACCGTTCAAATTATGAACAATGCCCTTTACAAGATGTCCAATCCTGCTGTTTTGAAAACAGCTGTACAGAAGACTCTCTAAAACATGAATATTTTCCATAATTTTCTATGTTCCTTAATAAAAAATTAGATTGAAGCATTAAAATCAGTAAATGGTTACCATGCAAAAAGGTGTTAAAAGTGACTCTGCTTAAAAGACACGGAATGCAAGGCGCTAAATTTCCCCGGTACGGAATAAATAGATACCTTGAATCTTTCAATTCATCAATTCACAATTCAGCAAATATCAGTAAAATAAAATCCTGCTTGTGGGGTTTGCCCTATATGATTATTGTCATTTTACGTATAGCACTATTCTGTCTATTCTATCGGTAGGAAGGATTGGAGACTTGAGTATCCCTAAACCCTGTTCACTTTTGACCCTGCCCCCGGCGGAGGCCGAAGCACTTATGAATAAGCTGCCTCTTGCTGAACAGGCATCTTTGGTATTAATGACCCAGTGGGAAAAACGTCAGGAAATAATACTTCTTTCTCATAACAGCTCGGCCCTTGTGCAGGGACTGCCGGTTGAAGAATTGTTCTGGACGGTCAAGGCAATCGGTCCTCAGGATGCCGTCCACATTCTGAATCTGGCCAATGCGGAACAGTTACAGTTCATATTCGATCTTGACTGGTGGCATAAGGCTGAACTCAGGCCTGAAAAAATAGCGACATGGATATTACTTCTTTTTGAAATCGGCGAAGAGACATTGGAAACATGGATACAGTGGCTGATGAAAAACGACCAAACTCTTCTTTCCTCAATATTAAGGCCCTTTGTTCAAATCTACAAAAGGCCTGATGAAATGGATATACAGGAGGCCAAAGACCTACTTCCTAAATTTACTTTGGATAACGTATATTTCGTGTTTTTTAAAAAAGAGGCATTACAGCCGATGCTGGGGCGTTTACTCATAAAAATGATCGAGGTGTCTCCCGGCCTCTACAGAGACGTATTAGAGACCATTCTCTGGAGGACTGAGGCTGAAAACCTGGAAAATTCCTTTCGTCTTCGGCGTTCCAGAATAGGAGATTGGGGCCTTCCGGATTATTACGATTCGCTAGATATCTATGCCCCCCTGCAGGGTAACAACATTAGAAAAATTGAATATGCCTGCTTCAAAGAAGAAAAAGGGGATGACGTTCTACTACCGGCCTTTGTACCCACTCTGTATATAGGAGACTATCCGGTTCTCAGAGCCGCTCTAGAAGGGGTGTCCGGGACAAAGGTCATGGAACGGGTCATAGGGGAGTGGGTAGGGGCTGCAAACAAAATCCTCATGGTGGATGAGGTCGACCTTGATAACCCTGAAGCATTGCGCAAATCCCTTTTCAAGGTGGCCGCCTTTCTTAATCTGGGTTTGGAAACTGCGGCAGAGACAGAGCATAGGTCCCCGGAGGAAATACTGAAATCCGGTTCACTGGAGGATATAATCAGGTTTGCCAATACCATGATCAGGAGATTGACTGCAAAGGCCCGCAGCCTGGCGAACAGCGGCCGGATATGCGAAGATTTCATGTATCTGTCTGATACATGGGCAGACGCCTTAAGGGGGCTGCTGTTTGAACGTCCCCTGTTATGGGACCCGGTTCAAGACAGGTATCGCCCATTCTGTGATAAGGCAGACCTTATCGCTGCTGAAAATATCATAATAACCATAGACAAATGGACACGACTTATGGCCCATATCCCCCCCCCAAAGGAAAGCTGGGCCGAAGAGATCCCCTGGGCATCAACCAACCTGGGCAGCCCAAATGAATTTATTTTACCCCAGGCCCTCTTGACTGCCATTGCCCAAAAGACATTAGGTAAAGAATTGAAGGTCTATCCTGTACCGGCAGACAGACTTAACTGCTTGAGAAACAAGTGGTTCCCATCCAGCCCTGTTGTTTCACTCAATAAAGAAAAAAAATCTTTAGGGCACGACCCACTATCAGAAACAGTCAAATACTGCACAGAGACTCTGCAATCTGTTGCAGAGCAGGCAGGACTTTCATGCGAGGAGCTTGATTCAATTGTGAGGGAATCTTTAATGACCGTTTACGAAGAATGGAGAGACCTGCCGAATGACATACCGATTGATGCTCGTTTTGTCTCTTCAATTATTGTCGATATGAAGTCTGATTGAATATACAAATAATCCTGTCTCTTAACCTTATATATAAAAAGACCTTTTATGATTCAGTATTAAAAGTTGTTTTATAAAATCGCGCATATGCAGAGACCCAAAAGCAGGGCGGATGTGATTCCATTCATCCCGGTACATGGTATAGAGAATATCGCTGTTGAAGGTTCAAACCCGGAGCGTTTAGGGCATGTAAAGGTCTTGTACGAGGACAATCACCTCCTGGTACTTTCAAAACCCTCATGTGTTCCCACTGTCCCTGATTCCAGCAAAGACATGTCACTGCTGGACTGGGGCAGAATATATCTGAAAAAGACCAGAAACAAGCCTGGCAATGTCTTTCTCGGAGTAGTTCACAGACTTGACCGTCCTGTCTCGGGAATAGTATGCCTTGCCGTAACATCAAAGGCCGCTTCCCGGCTTTCCAAAAACCTTCGCACACACAGAATGTCCAAGACTTACCTTGCCCTGACTGAAAACAGGCCTCCATCTGAGCATGGAGTGCTTGAGCATATACTCAAAAAAAATAACACAAAAAATATCGTTAGAATAATATCTCCAGGCCTTTCAAAAATCCCCGGGAAACTCGCTCGTACTGCATGGAAATTACTTGAGGCCAAAGGGGACATCTATCTGCTTGAGCTAAAACCGGAAACCGGACGTCCACATCAACTGAGAGTACAATGCGCCGCAATAGGATGTCCACTGATGGGTGACGTCAAATACGGAGCTAAGACTCCATTGTCTGATGCCTCTATTTGTCTTCATGCCCATAAATTAGAGTTTTTACATCCTGTTCGAAAAGAGGAGCTCTGCCTATCCACTCCGCCTCCCGATTCAGGGCCATGGAGAACTTTCACATATTCGAAGATTATAGGTATGAAGACAAAAAATTAATCACGACACAGCGAAGACAAGAGCACTTAAAGTTGTTTCATCTCGTATTTTCAATCTTTCATAGTTTCGTGAATATGTATCAGAATGGCCTGATAGCAAAGACACGAAATTTTTGAACCGTTGGAATAGCTGACGGGACAATGCCTTATTCCATATAACAAATTGACAGCCCCTTGAGGCGTGATTAGGCTCCTGGACATGAATTCCGTTATCCTCGAAAAGCCATGGGATTTCGCCTCTCTGAATACGTTGGTAATTGATGAACTTGCCAAGAAATCAGGGATCCCGGACATTATTGCCAAGTTTCTTTATCAACGGGGGATAAACACACCCGAGGCCGTTTCTCAACACCTCAGCCCTAAACTGAAATCACTCAGCGACCCATGGAAAATGATGGACATGGACAAGGCGGTCGATCGCCTGGTCAAGGCAGTAGCCAGGAAGGAACAGGTAGCCGTATTTGGTGACTACGATGTCGACGGCATAACCTCCTCAGCCTTAGTCTTTGA
>CAZPDU010000124.1:0-21164 GCA_964585405.1 uncultured Thermodesulfobacteriaceae bacterium | reverse complement strand
TCCGGTGCCACCCGTTGTGACTATGATGTCCAAATGATTTATATCTGTCCACTCTATCAATATGTCTCTGATATCCTGTAATTCATCAGGGACGGTTTTGTATAATAACACATTGTAACCGTGCCGTCCGAGCATCCGGCGGATTACTGGACCGGATTCGTCGCTCGCTGTCCCATTGAAAACACTGTCACTGACAGTCAGGACACCGGCAGTATACACTGGCTGTCCCTCTATGCCTTTTCTTCCCTGGCCTGGCTTATAATCTTATCTGCCAGATTAGGCGGCACCTCTTCGTAATGAGATTGCTCCACGGTAAATGTCCCGCGGCCGGCGGTCATGGCATTAAGGTCCAGCATATAGCGCTGCACCTCTGCCAGGGGCACAACCGCTATAATAGCCTGTCCATCCTGGCCTGGCTCCATTCCCATAACCTTGCCCCTTCTGCTGTTTATGTCACCGATTATATCTCCAACAGCGTCATCCGGCACATTTATGGTAAGTTTCACAATGGGTTCGAGCAGTGCGGGCCTGGCCTCCAGCACACCCTTCTTGAAGCAGTTTATGGATGCTATCTTAAAGGCAATTTCAGAAGAATCCACCTCATGGGATTTGCCGTCATAGAAGCGCACCTTTACATCAACCACCGGGTATCCGGCAAGTGGTCCGGTCCCTATGGCTTCCTTAAGTCCCTTTTCCACTCCCGGAACGAAATTCCGCGGTACATTCATTCCCACAAGTGCCTCTTCAAATTCAAAGCCCTTACCCCTTGGGAGCGGTGAAATATCAAAGTGGACCTCGGCGAACTGTCCTGCTCCACCGGACTGTTTTTTATGTCGATAAATAACGGCTTTCCTTGATGTCTTAATGGTCTCATGATAGGGGATGCGCGGCAGGGCAAGGTCCACCTGTACACCGAACTTCCTTGCCATCTTTTCAACAGTGGCATCTATATGAATCTGTCCGTTTCCTGAAAGCAGGAGTTCCTTTGTCTGAGGATCCCGGTCCACATAAATTGTAGGGTCCTCCTCCTGCAGTCGTGCGAGAGACTGGGTTATCTTCTCCTCATCCCCCCGGCTTCTGGGCTTGAGGGCATAGGTCAGGACCGGAGGAGGAAGAGCTGTAAAAGGATAAATTATCGTATTCGATGCGTCACAGAGGGTGTCGCCGGTGGCTGTCTCCTTGAGCTTTGCTATTGCTACTATCTCACCGGGTCCGGCCTCTTTTAAAGGTCTTTGTGTCTTACCCTCAAGTACAAATATCTGCCCGTAACGCTCGGTTTTTTCCTTGCGGGAGTTATAGAGTGAGCCGTCAGGTTTCAGCGTGCCGGAATAGACCCTGATAATGGAAAGACGCCCTGTATAGGGATCTGTGAGGGTCTTAAAGACGAGACCTGACACCGGGGCCTCAGGAGATGGATCACGTGATATTTCATCCCCGCTTACAGGATCAGTGCCGTAAACGCTTCCAAGCTCGTCAGGTGATGGCACAAATTCTACAATTAAGTCGAGCAACGTGTTGCTGGCCATGTTTTTTAATGCTGAGCAGCAGCACACGGGTATAAAACCCCCGCTGGTTATTCCCTGTTTCAGACCGGCAACGATCTCATTAGGCGTAAGTTCTTTTCCTTCCAAAAATTTTTCCAGAAGCACATCGTCGGATTCTGCGGCAAACTCGACCAAATTGCCCCTTGAATCTTCAACTTCGTCCTGCAGGGCCGCCGGAATATCAACCGGCTTGGCAGTGCCGCTTCCATCATTGCCAAACTCAAAGGCCTTCATCTGTATAAGATCTACAATACCCCGGAATTCCTCCTGTTCCCCAAGCGGCAGAAAAACAGGGACCAATCTCAGGCCCAGGGCATCCTTTATAGCATCCACGGCCTTTTGGAAATCCGCCCTTTCCTTGTCCATTTTATTGACACACATAATGACAGGACGGCCTGAATCTTTGATAATGGACCATACCTTCTGTGTCTGCGGTTTTACCGGACTTACAGCATCTACTACGAACAACACATTGTCCGCCGCCCTGACGGCCATCTTGGCCTCAGCGAGAAAATTGTCATCCCCAGGTGTATCTATAAGGTAAACTTCGGCCTTTTTCCAGTTCAGGTGATGAAACGCTGTGCTGACGGACATGTTTCGTTTGACCTCTTCAGGCTCAAAGTCCAATACCGAGGTCCCCTCATCGACTTTGCCCATGCGCGAAGTCGCCTTGGCGGTGAAAAGCATGGCCTCTGACAAAGAGGTCTTGCCGCTGCCACTTTGGGCCACAAGAGCGAAATTTCTTATGTTGCTGACTTCCATAGATGCTAATTCCTTCCTTTTTTGAATTTATATCTTTCCAGTACCCCACCTCATATAGTCTTTCGTAATATATGCAGATTCTTCCCGTTCTATTTTGACTGCGCATACCTTGAATTCAGGTGTCTTGGCAACAGGGTCCAGTGCCCTGCTTGTCAGGATATTTGTCCTTGTCTCAGCAAAATTAAAGGTCATGCACACAACACCGGCAGGTACAACTTCTGTTATATTTGCCCTGGCCTTTATGCTCCCTCTCCTTGAGCTCACTTTTATGACTTCATCGTCCTGGATCTCCAGAGTAGCCGCATCAGCCGGATGTATTTCAATACGCTCCTCCTTTCGAAGCTCGTCAAAGCCTTTTGCCTTATGTGTCATAACTGCGTGATAATGAAAGGCGCTTCGCCTTGTGATAAGGATAAAAGGATATTCGTGGCTGGTGGTCTCTGCCGAAGGCCGGTAAGAAACAGGCGCGAATTTTGCGCGTCCGCTCGGTGTATTGAAGCGCTCGCTGTAAAGATAAGGGGTCCCAGGGTGTTCATTATCCGGGCAGGGCCATTGGAGGCCGGATTTCTCAATACGTTCATAAGTGATGCCTGAGTAACTGGGGGTCAGGCCGCGCATCTCCTCAAAAATTTCCTGGGTGTTGTCAAAATCAAAACCCTCAACCCCCATGCCTTTTGCAATATCGCATATGATCATCCAGTCCGGACGCGAATTGCCTTTAGGCTCTATTGCCTTGCGGACCCTTTGCACCCGACGTTCGGTGTTTGTAAAGGTCCCGTCTTTCTCGGCAAAACTGGCAGCCGGGAGCACAACATCTGCCAATCGGGCTGTCTCTGTGAGAAAGATATCCTGTACGATAAACAGTTCCAGGTGCGATATGGCCTTTTCGATGAAAGTGGTATCCGCATCCGTGACTACCGGGTCTTCGCCCTTCAGGTAGAGGGCCTTGATCCTGCCCTCATGGGCCGCTTCAAACATCTCGGTCATTTTGAGCCCGCTTGAAGGGCTGAGCTTACAATTCCATGCCCTTTCAAACTTTCTCCGCACCTCTTCATTCTCCACCTCCTGATAACCGGTGTATACGTTGGGAAGCGCCCCCATATCACAGGCGCCCTGAACATTATTCTGCCCTCTTAAGGGATTTACGCCGGTTGAAGGCTTACCTATATTACCTGTGAGCAGAGCAAGGTTGGCTAAGGCTCGGACATTATCAGTCCCGTGCGAATGCTCAGTGATACCCAGGGTATACAGAATGGTTGCAGGTGAATTAGAGCCATACATTCTGGCTGCTCTCACTATCTCCTGTATGGAAACACCGGTGATTTTTTCAGCGGCTGCCAGATCATTCTCCATTATGGATGTCTCAAAGGCCTCATAATCCTCGCATCGCTCCTCAATAAAAGATCTATCAATGAGATTTTCTTCGATAATGACCCTCATTATCCCGTTAATCAGCGCTACATCGGTTCCGGGACGAAGCCTGAGCCAGATATCGGCTAAACGGCACAGAGGTATTCGACGGGGATCCGCCACGATAAGCTTTGCCCCCTTTTGTACAGCCCTAGTCACCTGTCTGCCTATGATTGGGTGATTAGCTGTTGTATTGGTTCCAACGGCAAAGATGCAGGCCGCCTTACTGATCTCGTTGATGGAGTTCGTCATGGCACCGCTGCCGAGACTGGCGGCCAGACCGGCCACCGTTGGCGCATGTCAGAGACGGGCACAGTGGTCAATATTATTGGTCTTCAGGGCCACCCTGGTGAACTTTTGAAACAGGTAGTTTTCCTCATTTGTACATCTGGCCGAAGAAATGGCGGCGATCTCATCTCCTTTGTAATGGGCCAGACTGCTGGCCACATATTTGATTGCCTGGTCCCAGGTAATCTCCACAAACTTTCCTTCTCTCTTTACAAGGGGCAATGTAATTGGTTTGCCTTCTTCGTTCACTTCAACTACAGAGGACGGCTGTGCATATTCATCGTAAGCACGCATAAGTGGAAGAGACAGCCTGTCCGGACTATTAACGAAGTCGTAACCAAAGCGCCCGCGAACACACAGGCCTCCATGGTTAACAGGGCTTTCATCATCGCCCCTGGCCCTCACAATGGTGTTTCCACGGATACCAAGATAAAGCCCGCATCCCACACCACAGTATGGACAGGTGGTTTTTACTTCACGGGTCGGATGTTCGACCTTCTTGGGTATCAGGGCACCTACCGGGCAACGCACCATACATTCCCCGCAAGACACACAGATAGACTCTTTAATGGGTTTGTCGGCAAACGTGCTTACTCGAAGATCATAACTTCGGTACGCCATGTCGATCGCGTCATTACCTGCAATCTCATGGCAGGTACGGACACATATTGTGCACTGGACGCATTTGTTGGGGTTAAAATCAAAAAACGGATTGCTGGTGTCTATGGGAAGATCCTTGGCCACATGCTCCAGGCGATTAAACCGATGTTCATTAAAACCTATGCGGTTCACCAGCTCCTGAAGGCGGCACTGTCCGCTCTTTGGACATAGAAGGCAGTTAAAATCATGATCGCTCAGAATGAGTTCAAGGATCACTTGGCGCAATCGTTGGATTTCAGGATCGTCCGTAATAACTACCATCCCCTCTTCTATAATGGTCCGGCAGGCCGGTTCAAGCCTCCTTCGATTTTTGATCCTGACCAGACACAGGCGGCATACACCTATAGACGAGACATCAGGACAATGGCACAGGGTAGGGATATAAATACCTGCATCCTGAGCGGCCTTGAGAATTGTAGCACCATCTTCGGCCCTCACTGCAATTCCATTTATGGTCAAAGAAATTTCATTCACCCTTATCACCTGAGCCTTTTATACGACCGGTAACACACTCTACTGCGTTGAACCGCTTGGGGCAGACCTCCATACAGGTCCCGCATTTTATACACTTACTCTGGTCAATCTCGTGTACCTGCCATTTCGCGCCTATAATGGCATCAACCGGACATGCCTGAAGACACTTCATGCAGGCCTTGCACCTGTAGTCCTTGATACGATAGAAAATAAGTGATCTGCAGACAAGTGCCCGGCAGCGGCCTTCAAGGATGTGTTCTTCATATTCCTTGCGGAAGTAACGTATGGTAGATAATACCGGGTTAGGCACTGTCATTCCAAGGCCGCATATGGAGCCCTGCTTAACGGCATCGGATAATTCGAGCAGGATCTCGATATCCCCTGGTCTTCCCTTTCCTCTTGTAATGTCCTGCAAGATCTTGAACATCTGCTTAGTGCCGAGCCTGCATGGAGTACACTGACCACATGATTCATTCCGGGCAAAATCGAGGAAGTAGCGTGCGATGTTTACAACACACGTGTCCTCATCCATTACAAGCATGCCTCCGGACCCAATGATCGATCCTGCTTTGGCCAGTGATTCGTAACCAACAGGCAGATCCAGGAGCTCCTCGGGAATACATCCCCCTGAAGGACCGCCGGTCTGGACTGCCTTGAAACTCTTCCCTCCCTGGATACCTCCGCCTATGTCAAATATAATCTCGCGAAGCGTCGTACCCATCTCCACTTCGACGAGGCCTACATTCCGGACCTTTCCCACGAGCGAGAATATCTTGGTCCCTTTGTCAGTGGGGGTGCCTATTCCGGAATACCACTCGTGACCATTCAGGATGATTCTGGACACGTTTGCCAGTGTCTCCACGTTATTTATGACCGTCGGTTTGCCCCACAGCCCCTGTATGGCGGGAAAGGGCGGTTTTGGTTTTGGCCGGCCGCTTTTACCTTCAATGGAGGCGATAAGCGCTGTTTCCTCTCCGCATACAAACGCTCCCGCCCCCTTTACGACCTTGACTCCAAAATCAAACCCTCTCCCCATGATGTTATGCCCCAGGAGTCCCATGTCAGTAGCTCTGGCGATAGCTGTGGACAAATGGTGAACAGCCAGAGGGTACTCCGCCCGCACATATATGATCCCCTGAGTGGCCCCGATTGCGTAACCGGCGATCATCATCCCTTCAATAACGCTGTAGGGGTCTCCTTCCATAACGCTTCGGTCCATAAAGGCACCCGGATCACCCTCATCGCCGTTACAGATGATGTACTTTTCTTCACCAGAGGCATTGCGTGCTGTTTCCCACTTGATACCGGTCGGAAACCCTGCGCCTCCCCTTCCTCGCAGACCGCTGAGTTTGATTTCCTCAATGACACCTTCGGGGGTCATTTGCGACAGGATTTTGGCAAGGGCCTCAAAGCCCTGGACCCTGATATAGTCTTCGATGCTGGTGGGATCTATATTGCCGCAGTTTTTCAGTACAATCCTTTTCTGTTTCTTATAAAAAGGAATATCATTTTCATGAAGGCACTTTTGACCGGTAACGGGATCTTCATATAAGAGCCTTTCAACCACCCGATCTTCAAGCAATGTCTCGGAAATGATCTCCGGCACGTCCTCTTTTGTTACGTGCTGGTAAAATATATTCTTTGGGCCCACAACCACAATCGGACCCCTCTCGCAAAATCCGTGACAACCTGTCTTTTTGACCTTTATCTCATCTTCCAGTTCATGCCCCTTGATTCCACTGACAAAGGCCTCCCTGACTTGTTCACTCCCAGAAGACATACAACCGCTTCCACAACAGACATTGACAAATTTGCCGGTTGTCTGTTCACCGGCAATAAGGATCTCCCTCAGGCGTCTCAACGACTCCACACTATCTATTCTGTGGTCTTCTATTGATTGTATTGAGATGGATTTTCCCATATTCACTTTAATTAAACATTCAAAATTCAGAATTTATCTTATGTCTCATGGGCCGGAAAATTGAAGAGGATCCGCCGATTTTATTTTTCAGCAGGATCATGTCTGGATTTTCCCGTCATCAAGGTCCTCTGCAAGTAATTTCTTGACCCTTCTTGGTGTCATTTTTGAATGGACTTCGTTATCCACAAGGACAACCGGGGCCAGGGCGCATGATCCCAGGCAGGCTACCCGCTCTAGGCTGTACTTGTAGTCCGGTGTCGTCTGGCCTGTCTTGATCCCAAGGCACTTTTCCGCTGTCTCCAGGATGTCTCGTGCGCCCAATACATGGCAGGCAGTACCCTGGCATACGGAAACCAGATGATCCCCACGGCGTGTCAAATAGAAATGGTCATAGAACGTTGCCACACTGAACACCTGGCTCTGCGGCAACTTCAAAAAATCCGCAATTAAAGACAAGGCGGCCTCGGGCAGATATCCAAATTCCTCCTGGACCCTCTGTAGTATGGAGATCAACCCCCCCCCTTCTCCCTGAAAGACTGCAAGTATCTTATTAAGTTTTTCCGTATCCATACAACAGATCCCTAATGGTTGATTTCTCGTTTAACGCCTTCCCTGAATTATATCTTCAGCCATACGCACATCGTCCATACTGCCCATGAATACCGGCACCCTCTCATGAAGATGCCGCGGCTCAAGATCGAGTATTCGCTCAGTACCGGTGCTTGCAAGCCCTCCTGCCTGTTCGACAATAAAGGCCAGTGGATTGACTTCGCATGTGAGCATCAGTTTTCCATGGGGCTTTGACGGATCCTTTGAGTTCGCCGGATACATGTATATCCCGCCTTTCAGAAGATTCCTGTGAATATCCATTACAAAAGAACCTGAGTAGCGCGCGGTATAAGGGCGGCCTGTCTTCAGGTCAGGCGTCTTGAAGTACTCTATTACGTCACGGACGTTTTCTTCCCAGAAATAATAGTTTCCCTCATTGACGCTGTAGGTCTTGCCCTTTTTAGGCATGCAAATGTTCTCATGGGAGAGAAGAAATTCTCCGATAGCTGGTTGCAGCGTAAAGCCATGCACTCCATTTCCCGTTGTGTAGACCATCATCCTGCTCGATCCATAGATAAAATATCCCGCTGCCACCTGCTCATAGCCTGGATGCAGGGCATCTGCCATCAAACCGAATTCTACAATGCCTCGTTTCCTGAAGATCGAAAAGACTGTGCCGATTGACATATGCACGTCAATATTGGTAATGCCTCCCAGGGGATCAAAGATCAATATGTAGTTGCCCCTGCCATACTTCTTGGGGATAGATATTAAATCGGTATTCATCTTGGAGGCCATGAAGCTCAAGCAACCCACGTGACTGAGGCGGTTCACAATTGTAGAATTGGCGAATTCGTGCAACTTCTGTACAACCCCTTCTTCACCACTCATGGACTCAATAGTATCAAGTGCATCAGATAAGTTTGCCTTGTCCACTTTTTGCGCTATTATCTTAGCTGCAACCGTCAGCTCTGACAGAATAGATGTAAATGCACCTGTTGCCTCGGGCTGTTCTTTTTGTCTGGACAAGATAAACTCGGTAACAGTAATACCTTTAGCCATTTAAAATTTACCTCTTTTGCGTATTATGCTGTAAGCAGGGATTACCTGTGCTGAAAATACATCTTTCCAGACAAGAGATCCCCTTTCTATTCAATTGTGTCAAACCGTGAAAATGGCCCCTTTCAGAAACCCGATGACAGTATCCATGTAACATGGTGATTCATTATTTTCAATCACAGCTCCAGCCATGACTCGGAAAATATGGTCTTTCCCATCAGGACTCTAACCGTCTTGTAGTATTCCGTTTCCTTGGGGGAAAGGGTGCCTGGATCAGGTTCGTTCTCATCCATTATATCGTGAACAAGCCTCAGCAGTTCAGGCATTTGCCCATGGGCCAGTTTAATTAACTCATGATCGTATGTATCCACAATGGCCGACCATATTTCATATTTCATCAACATGGCCAGAAAGGCCCGGTTCAGATACGGCCTCTTCTCAGTGGAAACGCCGTTTGAGACATTTGACAGGCCTATTGTGGACTTTACGCCCGGAGCGATTTCAGACAACATTCCCATGAATTCCAGCCCGCTCATTACCTGTTCTGATCCCAGTGTTATCGGGGTGGCTATTGGATCTATCAGTATTTTTTCGTTTGGAATTCCGGCCTCGTTCATAGCCACGGCCAAGTCTACAGTCATGGCGGCCCGCTCGTTGGAATCCCTGGGCATACCATCCACCCCCCATAGCAGACCTACGACACTGCAGCCGGTATCAGCAGCTACGGGTATAAGCTTTTCCATTCTCTCAGGCTGAAGCGAGATAGAATTCATTATGTGGTTTCGGGGGTTCCAGGCTGCCTTCATGCCGGCAATCAATGCATCGGCATTTGTAGTATCAAGGGAAAGAGGGCAATCGGTTATTTCCTCCGTAATATTGACCATCCAAGGCATCAACTCAGGCCCTTCTTTTCTGGCAGGCCCAATGTTCAGATCCAGAAAATCCGCCCCGTCCGCCACCTCTTCGTTGGCCATCACCTGGATCGGCTCTGGATCCCGCTCCTTCATGGCCTTTCCTATCCGGGTACCCATGATATTTATACTTTCAGCTATGCATTGGACATACATGACTACACCTCAGCCTGCCAATCCCTCAGAAAGGGAGGTATATGGCTTGCCTCTCTGGGGCCGATCTGGATCTTCCAGTCCGGAAGCTCCTCCTCCAGCTCACCTTTTATAGATGCAAGATATCCTGGGATAATAAGATTCCTGTGTTTGATCCTGTCTTCTATATTTGATTTTTTGATAAACACACCTATCAGATCCGCACTGAATTTTCCTGCGGCCCAGGCGGTAAGTACTGAAAGACCTTCTGTATCTTTGATCAGGAGCCAGGAAGGGACTTTGCTTGCTTCAACTTCTCCTGAAACGATAAAGTAAGTCAGAGAAAAGTTGCATGTAATAAGTACAGGAGAATTCTCGTCCGGCCCGTTTATTGGATAGATATCCTCCTCGACCACCATAGGCCGCTGAGGATCGGTAAAGAGGTTAAGCCGCTCGAGCAGGAGCGGGAACAGAGTATCTCCCTGCAGATCGGAAAGGACTATTATACCCGCATACTTGGCCAGCATAACCGATGCAATCATTGCCTCCAGAAGAGGGTCCCGGGTCATCTCACACGCGAAAGAGATGGTTGGAAATCCAAGGGCCTTATACTTGTGTTTAATAGAGGCCCTGCGTATGGCCACATGATCTTCAAACGCGGCCCTTATGGTCCTGGCGCCAGTGTCCAGGACAAGGTCTTTAAGTCCCGCCTTCTGCAACTGTTCCGAGATCTCTGCAGCCTCTCCCAGGGTCTCACCTTTTACTGCCAGAGGACAACCGGCCTCAGTGGCTGTCTCCGCCACAGTCTCTGAATTTTCTTTTGTGGCACAGTAAAGAAGGGGCCTGTGGTCTCCGCAGGCCCTGGCTCCGGCTGCAAGGCATTTCGCCTTATCGCTCATGAGTATGACAGCGGCATCAGGGCAATCGTTGCGGACACGTTTCACCAGAGAAGCAAATGCGCCAGCATCCCCTGCAGTGTCACTAACAGCTATCAGGTCGGCCTTTAGCAGCAATCCTACACGATCATAGCGCAGCTCATTAAAACGCTGCAAACGTCCTGCAATATTATCCTCGTCCATATCAGTACTGATCAGGACCGCAATGCCTGTTGGGTGCTCAAACCTTTTTTCATGCCGGTACAGGCAGGTTTCACCACCCATAACAAAGGTATTATCACCGCTGCCGAGAGAAATAGACCGAATGGGCGGAGCAGATGCCTCTCCCACCTTTTCTTTTACATCATCAGAGATATAAGGGCATGCGCTTATATCTACCTGACCAGCCGCCACCTTCATGGCAAAGGCCAGGCAGGTGGGTACACCGCACTCCCCGCAGTTCGTTTTGGGGAGCATTTTCAGGATCTCTATACCGCTGAATGCCATGGGTTATCCTTCTCCTTACATCACTTTTTCCATACTCAGCGCCGGATGCCCCTTATCCTTAATATATCGAAGCACTTCGTCTTCCGTGATACCTACTTCGTCATCCGCTATCATTTCAAAAAGATCAGGTGTATTTTCTTCTTCAGCCCTCTTCTGAAGGCGATCCCTGATTTCCTCTTTTAATATCTTGGGCATCCACACCACACGCTTGAGCCCGCCTTCGGCCTTCATAAATTTCCGACTGCAGATATAATGCTTGGAAACACCGAGAAAGCCTGGAGTAACCTGACCTCCCCCAACCATTCCGGCCAGGGTCGTAAACTTCATTCCGGCCGGGGTCATTCCCATGTAGTCCCTGTTAACAATCATTATGCCGTTACATATGGGAAGCAGAGTGGCAATACATTCAAAGCAGCCGCAGGCAGTCATGGGATCTACCATAAGGCTGTAGGCACTGACACGCTCGACTTTTCCCCTGGACGCCTTATTAACAAAATCATTTATACCTTTCCACTGTCCGAGATCGGCATCGATGAGTTCTCCCTTTACTATGGGCTGGTTGGGACCCGTGGGATTGATTTCAAAGGAGGCCTTGCCGTCCAGCCAGTTATACGCACCGC
Source organism: uncultured Thermodesulfobacteriaceae bacterium (assembly GCA_964585405.1). Taxonomy (GTDB): domain Bacteria; phylum Desulfobacterota; class Dissulfuribacteria; order Dissulfuribacterales; family UBA3076; genus UBA3076. The sequence goes on along the minus strand of CAZPDU010000124.1, from coordinate 9,452 downwards.
ACATACCCACCCGCTCAGGGGTAATCACACACACGTGGCTGGGGGCAAAGGACTGGCACAGGGTACAGGAATAAAAAATCTCTTCGCTTTCGTCCGTCATGGTGCCCAGACGTTCATCCCTGGCGGCATAGAGGGCCTTCGCCATGTCAATCACTTCCTCTACTCGGGCCTCCTCTGTATAGATCTTTACCTGTATCTTGTCCACAATAGCACCAAAGTCCTGATGGAGCTTTCCGTGGATAATGCGCCCGATATGTTCGAATCTGAAGCCCTTTTCTACAGCCGACTTGCCGGCCCTGAACCACATTATGTTCCGCTGTCCGATGTGCATGACTCCCTGGGCATAGTTGATCAGGTGGTGAAACTGCCGCTCAAGGATAGGTTCGAAGTCAGACTGCATCTGCCGACCCGCAACCTCTGCAAGTACGGCAAGCGGGAGCTTTGAACCCTTTTCTACGTCTGTTATTTCCGGTCCTACCACGGTAACCAGCCCGTCCTGAACCTCATCCATCTCTCTGGAAACAAGGACCTCGACCCCAAGGCTTCTTCCGCCGCCGCACTCAATGTATAGGTCGTCTTTCCTTACACGCTCCCCTTCAAACGCAGGGCCATAAGGCACTGGGATATCGATCCTGGATACACTGACCTTCAGGCCCCTTACCTCTATGGCCTTCTGAACAATTTCATCGTGCGGGACCTGACTGACCACATGCTCGTAAGTGCATATACCCGTGGGAAGAATACTAGGTATATCCCAGTCGGATATGGTGGGAAAACCCCAGTTTATGGCCCCGGCTGCATTGGCATACCACTCATCGGAGACCGGGCCAAATGCAATGACAAAGGCAAATGTCCGATCCTTGTTATAGATCAGGTTTCCCTTGAAATCACCAGGCTTTATACCTCCAAAGGCAAGGGCAACGCGGCAGGCAAAGCCCATGGCAAATACTGCAGAGGTATATGTGGGCCCAAAAGGCACAAGGCGCGTAGACCAGCCAATCTGCACATTTTGTTTTGTCAGTTGATCCGGCATGGAGATACCGTCCGTCTGATCATGCATGAATACATAGAGATTCTTTTGCTGCAATTCCAGGGCAATTTTTTCAGCCATCTCCGGATCTGAAGGGGTGCCGAGTATTGCTGCAAATCCTGGGGCGGTACCATCTACGAACTCTACGCCGCGTTTACGGAAAACCACATCATCCGCTGCCCCAAGCCATAGACAATCATCCGTGGGATCCTCGGTCTCTGAATAAAAGCCCGGTTTCTCAACGTATCTCATAGCCTCGTGCATTTCTTCAGCAAAAAAAGTAGCCATACCGGCATCCAGTGCCGGCGCCAGATAAGGCAGCCATACATGGTCACTAACCGGTGCGGGAAGCAATTTTCGACATTCCTGAAAGATCTCTTTCATGTCCCCCAGTTTTTCTACAGGGGCACCCAGAATGCTGTAGATTACAGGCAGGTAGTAACCGGTATTTGGAAAGCCGACTTTTTGTTCAGGCCCAAATTGTTTCAGGACTTTTTCATATTTTTCTTCAGCTTTATCCACTATCTTGTGGGCCCCCCGAATAGCTGCTGAACAGATGATCTTCGACATTACAGTCCTCTCTATACCATCCCCTTTATTAATGCCTCTGTCAGGGCTATTGCCTTAGGGTGCATCATTACCATGAGTTCGCCCCCGGCAAGCAGCAAGGTTGAGGCGGTTATGGCCTCCATTAACACTCCACGACGCTCTTGATCTCCCATATGGGCATCACTTGGCAAACGGCATTCCTTGGTCTTCCAGACCTCCCTCCCCAGATTGCATATAAAAGGTACCTGGAGTTTCTCATCCTGCTGAGTCAGGGCTGCCAGCCTTATACGTTCCATGACTGAGTATGAGTATTCAATACCGTAACCTATCGCCCCTATAGAGGGATCCATCAAGATCTGATCCAGGGACAATCCAAGGTTCTCCAACAGAATATTCAGCTGCTTCGCAAGATTTACGTCAATGGGCGAAGATGCCACAACCGGAAGATGAAAGGCCATGGCCGTGGCCCCCAGAGAACGATAATTCGCATCACTGAGAGGGCCCATGCACACCTTGCGATTGCCGACAAGGCCGGTCACTTCTCTCAAGGTCTCGGTATCTTTTTCAGCATTTCCACAGCCCCAGAGGATCAAAGGCACATCTATTCCTTCTATAACTGACTGGGCCTTCCTGGCCGCCTCGCTTGAGGGCCGGTTCATGCCATTTGGATCAGTACTGACGAGAGAGAGACAGATGGCCTTTGCACCATAATGGTCTATGCATTTCCTGGCCCATGCTACGGGATCGGAAAATACATCCGAATAATATCTGCTTAATACATCAGGCCAGTCTTCCGGCTCTGAGTCAAGGATTCCAAATGCTACTTGAGGCGCACGGGGCATGTCTCCCTCAAATATATGAAAAGGTAAAGTAGATGCCCCGCCAAGGGTAACAGCCTTTTCACCCTCACCCAGGCATACCTCCCGAATGGCCCCTGTGCAGGATTCTGTAAAAAGGTTCTCCGGTATGGAATCTGCCCTTTCAAAAAGTGTTCTGGTCTCTTTCGGCAGCTCTGGAACAGAGATATCCTCTGTTACGGTCGGTGCAGCTGTGACAGGGGGCCTTTTTTTTGCTTCTGTCTTTACCCCCTCAGGCACCTTAGCAATTTTGGGTCCAGGAGCAGAAGGCACTTCTGCCCTTTCCGGCACCTCAGGCTCGGCAGGAGCCGACACAGGCGCTGTTTCTCCAGAATCTGTCTTAAGAAGACCGGTCTTTGCCCTTTTATCGTCCGGCTGCAGATCAAGGGCCAGATTGAAGGCCTTCAAGGCCTTGTCTACCTCACCTTTGTGCAGGCAGACATTGCCTGTGGCTACAAGGCGTATCACCCATTTCCGCTGCCAATCTTCAGGACTCAGTCCCTCGGGACATGGCGGGAGTCCTTCAGGCACTATCGGCCCTGCCGCATCTTCCGAGGATACAGAGATCTCAAATGCCTCCAGGGCCTTTTTCAGCCCTTCCCTGGCCTTTTGATCCCCAGCCTCGATTGCCAGAGCCTTTTTAAAGGAATCGATTGCTCCTGCCCGATCATTTTTATGCAGCAGCACATTACCTTTAGCTACAAGGCTGACTACCTCCCTTTGTCTGGACTCTGCCTGCGTTTTTTCCGGCATTTCCCCTTGGCCAGGGGACTCATCAAAAGGCGCCGTTACCCGTTCGTCCACGCCTGAACTTAAAAGGAATTCCGCCTGGAACAGCCGCCTCAGGGCCTCAAGCTGATCCTCATTTATGCCCAGGCCTTTGCGCAGGGCCTCAATCCCCGATCTGAGAGAAATTAATGCTCTACTGTCATGGCTTGAGGGCGCTTTACCCGTATCATCTGAGACCGAACTCCTTACAGTCCGGACAGGCCCCTTACCAGCGGCCCTTTTCCCTTCGATTTCCCTGGTAAGCCGCTCTATTTCGGTTTCTTTTCGGCTGGCAATCACCCCTGCCTCCTCTACCTGTCTCTTAAGGTTCGAAACCTCTGAGATTATTTTCCCTTTCTCCTTTAAGACAAGATCTCTTGATGCCTGGGCCTCTGCTCTGGCCTGTTCGAGAGCCTTTTCTGCCTCTGCCTTTGCGTCTTTCCTTGTCTTGGATACTATCAGATCTATGGTCTCTGAACTTCTCAGTATTGGCTCCACTGCCTTGGGCATCGGTCGGGGGAAAAGTCCTGCAAGGGAGACTATTTCAGGGACCGCCTGTTCCCACTCAATGGCCATAACGTGGACCCCTGCTACGCCAGGCATTTCACGGACCTGCTTTATGATATCTACGCAGATATTGATACCTTCTTCCTTTGGGTCTTTTGCTCCCTTAAGACGTTCAATAACCTCATCAGTGACATCAAGGCCGGGTACGAATTTTTTCATATACCGCGCCATACCAAACGATTTGGGGGGCGTTACCCCCGCAAGGATATAGACTTTTTCATTTAGACCAAGGTCTCTAATGATCTCCATGAATCTGGCAAACTTTTCCACATTATAAATAATCTGGGTCTGTATGAAACTTGCCCCGGCCTTCACCTTCTTGGCCACTCTTATGGGTCGGTAGTCAAATGGATCGGCAAATGGATTTGCCGCCGCACCGAGAAAAAACCTTGGTTCATGAGACTTGATCTCATCACCGCACTGAAATTTTCTGTCATCCCGCATGGCCCTGACCATGTCCAGGAGCTGTATGGAGTCCATATCAAAGACGCCCTTTGCCTGCGGATGATTTCCGAATTTCTGGTGATCCCCGGTAAGGCACAGGAGATTTTTTATGCCCAGTGCCGAAGCCCCCAGGATATCGGATTGCATGCCGATACGGTTTCTGTCCCTGCATGTCATCTGCATCACAGGCTCCACGCCTTCTGCTAATGCAATAAGCCCGGCAGCCAGGCTGGACATCCTTACTATGGCAGTCTGGCAGTCTGTTATATTGACCGCATCTACATGACCTTTGAGAATACGGGCCTTGTCCCGTACTGCATCAAAATTGCCGTTTTGGGGCGGACCGAGCTCTCCGGTCACTGCGAACTGGCCTGAAATTAAAACCTGTTCTAGATTGCTTCCTGATATCACGGCAGTAAGTCCTCCCTGACCCTGCGACGCGGCCCGCCATGACCAGACGGTCGCCAGTCGCGAATGGGCACAATCTCTCTGAGTAATCGATCCTGTTTTCGACTGGTCAATTTTTCACAGATCTGATGCCATATACAGGGCAAGTCCTTATTGATCTCGCATCTGCCACCCACAGACCCTCCACAGGGGCCGTTTGACAGACTCTTTGCACACCTTGCTACCGGACAAAGTCCGCCGGTCAGGTGTAACACACATGCCCCGCAACCGGCACACATCTCGGCCCACTCACCGCTGCTCAGATTGGCGCCGTAGAATGTAGTATTAAGAGCGGGTAACACATTTACGCCGGGACAGCGGTCTGCAATAAAATTCACACCCACTCCGCAGGCCATGGACAGCACTGCATCGTATCTTTTTCCATCTTCCACCAACGGCTCCAGATATTCAGGATCACACTGTCTAACATAAGTCTCTTCATCAATCTCTATTGGTTTTCCCGCCTTCTTTCTCCCCAGACGCAGAGCAGAAGCCAGTGCACCTACCTCCTTATCACCGCCGGCAGAACACACCGCCACGCAGCCTCTACATCCAAGGATCAGCAATCTTTCAACCCCTGATATCATCTCCAGAATCTCATCCAAAGGCTTTTGTTCAGCAATTATCATAGTTATATTTCTCCCGGGTCAGATGCCATGCAGTTGCCCTAATTTTGCGATTCGTGTTGTCATCTCCCTGACCGCGTCCACAATCGTCTGGGTCTCACCACGGCGGACAAAAAACATTTCAATCCGGTCAGGATCAATATCCAGTTCCTCCAGGAGTCTTTTGGTATAACCAACTCTCTTTTCAGCCCGCCTGCTGCCGGACAGATTATGGCATTCATCTGAAAGACAACCTGCTACAAATACCGCCTCCGCCCCTTGTTCAAAGGCACTTAACAGGGCACTTACTTCAATACGGCCGGTACATGACAACTTCTTTACATCCAGATTTTCCGGAATAAGACCTGCCTCTCGTAACATATCAGTCGAGACACTCACAGTGCAGTTGCAGCAAAAGGCCACTATCTTTCCGACTTGGCAGCTGTTATTGTTTAACCTGCTCATATACTTCAGCCTGTAACCCATTCACACAATTCACTCAATCCCCTCTGTTCAAGTGATGGAACCAGGGTAATGGCCCCGGCAGGGCACTCCGCTATACATATACCGCAGCCCCTGCAAAACTCCGGTTCTATGTACGCCCTTTCTGTATCGGCTATATAGGGTGCTCCAAAGGGGCACAACCTGACACACGTGAGGCATGCCACGCATTTCTCAGGATCTACTTTCGCCAGTAAACCCAGATTAACCATACGATCCTCATCCACCAGCCCCTGTTTGAGTGCTTCATCCCTCAGGGCCTTAATCACATCGCTGCAACGGACTCCCTGAGGACAAACTTCTACACAGCTCTGACACTGTGAACATGCCCATATCATATTCGAGCTCAAGAGCTGTTTTTCAAGTCCGAGGGTCACCATATGTACAATCTTTCTGGGATCAAAGCCAGGTACCACCTTTCCCACCGGACACACACTGCTGCATGAACCACATGTATAACATTGGGCCAGGGAAGAACATCCCTTTAAATGGGACATTTTCGACACAAATAAATTATTCAGCTTCGAGGATTGTATAGTCATGATCCCTGATTTCTAATTCCCAATTCCATACCAGTTCAATCCATGCTTTTTGACCAGTTCCTTTCTGGAAAGGGTCTCTAAGATCTTCCCTATCTCTTTGATGTCCCCACCGGTTTTTTCACTTAGATCGGAGCCTTTAAGGGGACCGGTTTCTGCCAGGCAGATCTGTATTTCCTGAGCGAGTCTCTCCTCTCGAAAGGCAGGAAAGACCTTTTTTGTCACTCCATCTGAAACAATCTGTGGGTTATAGTCACCTGACTTCTTAATATCTTTAGCCAGTTTGCCAAGGGCGGTGCGCACCTTCAATGCCGAGGCCGCCTTGACGCCTGCCTTCAAATGCATGCGAATTTCAGATTCTTTGTCCTCACCTTCAGCGCTACCCAGCGGTCCTATGGACTTCACGGCCGACACATAATTTGTAATGAGCTCCACAAATCTGGGGGCCTCTGCTGCTGATGCCCACTCAAGTACCATGCGATCAGGATTCACTCCCACATCTTTAAGCACTTGACGGCAAATCTCAGCTATTATCATTGCTTCGTAATTACCAGACTGGTAATGGCACTCACCCAGGTGTCAGCCGCCGGTAAAAACGCCGTCAGCACCGCATCTAAAGGCCTCCAGGATAAACCGTAAATCTATCCTGCCTGTGCACATGACCCTGATAACCCTGACATTTGGCGGATACTGGTATCGTGACACGCCTGCCGCATCGGCTGCAGCATAACAGCACCAGTGACAGAAAAAGCCCAGAATGTGCGGATTAAAACCCCCGCCGGTCATGATCTGTCACCTCTTTTATCTTTTTTAAACACATTTCTCTCCTGCGAAGGCATGAATCTGCGCCATGATTGCCTCATCCGTAAATCCGCCCATACTTATGGCAAGTGTGGGACAATGCGACGCACATATTCCGCAGCCCTTACAGGACGCGATTAAGGTCTCTGCCTTGCGCCGTTTGTTTACCCTGAAAAGGCGTATGGCATTAAAGGGGCAGAGGATTTCGCAGACCCCGCAACCGATACAGGCGGCCTTGTCGACTCTGGAGACTACGGAGGCAACCTCTGCCTTCCCTTTTGCCAGAGGAATAGCGGCCTTTGCCGCAGCCGCCTTTGCCTGAGCTATTGATTCATCAAGTGGTTTCGGGCCATGGGCCAGTCCGCAGAGATATATCCCTTCTGAAGCCAATTCAACCGGCCGCAGTTTCACGTGGGCCTCAAGGAAAAAACCTTCCGGGGTCAGAGGGGTTTTTAAGACCTTGGCCAGGGCATCATTGTCCCCCGGTGCGATACCAACGGATAGCACCACGAGGCATGCGAATATGTCAATCTCATCTTTTAGAAGACGGTCAAAGACCCTGACTTTAATCCTTCCGTCCCTCTCTATTACCTCTGGTCTGCGATCAGGCTCGTACCTTATGAATATTACGCCTTTCTTCCTGGCCTCCTGGAACAAATCCTCCGAGAAGCCATAGGTGCGCATATCTCTGTAAAGGCAGTAGATTCTGATATTCGGCTTGATACCTTTGAGTTTGAGCGCATTTTTGATCGCCTGGGCACAGCACAGCCGACTGCAGTGACTCATGTCTTCCCCGCGGCTTCCCACACATTGAATCATAACAATATTCTTTATATTCTTCAGGAAGCCCTTGCCTTTAGCCAAACTCTTTTCAAGTTCAAGCTGAGTAAGTACCCGCTTATTCCTGCCGTATTTGTAAGACCTGGGCCTGTATTCTCTGCCTCCGGTTGCAATGACTATAACACCGTGATCAACAACTACAGGCTGTCCTGCCTTAACAATGGAAGAGGTAAAGTTACCCACGTAACCGGAAACGTCCTTCACCTGGGCCTCCAGCATTACGCGGACCATAGGATGTCCATCCACCCTCTTTATCAGGTCATCCAGGACCTTTGACGCCTCTTGCCCGTCCGTGGTCCAGACAAGCCGCCTCAGATTACCTCCCAATTGATCGCTTCGCTCCACCAGCACGCACTCAAAGCCCTGCTCCGCAATACAGAGTGCCGCAGTCATACCCGCCGCACCGCCTCCTATCACCAGGGCAGTGGGCGAAACGTCTACAGTTGTCTTTTCCAGAGGTTCCAGCAGCCTTGCCTTGGCCACTGCCATCCGGACAAGGTCCTTTGCCTTTTCAGTTGCCGCCGCTGGTTCCTGTGAATGGACCCAGGAACACTGGTCCCTGATGTTAACCATCTCGATAAGTGCCGCGTTTAAACCAATTGATCTCAAGGTCTCCTGAAAAAGCGGTTCATGAGTACGCGGGGAACAGGCGGCAATGACGACACGGTTAAGCCGATTCCCCTTTATTTTACTCGCTATGCCCTTTAAGGCATCCTGAGAACAGGAGTAGAGGGTATCCCTGCAAAATACTACGTCTGGCAGCGTACCTGCATAATCTCTGACCGCATCGACATCTACGACACCGGCGATATTCGACCCGCAGCGGCAGACAAATACACCGATTCGCGGCCCTTCAGACTCAATGGCCTTGTCTTCTTCAGGGTATGACAGAGAAACCGTCTGTGTATTCCGGACCCCTGACAGGAGTTCGGAAGCCATGGCCGCCGCACCGGAGGCCTGAGTGACACTCTCAGGGATATCCTTTGGTCCCTGAAAGGCCCCTGCCACATAGACGCCTTTGCGGCTTGCAACAAGGGGTGAATCCACCAATGTCTTGCAAAATCCATAGTGATTAAGCTCTATCCCGGCAATTTCTGCAATTGCCTCGGCGTCTTTCGGGGCATTGAGTCCTTCTGAGAGCACCACCATATCAAACAGTTCCGAACAAGACTTTCCATCATCTGTCGTCCAGGTCAGGGCAAGCCGTCCGTCCACCTGGTCTACCCGGGGGATCCTAGCCCTTATGACCCTGAGTCCGTATTTTTCCTCGGCCCGCTCCCTTGCGGCATCAAAGCCCTTACCCTGGGTTCGGACATCCATAAAGAAAAGGGCGATCTCAAGATCAGGATCATGCTCTTTTGCAACAGAGGCCTCTTTTATGGCATACATACAGCACACAGAGGAACAGTAACCTTTTCCGCATGTCTCGTCCCTGGAACCTACACACTGAAGAAATGCGATCTTCTTAAGCGGCTTCCGGTCCGACAGACGGACCAAACGGCCC
>CAZPDU010000123.1:0-2233 GCA_964585405.1 uncultured Thermodesulfobacteriaceae bacterium | reverse complement strand
CGGCGGAGTCCAATCGCTGAATCTGCATAAAAGGCCTTAATTAACCGTTCCAGGGCAATTACAAGGTGAACAAAAGGGAAGTCAGGCCAGTCAATATCTCCGAGCTCATGCCAGTCCATAACGTCGTTTGTGCATTGAACCGGCTTAAAATTCAGGTGATTTTATCCTCTTGTTCTGACCGGCTTGGTATTTCAATATGTCCCGGCCTTTGTCTTGCCGAACATCAAGCTAAGTGAAAAAGATTACAAAATAAAATGGTTTTAAGCTATTAGACTAACTTTATCCCCTATACCGTTGACGATCAAATATTGAATGGCTATACTTTGGATATACATCAGGGGAAGATCATATGCCTGCAAAAATTCAAAAATGGGGGAACAGCCAAGGCCTGCGTATTACAAAGGCATTGCTCTCAGACGCACAAATCAATGTAGGCGATGAGGTCAATATCGCTGTAAAAGATGGTGCCTTAATAGTCACCCCGGCCCAAAGAACACGAAAGAGGTATAATCTCAAGGCTCTTGTGGCGAAAATACCCGAGGGATACCAGTCTAAAGAAACCGATTGGGGGAAACCAGCTGGCAAAGAGGTCTGGTAAGTGGCCGCGTATATTCCCAGACAAGGGGATTTAATAGCGGTTACATTTGATCCGCAAGCCGGTCATGAACAAAAGGGGCGCCGCCCTGCGCTGGTTATCAGCAAAGATTTATTCAATAGCAGCACAGGAATGGCCATTGTGTGCCCCATTACAAATACAGATCGTGGTTTTCCCTTTCACGTGCCGATTCCAAAAACAAGCAGACTGACGGGTTTTGTCATGGTCGAGCAAGTGAAATCAGTTGATTTTCAGGCTCGTCGTGTCAAACGTATCCAACCGCGAAACGATGATCTGTTGTCTGAAGTCCTATCAATATTAGATGCCTGTATATATTGAATTTAGGGGACATTCTATGATGATCATCATAATCGGGCCGCCTTTCCGATCATGACCGGTTCTCTGACTTCCGAGTAATCCAATATGCTCTTCTGGAATTCATCATTTCACAGGAGGTGTAACAATGGCAAAAAAGAAGGTTCGAGATCTTTCAGTATTGTCAAGTTCTCACCCACATGCGGTCCGGTCAGTCGGACCGTAGATAGCCAAAGCCGGTCTCATGGGCCGAGAGATCGGAGTTTTCAGGTCTGCCATTTCAAGGGCAATTACAAGGTGAACGAAAGAGGAGGTCAGGATTGTCAACTATCCCCATCTCATGACCCTCCATAAAGTCGTTTGTGGCATTGAACCGGTTTAAATTTCCAGCAATTTTATCCCCTTGCTCTGACCCCCGGTATTTCTGCTATGTCCCGGCCTTCGTCTTGCCGACCATCAGGGGGAGTGAAAAGATTACAAAGAAGAATGGTATTAAGCTATTAAACTAACTCCGTCCCGTCCCCTATACGCGTCCCCGCTTAACAGACTGTTTATGAAACGTTATACGCCGCATCAATAAATAAATTGCCGGACGTGGTTTAAGTCCTTTTTTTTGATGACCGCCTCTTTTCGGGAAATACTTCCTCCGTTAATGGGACTAGTTCACAACCAGACAATGGCTAGTTGAAATAAGAACTGCCTAATTCAAGAAAGTCTAAAAAAATCAATATACTAAATTGATTTTTTATTGCGACGTAGCATTAATGTCCCTATCGGGGATGGTTGAAACCCCTCGCCTTTAGGCGAAGAAAAGTTTATATATGTCGCTATGCGACGTTACAAAACAGGAGCCCATACCAAAACCGATTTGAAGGTCCCTTGAGTTCAGTTCAGATATGGTACTGGGAATTTCGAACAAAATCCGATGGAATATGGGTATGGAATTTCAATTGATTTCCGGATAATTCCCAAAAGAATGGAGATATCAGCGAATGAATACCGTCCAATCAGAAATCCCCGGCCTGCTTCAAAAGATTACACTTTCCCTTACCAGATTTTTAGAAAAGACGCTCCCGGAACTAGAAGACAACTGGTGGGAGAAATGTGTTTTCAGATTTCTATCTTTTCATCAGCAGCAGCGGGTTGAACGACAAAATACGCAAACCCTTTCAACGCTGGATCTTGCTCCTCTGCTGAGGGTTTTGGATAACAACTGGTATCGGATTTCACCAAAATTGAATGCCGCCCGGGAAGACCGTCACTATATCAAGGAAATGCCGAGTATCCGGAATCGCTATGCCCATTCAAAGGCCGAAGGCTATT
>CAZPDU010000122.1:0-3787 GCA_964585405.1 uncultured Thermodesulfobacteriaceae bacterium | reverse complement strand
TCATTGATAAATTGTCTTCCATCAAATTCAGTGCCTGGAATTGCTACAAATATGTATTCCCGCTTTACCTGTCGGGAGTCTGCGGTTATGCCCCTGATTTTTACATCGCACATATCAGGTGATATAAAAACAGCGGGTTTCAGCACTTCTAACATATCCCGCAATGTCCTTTCTTTCTGAGTATTACCGAACATCACTCGCAGGTTATGCTGCAGGTCTTCACACCATTAAGAGGTATTCCTGATTCCGGTTTCTGCGCGACTACAGTCCCTATACCTTTGAGCTTTGTGTAAATCCCTATGGATTGCAATATGTCCAAGGCCTGCCTTACGGATTTACCCTTAAGATTGGGCATAGTAGAAAACTGATTTTTTGTGTCTTCAGCTTTCGTTGCCTGCCATTCCTCTTTCAATGGTATCTGTACAGCCTGTTTCGCTACTATTAGTGACCGCCCTAGAGTACCCCGACGCTCACGAGGGTCGATCTTTGCGCCGTCAAGCAAAACAATATAACTTACTTTTGGTGATTTATCGGGCCAGAATCCGAGGGCAGTAACCTGGGCTGGAAATTGATTAGAAATTTGGTCGGACTGTTCATTCCATCTGATACTTGCAAGAGATGGCCCTTCTCCGACCGCGAGCTTTCTCCGTGACTTGAGTATCAGTTCTTCTGTCAACCAGGGAATTTGTAAATGCTTTTGGGCATTCGCAGAAGACCCTGGTGTCAGAAATTCATTCATGCTTTGTAAGGCCACGTGCGGTGTAACTAATATATTTCCATTAATCAGGGCGGAGAAGGCCCTGAGAATCTGGATTGGACTTGCGGTAACGGCCCGATTCAAAAAGCAATTCTGAGACCCTGGCAGGGCTAACGAGAGGCTGCCACGGCCTTCACCTGGAAGATCGATACCGGTAAGCTGTCCAAACCCCAGACCCCAGAGGTCTCTTGAAATGTCATTATAAGGGACAATATCCTTTAACTCCTTTTCAGTCCAAGGGCTCCATAGTACCATACCTTTATCCAAAACCTCCCATTGGCACTGGTGGTTAATTGTTTCTAAAGGTTGGATTTCTGATTTTGTAAGTTCACTTTGTTCAAACATCCAATTTAAAAGAGGCACAAGTACTATCAGATCAACATTATCTTGCAGAGAATAGTTTATAATATTACTCTCGGGTATTTCCCAAAAACGTTCAGGTTCCCAGGAAGGCTTGCTGGCAAGGGCAAGGATTTCACCATTTTCAACACTCATTATAACAAGACAGCCTTTGTCTGCCTTAAGTCTTTTCATCTGCCTGCCAAGCTCTTTTTCCGCTGATGACTGAATGTTTTTCCCAAGGGTCAGCGCAAGATCATGTCCACCTGCATGAATTTCTGATCCTTTGGTATGGCTTAAAAGGCTATCATAAGTGTATTCAATTCCCTCAAGACCTCTGCCACTTTGATCGACAAATCCCAAAACCGGAGAAGCCAGTGAACAGCAAGGATATACCCTTTTATATTGTTCCAACACTTCTAGCCCTTTGAGCTGCATGTCTTTGATCTTCCGGCCCTGCTCTTCGGAAATACCGTCTTTTAAACAAATAAGGCCCCGTTCCTCTGCAAGCACGTCTCTCAAAATTTGCTGATCAAGGTCAAGAACTCCTGACACCCGTGTTATCCAAGCATCAGCTTGCGACAAAATGGAAGGCCGCGCTAGGATAGATATTTTTTTTTGGTTTGCAACAAATATTGCTCCTGTCCTGTCAATAATTATGCCTCTGTAAAAGGGACTCTGCTGGGAATAGTAGCAGTTATTTTGTTTTTGAAAAAGCAAGGACGAATCAATGTCATCTTCGTTATTGACATTGTTGCTCTGCCAAAAACAACCAACAAAAGCTGTGATAATAATAGCAAGACCTAACAGGCTAAGAAGAAGAAAAATTCTCTTTTTTTTATAAGGAAAAACCATTCCGGTCTCTATCGGTTGAGAAATATTATTTGTCCGTCAGCAGGTGGATGAAGACTCATCTTTTCACCTAATTTTTCCATATGGCTACGTGCTTTGATCTGATCCACCCGAGTGGTAAAAGCCTTATATCGAGCATTGAGTCGGCCTTGTTCCATTTGAAGCAACTCTAGATCCTTTGCTGTTTCTCTGATTTCATAGGTAATCCAGAATCCTAGCAATAATAAGGCGCTTAAAAAAACCAGCGCAATGACCTTGTTAAAGGTTAACTTAAGTATTTTAGAAAACGAAAGGTGGCTGTAGGCACTGTTCTTCTGTGCCATCGAAACACATGAACGTCTCTGGGGTATTCTAATTGTTGCTGATCGAGGACTCATTTTTCTGCCTCCCAAAGCAGGTTTTGTCAAAAGAATAAAGAGTACTCTTGTGGTTCCGCCGGGGAAATTGCAATCTGAGGTGTTGCTTTAAATTTTCACACACTACGATATACGTTAAACATTTCTTATTACCTAAAACTTTTGGTCTTTGTATCTTAGACTTTTTGAGCATGATCATGTTTCGGACCTTTTGGACTATAATCATTTTATATTAATCTTGGCCGCACAGTTTTGGGCCCTAGGTATTGAGCAATTCTTAGTTTGGCACTTCTGGCCCTGGGATTGCTATGCATCTCTTCGAGACTTGGTACCAGAGGTTTTTTGGTTAGGGATTTCAATCTTTCGTCTTCTCTGAAAGCGATTTTAACTAGACGGTCCTCGAGAGAATGAAAGGAGATAACACACACTCGTCCTTCGGGTCTGAGACAAGATGGGAATGAGTCAAGGGCTTCTTTAAGGTTTTCCAGCTCTCTGTTCACTGCGATTCGAAGTGCCTGAAAAGTCCGTGTAGCAGGATGAATTCGGCGTGAATGATATTTCCGTGGAATGGAATTGGCGATCACTTCTGCCAGTTCCATTGAACTCATAATCATTTCTGTCTTGCGCCTTTCATATATGCGTTTGGCGATCCTTTTTGCCCACCTATCTTCTCCATACTCCCGGATAAGGTCAGTCAACCTTTCAACGGGAAGCTTATTGACTAAATCGGCAGCAGTAACCGTACCAGACGGGTCCATGCGCATGTCAAGAGGTTCGTCCCTGGAAAAGCTAAAGCCCCTTCTGCTGTTTTCCAGGTGGAAGCTGGAAATGCCGAGATCCATGAGTATTCCATCGACTGCTTCTATTCGGTTGTACAAGAGAACATCATGAAGATGAATGAAGTTGCTGCGAACAAATCGAACCCTATCTCCAAATGGGGCCAATCTGCTTTTGGCCTTTTCCATGGCCTCTATATCAAAGTCAAGGCCGAATACAGTTTTGACTTCCGGATATCTTGACAGTAGGGCCTCTGTATGTCCCCCCAAGCCAAGTGTTGCATCAACATAAATACCCCCTGACTTCAATGACAGGCCATCCAGAACCTCGGAGACCATTACAGGAAAATGCATGGTCTCTTTTCTAACCGCTAATTCCGAATTTGGCGGTGATATCACTGCTGTACTGATCAAAGTTACTCCTTGTCTTCTCCAATTCTTTGTTCAGGTTATCCTGGTTTGATATTTCAAAATAGGTAAGCATACCGGAAAGAACCACATCCCTGGTCAGTAAAGCCTCCTCACGAAGCCTTTGTGGTATCAATATTCTCCCCTGACCATCCAGTGGACACTCCGCTGCCGCTCCCAACAGGTATCTTTTAAAGGCTATGACCTCAGGGGGCCCGAATTGAAACCGGCTGAAATGTTCTTCTATCTTTCGCCATTCCTCAAAAGGATAGGCTGCAAGGCAAGATGGCAAGTTGGTA
>CAZPDU010000121.1:0-4984 GCA_964585405.1 uncultured Thermodesulfobacteriaceae bacterium | reverse complement strand
CCACCACTGTCAGGAACATTTTAACAATAAAGCTACATGTACTAAGTCGTTTCATTTATTTCTCCTTTATATATGAATTCTTATATGAAATAAAAAATAAGAAAAAACCGCCGACAAGACGCAAAAGACGGCAAGCTAGCGGATCACGGAACAAGTTGCATAAAGACCCGGCCCTCTCTAATGGATACGGATCGGATACAAGGCACAAGTCAGCAAATTTCGTGCCTGCTCCGAGGCTGACGTCTCTGCCGAGGATACTTTCGACTATATAGGCGAAATGTCCGCCTTTGATCCATCCACAAACACAGAGTGTTTACTTTCAGTAGTATGTCCTATTACACAATTCTTTCCTAAGAGGCAATCTCCGCGCACATAAACCCCCTCTGATCTCCGGATGATCTCCAATAATGCTTGGGCCCTTTATAATCTTCTGAAATGCCAGGAAAGAACCAATAAAGATTACGGATAGAAGATATTTTATTGGGCTTTGTCAATATCTAAGGCCTATTTAAACATTAAATTCGTGGGTTCATGGGTCTGGAGTTTCAGGATCACTTAAATAATAAACTATCTTTCATCAGGCGTTTAGCTATTTCAATGTCATATAGATGAAGCGGGGGCTTTCCCCGTCCATCTTCTCTGTAGAAGTCGGCTGCCTGCTTAATTGCAGACCATTCAACCCAGCCATGGTCATTCCACATACCGGGATCATCCGCATTCCACATCCTGAATTCTATTTCGTCGGTGCCGCTTCTGACATACATGCGTATCTTTTTGTTCTCCAGTATTGGATTGTAATATAATCCTAATTCATCCTGCACAGCTTTCTCCTGAAAATGTTTATTTCTTATCCAAACATACCAGAATATATATGCATAAAAAATAATTTTACTCAAAAACCCTTGATGCAAACGCGGGATTTTCAAAGAGTGATAAGGACATACTGAAAGTAGGTCACCATGAACAGAAGATCAAGACAACGTCGCAGATCGGGTGTTTTAAGCATAGTCATATGTTAAGCTAAACTTTTGTATCCCCTTGGTCAATACTTGAATTTAGTGAAGGAGAAAAATTTGTCTAACCTGTATTCAGCGAGACATAAGGTTTTGCTGAAGAGTCTTACTTTTTCAAAGGTATTATATAAAAATTTATGACTGGCGGATTGAGGAAAGATTTAAAATGGCTAATCCGATTTTTTCATTCAAACGAGGTGTCTTTCTTGCTGATTTTCATGTTCATTCCCACTTCAGCAGGGCCACAAGCCCTGACATGCATCCGGATACTATTAATCGTTTCGCTAAACAGAAGGGATTATCTGTTGTCGGCACGGGTGATTTTACCCATCCAGGCTATCTTCAGGAGTTAAAAAAGGAACTTGAGCCTGATGGGAATACCGGACTCTATGTCTGTAAAGACGACCCTGAAGGAACAAAATTCATCCTCACCTCAGAGGTGTCAAATATCTTTACTCAGGGCGGAAAAAATCGAAGGATACATACGGTTTTCTTTAGTCCTGATTTACGTGTAGTAGAAGAGATTCAAAACCGTGTTGGCTCAATAGGCAACATCTCTTCGGATGGTCGCCCGATCCTCGGCTTTCCGGTAAAAGACCTGGTTAGAATAATAATGGAGGTATCGTCTGACTGCTTTGTAGTGCCGGCCCATATCTGGACTCCATGGTTTTCTCTGTTTGGTGCAAAATCCGGCTTTGACACACTGGAAGAATGTTTTGAGGAACAAAGTAATCACATTTATGCATTGGAGACCGGACTCTCTTCAGATCCTCAGATGAATTGGCGGCTTTCCGCCCTGGATAAATACACTCTGCTTTCAAACTCTGATGCCCATTCACCCTCTAAACTGGCCAGAGAGGCAAATGTCTTTTCCAGTGAGCTCACCTATGAAGCCATTACTACAGCCATAAAACATACGGACAGCGGTTTCGAGGGAACCATCGAGTTTTTTCCGGAAGAAGGGAAATATCACTATGATGGTCACAGGGCCTGCAACATCTGTATGAAACCACAGGAGACTATTGCGCACAGAGGCAAGTGTCCCGTATGCGGTCAGGATCTCACAGTAGGTGTTTTGCATCGAATAGAGGAACTTGCCGACAGGAAGGAGGGCTTTATTCCTGAAACTGCAAAGCCCTCTGTACATCTTGTACCTCTTGAAGAAATTATCGCTGAGGCATTTGGTGTGCGAACCATCACGGGTAGAGTAAAAAAAGAGTACCAGAGACTGATCCAACTCGGAGAATCTGAAATGAATATACTACTCTGGAAAACTGAGAAGGAGCTTCAGTATTTCGTGCCGGACAGGATAATGGAGGGAATACTGCGTATGAGAAGGGGTGATCTAAAGATAAATCCCGGATATGACGGGCTCTATGGAAAGATCAATATCTTTTCCAAAAAGGAGAGAGAAGAGCTGCAGTCTTCAAGGGCAAAGGCCTGCTCAAGAGAAAAGGCGCTACAGATGGATTTGTTTTAATTTTAATGTGAAAATCCTTGAATCAGTTTTTCTCTATTTTATCTAAAGATAAATACTGTTTTGTCCGTAAAGAAAAAGGCTTTACTGGTACTTAAAATAAACCTGTCTAAAGATATCGCTCCGATTTTTTATCAGGGGAAAAGCCAAATTATTCCTGATTCCATGCGAATTCGCTTATTTTTAGGTTTTGTTGGAAAACCGCTTTTGCGATCTAATTATCTTTGACTTTTTACTTTCGTTCCTGATGGGTTATTAAATTATTGATTCCTGCATGGAGGACATAAATGGGTACAAACAACGTCATTTTTTTAGAAGTACTGGAGTGGTTGGATCTGACAGGCACAGAAGTCTCTCACCGCCTGCCTGAGATCGGTTCAGGCGAAATTAAGCTTGGGGCCCAGGTTATAGTGCGAGACAACCAAGCGGCTGTGTTCTATTCGAGCGGCATGGCATGTGATGCGATTGGTCCGGGACGACACACGCTCAAAACTATGAACATACCCCTTCTGACCAAACTGCTTTCTCTACCCTGGGCCTTCACAAGTCCTATCAGGGCGGAGGTCTATTTTGTAAACTTAAAGATATTTAACAACCTGAAATGGGAAACCAGAGACCCTGTGGCATTCAAAGACAGGGAATTCGGTCTGGTTCGCTTAAGGGCCCATGGGATATGTAACATACAGGTGACCCAGCCGGTGTTATTTGTGAACACCCTGGTAGGTACACAGGCGAGCTACTGCATAGAGGATTTGGAAAATTATCTGAGCGAAATTATAGTGTCAAGGCTGAATGATCATCTTGGAGAACACCTCGAGTCCCTCCTGGAGCTTCCCAGTCAGTATGAAAAATTGGCTGAAGGACTCTCTGAAAGATTGACAAAAGACCTGGCCCACTTCGGTCTTGCTCTCAGAGATCTATATGTGAACGCAGTCACCCCTCCAGCGGAGGTTCAGCAGGCCATAGACGATCGGAGCAGGCTCGGAATATTGGGAAAAGACCTTAAAGACCTCATGAAGATGAAGGCCGCCATGGCTCTGGAAAAGGCCGCTGAGGGTGACGGCTCTGCCCAAGGGGGGATAGGCATGGGACTTGGTTTAATGATTCCAGGCCTTCTTGCTGGCCTTCAGACAGGACCTGAAACCATCCAGATACAGAATGCCAATAAAAATTTCTGTCCCGAATGCGGTCTGCCGATCGAGACCGGGGCCAGATTCTGCCCTCATTGCGGGCACCAGATCCTCGTCCTTCGGCAGTGCGGTGTCTGCGGAAAAAACCTGAGTCCTAAGGCCAAATTTTGCCCGGCGTGCGGGGCCCCTGCGGGCCAGAGCCAAGCCCCTAGAATATGCAGAGAGTGTGAATATAAAAATCGTCCCGAGGCAATATATTGTAATCAGTGTGGCGTGAAACTCTAGGGTTGAAGCCGTGAACGCAAATAAGTCATGGAAGGCCAAAAGTTATTGTCCTCAGTGTGGTGGACCGGTAGATTTTGAAGCAGGAGATCACCTACTATCGTGTTCTTTTTGCAAAACCAGCCTTTATATAGTCCCGAAAGGACCGCTCAGGTATACATTGCCCGTAAAAGACGGACCGACAGAACATGGTAAAGAAAAATTGCTATATCTTCCATACTGGAGATTTAAAGGACTAAGATACAAGGTCCTTGATCAAAGACAGTTAAAAAGCTCCCTGCTAGATACTACAGTATCAGCTTTTTCCGGCATTGACACTGTTTCAAGCCTTGGAATCCACCCACAAGTTGCGACACTGGATCTGGCAGTAAATGGAAACCACCTTATTCCACCACAGAGAAATGCAAAAGAGGCATTACATATTGCAGAAAAGAGATTGCTGCAATTCGAGAAAAATGTGGTCCTTTTTGAAAGATATATTGGTGAAACCCAATGCCTGATCTACGCCCCATTTATCCTGACTGAATTTCCAGAAAGAGGAACATATGTATTAAAGGGCACATGGGGAGGATGCCCGGAACAAGAGATTGACAAATCAAAAATTATAGTCCTATTAAAATCCTTGGATGGATTATCTCAACAAAACTATTTACATTTTTTGCCTCTAATATGTCCTGAATGTGGTTACAACCTGCCTGCTGCATCCGGAGCAGTAGCCCTGGTGTGCCAGAACTGTTCCAGGGCTTGGCGGGTGAAACGAAATCGATTTTCTCCACTTGCATATAAGGCCTTAAAAATACCTTCGTCTAGCAAGGACTTCAACTTTCTGCCTTTTTGGCACCTGACCCTTGAGCTTTACGGGCTGCCGATAAAGAGTAGATATGACATGCGTCTTTTGGCAAGGTCATACCAGAAGCTGCCTGAAGCCTGGAATCAGGAAGCAGTGCAGCTCCTTATCCCTGCATTCAAGCTCGGACCAAAGCTTTTTCTCCGAGTAGCCAGGAATATGAGTCTGGCACCCATTGATTTGTCACAAGAAGTCCAGGGCCTGAAAACAGGACAGAGGACTGAGCCGGTCAGAT
>CAZPDU010000120.1:0-1611 GCA_964585405.1 uncultured Thermodesulfobacteriaceae bacterium | reverse complement strand
AGCAGGACTTAACAACAGGGATATAGAACTTCCGGCCTCAAGATAATCACTGTTACATAATCAATCACTATTATTTGGCGATCATGGCCCGCATTCGGTCCGATGCATTCTGCGCATGATCAGCGATATCACCTATATGCTCTACTAATCTGACCAGGTGATATACTACCAGCGCATCTTTTATGTTGCCGAATATCTTGAGCTTCAGCTCCCTCTCCAGATGGTCGGCCTCTCTTTCGTGTTGACGGATGTCCCTTATAAGGCTTTTCATTTTATTTCTTTGCTCTGTAGACCTGGTCTTGAAATACTCAATAGCCAGGTCTACCAGTTCAGGCAGCTTTTCTATAGGCTGAGTCACGGCTTCGACTAAATGATGGATCTCCACAGCCAGCTCTGGCGGAATGCCCTCAGGCCGGAAAGACAGCCAGAACAGGGCCTCTTCCACCTCATCCAGGACCTTGTCCTGCTCCCTGAGATATTGAAAAAACTGGAACTTGTCCACAGGCATGAGGATACCCCGGGGCAAATGATTGCGAATATTACGCTTGAGATCATCGGCCTCACTTTCCAGATGGGCCACCTTTTCTGTCATGAGATCAAAGCGTTTGCATTCCTGACCCACATTACATATAACTGCTTCTCTGAAAAGGTGCGCACACTCTTTGACCTTGTCTGCGTGTTTTTTAAGATCTTCAAAAGGAGATTTGTAGAACAGGGAGCTTATTAATAGGCGCATAAAATGATCCTCCTTCCGGTATCCGTTTTACAGAAAAAAATCATAATAAAATTAGTGCGAGCAACTTGTATATAATCATGGCCAGGAAAATGGTAACAGGCAGAGTTATGATCCATGAAAAGGCGATGTTCTTGAGAATACGCAGGTCAAGTGCTCCCATACCTCTCATAAGGCCCACACCCACAACTGATCCTACCAGTACATGGGTGGTTGAAACCGGTAAACCAAGCCGTGAGCATATGAGAATGGTAGTAGCCGCTCCGAATTGGGCACAAAATCCACGGATCGGGGTGATCTCCGTAATATTTTTGCCAATGGTTTCAAGAACGCGGGTACCAAATACATAAAGACCCCCGCCTACAGCGATACCGCCAATAAAAAGCATCCAGAATGGGACTTCCACCTGTAAGGCTACGGACTTGGTCTTGACCACTGAAAAGATAGCTGCAACCGGACCGACTGCGTTAGCCACATCATTGGCTCCATGGGCAAAGGCAATGTAGCAGGCGGTAAGAATCTGAAGCTGAGCAAAAAGGCATTCGGCAGGCGAAAACCCCTGTGGATTGGGTCCCAGTTCGCACTTCAAATGTATCTGCCAGCGTATCCACTTGCGGCCGAATAAGGCCACGACGGCCGCACAGGGAATAGTGAGTAATACTGTAGAGAAAAAACCTAACTCAAGATGAAGGTTTTTCAGGGCCTTAAATATAAAGGAAAGAATAAGCACCAGGACTACCAGGAAGATCAGGAACGGAGCATAATGGACCGCTGCTGAGTATGGATCGTTGTCGGCCATGACCTTTTTTTCAAGAAAATAATAAATGCCTCCTGAAAAGATGGCACCTGCAACCGGAGAAATTACCCAGCTGGCGGCA
>CAZPDU010000119.1:0-15304 GCA_964585405.1 uncultured Thermodesulfobacteriaceae bacterium | reverse complement strand
GGGAAAAAGATGGGCCTTCTGCATTTTGCCATAATCCTTCAATGATATGCCATGCAATTTCTTTCTCGGTCATGCCTGGTCCAATATCGTTCCATATTCCTTCAAACACTGTCTCGGCTGCATAGATGGCTTTTTTAAGGGACTCCACCTCTGAAGAAGATTTAATTGAGCGCATAATCTCGATCCGGCCCCCGAGTGAGACAAATTCTGTTTCAGGCAGGACCTTTTTAATGGCCTCAAGGCGCCGGCAGGACAAAAAATCGGGTTCATAGGCGATATTGTGTACACTGCAATCGTGCATCAGATATTTCAGGGCATGGGCCAGACCCCGTCTGTATATGACTATGCGCCAGCCAGGTGCATCATCCCTTGCCTGGACTTCGTAGCGTCCGTCTGTGAGCAAAATAGCCTCTTTGCGAAGGATTAAAAGCGCACCTGCTGATTCAGATATGCCCACGTCCTCTGCGGTAAATCCGCTTAAATATCTGCGGTTTTCAGGACACGTTATAAGCAACGCGTCCAGACCCCGGCCGGCTAATACTGCGCATACCCGCTTAATGCGCTGTAAATATTGAGATTTCATACATTATCGTCCCCCAAGGCTGAATCATTCATATATCTAATTAGTGCTAATATTGATCAAGATTCCAGATTCTCCACTAGTTCTACTGAAACCAGTCTTGACACTCCCTTGTCCTCCATAGTAACTCCATAAAGGACATCAGCAATCTCCATCACCTTCTGGTTATGAGTAATAAGTACTACCTGGGACTGCTCTGATATCTTTTTTATGAACCGGTTAAACCGTAGAATGTTAGCTTCATCAAGTGCGGCATCCACTTCATCCAGCAGGCAGAAAGGGCCAGGCTTTATGAAATATATAGCAAGAATCAGGGCCATTGCAGCCAATGCCTTTTCCCCTCCTGAAAGGAGATTCAGATACTGGATTCTCTTTCCGGGAAGCTGTATCAAATAGTCTATTCCAGCATCCAGTATGTTGTCGGATGAGGTCAGATTCAGTTTGGCAGTCCCTCCTTCAAATAGTAAAGGAAATACCCTGGAAAGGCTCTTGTTTACTGAGTCCAAGGCCTCTTTAAACCTGGTCCTGCAGGTACGATTGATCCTGCCTATTGCCTGTTCCAGATCTTCTATTGAGCTTATAAGGTCGTCTTTCTGGGAATTAAGATAGTTCCATCTATCCTCAAGCTCTTTGAAGTCTTCAACAGCACCAAGGTTCACAGATCCAAGGCGATCTACCTTGCTTTCTATATTACTGATCCGCTCTTTTGCCTCATGAGGAGAAAATGGAGAAATGAGCCAATCATCGCAGAATTTTTCTATGTCAGCCCGGTGGCGATCCATGGCTGTTTTTTTAAGATATATAAGGCCCTGTTCCACTTCGGAGAGGGCAAGCTCATTTTTATGAACCTGGTCTTCAACAGCCCTGAGCCGGGTCTGCAACTCATTGATCTTGCCTCGTAATCCGGCAACAGCCTGCCGGGTGTGATCATATTTTGTCTCAGCCTCGTCCAGGTGCCTTTTTTCAATCTGGACCTTGTTTTCCTTGGCGTCAATCTCCAGCCGCACATCTTTTAGAAACCCTTTCCTGTTCTCAAGCTGAACTGCCAGACCTTGCTTTTCTACCAGCATCTTTTCCTGATCCCCGGTTATTCGGTCCTTTTTATCAGCAAGTCTTATAAGCTCCTGTTCTCTTTCCTGAAGCTGAGTCTGAACGCGGGCTATTTTTATTCTATATTCCTCAAGGGCCTTTCTCCTGCGGAAGAGCACTTGTTGCTGCTGTCTCAAGGCATCTTCACGGCCTTTTATCTGGCCCTCAGCTTCAATTCTGGCTGAGACGGCAACTTCAACCTCTTCTTCCAGCCCTTCAAGGGACACCTCTATATCAAGTATCTCCTCTTCGACATCTTCAACCTCCAAATCTATTCGTTGTGACCTCTCTTTCTTGGCCTCAATTTCCATTAGCAAGCTGTTTACTTCCTGTTTATAACGAGCCAGATCTTCAAAAAGCCGCTTTTTTTTCTTATTGACTTCTTTGAGTTCGGCCTCAGTCTTTAAGAGTTCTCTGCTTATCTCATCTTCCTCAGTAAGGATCTGTATGTAAGATTTGTGGAGTTTCTTTTCACGTACAGTTAATTCTGAAACTTCAGCCTTTCTTGCAAGTATCCCTGAAGATGCCTTGTCTTTCTCTCCAAAGACCAGTTCCCCCCATGGAGTGAGGATCTCACCATCTCTGGTGATGTAAAAAAGTGCTTTATTGTCAGTATTGCATACGTTAAAAGCAGTCTTCAAATCCGGCATGACCTTCCAATGTATCAGGATATCGGCCACTACCTTGTCAACGGGATGTCTGGCACTTACGAATTCAAGAAGGGTGCCATCTTTTTTTGCTTCCAAATTACAGCGTTCCTTGCCTGATATAATCAGACTTGCTCTTCCCGCCGGCTGGTTCTTAAGAAAGGATATGGCCTTATTACATGCCTCCATATCAGGGACTACCAAAGCCTGAATTCCTTGTCCAAGGGCTATCTCTACTAAATGTTCCCAGCCCGGCTCTACTTCTAAAAAATCAGCAAGTATCCCGAGTGTGGAAACATCAGAGCCGAGCAACTTGTTAGTGGCCTCACTGAAGCCCTCACCCGAAGCATCAATAGTCTTGAGTGCATTAAGCCTGGCTCTGCAAGATGCCAGTTTGGAGTCTGCTTCATGCTTTTTCTCCACAGTGGTTGAAAGGCGGCCTCTTATATCAGAAACAAAACCTTCAAGTTTTTTTTCATCATGAAACAAGAAATCCAATTCAGCCTGAATTTTCTCTACTTTATTTTTGTGTATTTTAAGATTACCTTGCAGACCCTCTACATGCTCTGATATACCCTGCAGCTCATTCCGTCTCTGGTCCAGACGGCGCCTTAGTCTATCCTCCCGGTCTCTCAAGCCATTACGCTTACTGTCCAGCCTCGCGTGCCTGGCTGCCGCATCTACGAGCTGCACCTTCACTGACTCAAGAGACTTACTAACCTGATCTCTGGCTGCCTCTGATTCCCTTATCCATTTTTCCCTATCGGATATCTCAATCAGGTATGATGACTCCTCTGTCTTAAGGTCTTTAATATCTATCTGAAGCTCTTCACGGCTGCGTTCTATAAATGTCCCTTTTCCCTCAAGCTCCGACAAGGTCTTTTCGGCAGATTGCAGCCTGTTTTCTTCCTTGATCAAGAACTTTTCTTGCTGCGAGGCCTCTTCCCTGAGTTTCTGAAGGCTGTTTTCTTCATCAGTCAGACCCTTACGAATCGCAGCTAAGCCCTCTTCCATCTCTAAAACTTCCAGTTCGATCTTTTCCCGGTCGGCGATATTTTTAGAAAGCTCTGCCTTTATGCCTGAAAGGTCGGCAGAGAGAGAGTCTCTCTCTTTTTTCATATCTGTTCTTTGCCCCAACTCAGTAAACCAAATATGGGCAAGAAGTGCCTGATCCAGTTGGTCCTGTTCCCCCCGCAGTTTCAGGTAGCGCTCTGTTTTTTTTGCCTGTCTGTAGAGAAATTTGCGTTGGCGCTCCACCTCGATCAAGAGGTCTTCCAGCCTCTCAAGGTTTTGTTGTGTCTGAGCCATGCGGCGCTCGGCCTCGCTACGCTTGATCCTGAACCTGGATATGCCCGCCACCTCCTCAATTAAGAGACGACGGTCTCCCGGTACCATGTCTACAAAAGCACTGACCTGACTTTGATCAAAAATGGAGTATGCCTTGGCACCGACACCTGTATCCATAAAGAGATAGTGGATGTCTTTCAGTCTGCAACTCTTGCCGTTAATACGATATTCAGTGTCCCCTGATCTATAGATACGACGCATTATTTCGATCTCGGGAGTATTTTCATACCCCTGTGGGACAAAAGAACCTTTGTTTTCCACTACCAAGCGGACCTCAGCCAGATCAGTTTGCCTGTCATTATTTCCGTTGTAAAGTACGTCGTCCATTCTCTTGGCCCTGAGCATGCTGGGGCTCTGTTCTCCCAACACCCATCTGATGGCATCAACAATGTTGGACTTGCCGCATCCATTGGGCCCGACAATACCGATAACACCACGGGTAAATGACAGTTTTGTGCGTGCAGGAAAGGATTTGAAGCCGGAAAGTGTCAGAGAATTAAGTAGCATTAGCTATCTATAACGGATATCTTTCAGCCTTAGCTCGAGTTTCTTTCTACCCTGCCATACATTAATATAAGGTATGCAGGCAAGCTCAAGCTCCTCCCATGGAAGACCTGCCTTATCTCCGTGTCCCCACCCCACCAGATCCACGTTTGCTGTCATGTACTTATTTTGCGAACCGGTCCGGGATGTGAGAGAAAGTTTCAGGTGGCCATTCCCAACAACTTTTGACCTGCGGACCGAGAAATCCCGAACCGCGAACACAGGGGCCGTATAGCCAGCACCAAAGGGCTCCAGATACTCATAGAACCGGGAAAAACCAGGATCAATGAGTTCCTCAATACAGGCTGTGCAATCAACCATAAGCCTGGGATAGATGTCGTTTTGCTCCAGAATAGAGGCCACTACTTTTTGAAAGTCCGTGCAGAATCCTTCTACAGACCCAGAGGGCAGTCTAATTCCGGCAGCAGCCCTGTGTCCGCCAAAGGAACTAAGGTGGCTGGAACAGACACAAAGAGACTCGTAGAGATTGATTCCTTCAGGACTTCGGCCCGAACCATGAGCTTCATCTCCGTCCAGCGCAAGAAGAATCACCGGTCTGTGGAATTGCCTTACCAGTCTGGATGCAACTATACCTATAATGCCTTTTTTCCATTTAGGGCTCGACAAGACATACGCGGACTGCTTTTCAAGAGATCGGATTTTATCTAATGTTTCATTTAATATACGCTTTTCTTCCGCCTGACGCTCCTGATTGAGCGAGTACAATTCGTTGGCAAGCCGCTTTGCCTCTGACACATCATCTGTAACTAGCAACCTGAAAGCCTTATCCGCATGAGCCATCCGCCCCGCGGCATTTATTAGTGGGCCGATTCGGAAGGCAATATCCGTAGAGTTAATACAGGAATCCAGGGAACATAATGCCTTCAATGCCTTGATCCCAGGCCTGTCTGATTTACCAAGCACCTCAAGTCCCGCCCGGACCAGTATGCGATTGTCCCCCAAAAGCGGTACAACGTCCGCAACGGTCCCCATAGCTACAAAATCCAAATATTCTTTGAGGTTGGGCTCTTTACCACCTTCCCAGTGCCCAAGCTCACGAAGACGACATCTTAATGCCATGACAAGATTAAAGGCCACCCCTACGCCGGCAAGTTCTTTAAAAGCAAAGGCACAGTCAGAACGTTTGGGATTCAGAACTGCCAGGGCCATGGGAAGGCAATCAGGGGGCTCGTGGTGGTCGGTGATAATGACATCCATGCCGAGCTCCCCTGCCAGAGTGACTGCTTCACTGTCAGATATGCCGCAATCAACTGTAATAAGGAGTTTGCAACCTCTGGATGCAAGATTCCTTAACCCTTCAGCATTCAGTCCATAGCCCTCGTTCTCCCTGTGAGGGATATAGACTGTCACCTGCAGTCCAAGCTCCTCAAGAAATCCAAAGACCAAGGCGGTGGACGTTACACCGTCGACATCGTAATCACCAAATACAGCCACCTGTTCCCTCAGAGCCACTGCCTTGACCAGCCGGTCAACAGCCCTGTCCATGTCCATCATCTTCCAGGGATCACTGAGTGATTTCAATGCGGGGCTGAGATGTTGAGCAACAGCTTCCGGCGTACTTATTCCACGCTGATAAAGAAACTTGGCAATAATGTCCGGGATCCCTGACTTACTGGTAAGTTCCTCAATTACCATAGTATTCAGGGAGGCAAAATCCCAAGGCTGTTCGAGGATAACTGAACTCATGGTCAAGGAGACTAATCAGGCCTCAAGGGACTGTCAATTTGTTCCTTTTGTTCCTTATAATTACAATTAAGGATTGGGATTCAGGGATTTCGAATTCAATAATGTCATAACAGTACTTAAATCTCTTTCTGCAATGTTAAAAGGCATTGTTCGGATTTGTCCGGGCTAAATGTTTTGCTATTAAAATTTTTTAAGCAAAAGTAACTCGTTTTCTGTATTCTCAGAATTAACGCACATAATATTTTAAATTACCGCTTGTTTAAAAAGTATAACTAACTGATATACTAACAATATTTTAAATATCTTATGTGTGAGCATCCGTGGTACAAGATTCGGCACACACATTGCTGTTTCCGCCCTAACTCCCATTTTCTAACCCCCTTCAAAGAAAAATTTAAAAAGAGAGGACGTGTTGCAATGAAAGGCTCAATATATTTCATAAGACATGGAGAAACACTTGCGAATGAGCAAAACTACCTTGCCGGAGTTATTGATGTCCCGCTTTCTGATCTCGGTAAGAGACAAGCAAAAGAGGCAGGGCAAATGATTTTGAAAAAGGGACTTAAATTTGATGAAGTTCACACTTCTGATCTTACTCGAACCAAAACAACGGCCTTGATTGCACTGAGAGAATCAGGGCAGGAAAACATCCCGTTTATCGAATCCACGGAAGTAAGAGAAAGAAACTTTGGTATATTTGCAAAAATGAATAAAAATTTACTAAAAAAATCATATAGTTATAGGGGTTACGAAAGAAAGCTCCATTCTCCGCTTGAATTTCCAGACTCTGGAGAGACCTTTAAGGATATGTATAGCAGAGTTCACAAATA
This sequence comes from uncultured Thermodesulfobacteriaceae bacterium, assembly GCA_964585405.1. Taxonomy (GTDB): domain Bacteria; phylum Desulfobacterota; class Dissulfuribacteria; order Dissulfuribacterales; family UBA3076; genus UBA3076. The sequence continues at coordinate 8,561 of CAZPDU010000119.1, read as the reverse complement.
TTATTACAAGGTATTACTACCAAAAGTTCAATCAGGGAAATCGATTCTGGTTGTATGCCATAAGTATATTATTGAGATGTTCGCCTTGATTTTGGCGAAGCTTAAGGTGGATGATTACTTTGATTTTCGTCTTCCAAATGCTAAGCCGATGAGCGAAAAGGATTTAGTGGGTTATATAAAGTCTGAATCAAAGCTCTTAAAAGAGATTTCCGATCGTCTTACTTATCATTCTTCATGGATAATCATTGCAGCCGCCCTTGTTGGCATTTTAGCAAAAGCCGCCCTTGGTCTTACATTAAATAGTTTTGCCTTTTTGATAATAACAAGCATACTTCTTGGTATTAGTACTTTCTTTATTACGCTTAGCTTAAATACAAGTTCTATAATGAATTCTTTTAGTTTAAAAAAGAGATTCCTGGTTCTTTGGTGCTTAAAGTTTGCCTTAGCCGGAAGTTTGTTTCTATTAATGAAAGATAATGTAGCATCAAATTTGGTAATGCTTTTTCTTATGCCGCCGGCATTTACAGCGCCCATACTCTCTTTGCTTTGGGGCGGGAGCTTATACTTGGCTATTGAAAAAACTTTTCTGCTCTCTCTCTTGTCTCCTTTAGTTATAGCTGGGCTCTTGTGTTTTGGTAAAATTTCATTTTATACTTTATTTATGCCCTTTTGCGTTGTTATGATTATTTCCATGATTGTGCCTACATTTATAGCTCAATCTATACGTATAAGGAAGCCGGTTGAAAGTAGTAAATTTGCTGAACACTGGAAATGGCTCGGCATACTTTCAGTCATCCTGGTATCTTTTTTAAGCACATACCGTTTTACTCCAGCCAACATATTTGAACTAATATCGGGGAATCTGGAAAATTCACCTCTCTTTCTTGCCCAAGGGATAACAGTGTGTTCAATGCTGTTATTAATTAAATTTTTTGCCTACTCAGCAAGTAAATTTAGTAAAAAAGATACCCCATATGCTACTGACATTTATATAACACATTCCACGCCCAATATATTCTTGTGGATCAATTGCATTTCATTCCAGGCTGATATTGTTTATATTGCATTTTGGGCTTCTATCGCATTTTTTATGGGAATATTACTAGACGAAATTTATTTTGTTTATAAATTCAATAGAATCATGATCTCCAAAAAGAACCGGATCAGCCATGCGAAACCTGCTCGAGTACGCTCTATCGACGGCATGGAACCGTGCCCTGTATCTGCATGATCCTTCTGACCGAGACGTATGATCCTTTTGCAAAAGGTCGTCTTTTTCAACCGCTGTCTTTATTCAGTGCTTTTCGGATGGTAATAGCAAGGCTGTGCGTCGTAATAGGCTTCATGACATACTCTCTAATGCCAATCGCCTTGGCCTTATTTTCTGAAATCGTCTCGCTGAACCCAGTACAAAGAATAATCGGGATATCTGACCTGATGTCAATGAGCCTCTTAGCCAACTCTGTACCCGTCATATTCGGCATGGTCAGGTCGGTTATCACCAGATCGAACTTTTCCGGTTGCGCCTGGAATGCCTTCAGTGCCTCAACGCTGCTTGTCCGCGCTTCAACACGGTAGCAGAGTCGTTCTAAAATCTGTTGCACCACATTAACGATCTGCTCATCGTCATCCACGAGCAGTATATATTCTTCATCCTTTGGAACCAGTTTTGTGGATATGACGTCGAGTACCTTTGTATCGACGTCAATTCGGGGTAAATAGACATAAAACGTAGTCCCCTCGCCAGGCTCACTGTAAACATTGATATATCCATCATGGCTGCTGATAATCCCGTGTACCACTGAAAGACCCAGTCCGGTACCCTCGCCTGGGCTCTTGGTGGTGAAATAAGGGTCAAAGATACGTTCTGTGACTGCGCGGTCCATGCCATGGCCCGTATCGCTTATAACGAGTCTAAGGTACGGTGTCGAATTCATATCCAGATTGTGAGGTAAATCAGCAGAATCGATAGTTACCTCCGTCAGAGTCAATTCCAATATCCCGCCTTTTTCTCGCATGGCATGATAAGCATTGGTACACAGGTTCATTATCACCTGATAGATCTGTGTGGGGTCAGCCAGGATGGCTCCACACTCTTTATCTATGTTCTGATGGATCTCGATGGTAGATGGTAATGACGCCCTGAGCAGTTTGAGCGATTCTTTTATGATGGGTTGAATCTTTAGTGGTTTGCGCTCCTTTTCAGTTCGACGGCTGAATGTGAGAATTTGATGGACCAGACCCTTAGCGAGTTCTGCTGCCCTTAGGACTTCACCCAGGTTTTTTCGGATCAGGCTGTCTTCAGGCATATCGGCTATAGTCATCTCAGTATAACCGATTATAGGAAGGAGGATGTTGTTGAAATCGTGCGCAATACCACCAGCCAAAGTTCCGATTGCCTCCATCTTGTGTGCATGCTGGAGCTGAATTTGGAGTTCCTTTTTTTCTTCCCGAGCCTGCTTTTGCTCGGTGATATCCATTACATTTAGAAGGATAGCCTGTTTGCTATCTTCCTCGATTCGTATAGCCCGGAACTCTATCCAGATAAGCTTGCCATCTTTACCGATCAAACGGATCTCCAAGCCTTTATACATGCCCTGCCTCAGATAGTTCTCTCCTGCTTGGCGCATTTTATCCTGTTCATCCGAACTGACCATGTCCCAGAAATTCATAGAACAAAGATCCGCCTGGCTGTAATCCGTGATTTCTTCAAGAATCTGATTTGCAAAGATGATCTTCCAGTCCTTATCCGTTGACAGGATTCCTATGGGGCTTGTTTCCACAAGGCTTCGATATCTCTTTTCTGAGGCATCAAGTTCCTTTGCCCTTCCTTGCAATTTTTCCTGGGTTTCCAATAGGCTCCTCAGGACTTGATTGAATGCATGAGCAAGGTTATGGAACTCAATATACTCAAGTTTTTCTTCTTGAAGTTGCGGGGAAGGGCTTGAAGGTTCTCTGGCGATCTCCAAAGCTTGCTTGGCCATGCTTTCGAGAGGATTACTCACCTTTCGTACGATCAGAAAGGAAACCAGAAGGGTCAGAAGAAAAATCCCGGTGCAGAGAAAAACAAGTTTAAAGATAAGAGATGACTTTTCCTTTTGGAGAGGTTCGGATGAAGCTGCGTAGAAAAGACCGGGATATATTTCCAGAGGAATAATATTCTCGCCGGGGAAAAGGTCTGCCAGGAGATGATCAGATCCTTTAGCCGTAAGATCCGGGATTTCTCCGGGAAGAATTCTGCTCTGGTCTGTACGTATATCAACAAGATGCCCTGGAGTCTGAATAAGCAATTTGGCGTTGGATTTTCCGAGGATTCGTTGCAGTAAATGCGTATCCTGGGTCAGATCATAAAATACATGGGCCATGCCCAGACAATCGTCCTTTCTGTAAATGGGAATGGAAAAAAGCGAGAGAAACAGATCATCTCTGAAATTGTGGAATTCAATTTTTTGCAAATCCTTTTTCTGAGAAAGTTTTTGCAAATATGGTTTTAAGGCTGTAAAGCTCTCCGGCAATTCCGGGATAAACTTAGAGTCCTCCATTTCTTGGATAAAAAAGAAAGCCCCGTTGGCAAACGGGTATTGCATTATCATAAGTTCCAGAAGCTGATTTTTCATTCCAAGCATCAGGTTTACCCGAACCGCATTGTTCAAGCTCATATCCCTAATATCCGCTTCCAACTGATTCAGGCGATCGCTAAGGGCCATGCTCACTTCTTTTTCCTGTACCTGAAGCTTATTGTAGAACTCATGGTCCATGCTATTGCTGAGTGTCGCGTAAAGGATTCCCACGACCAAGGTGAGGGATACCGCCTGGAATACAACCAGGGTCCAGGCAATAAACCTTGAGAATTTTTTCCTATGAGTCATTCAGTATCCTTGATCTACAGATTGTCTAAAACCACCTCGTCTGCTGCCATGAGAATATCCGGAGGGATTGTGATTCCAAGTTGTTCAGCTCTTTTTATATTGAATACCAGTGCATATCTCCGGGCATCTTCTATGGGTATGTCGCCCGGATTTTCTCCCATGAGAATCCTCGCCACCATTTGACCGGCCTGGCAACCCATGGAGTAAAAGTCAACAGCTGCTCCTCCAAACAAGCCCAAACGTGTAAATTCATAATTCAAGGCTATTTCAGGTTTGTTTGAATTCTGAATAGTCCAGGCAAAGATTTCCGGGGCCGTATAAGTCGTTTCTTTACAGTCTTTAAGCAGGAGAGCTGCGGGATAAATGGCGCCTGTCTCTGAATCTTTGTTTGTCGCAAGAATCTCCGCCTGATACTCTTCCCAGTTCCTTGTTGTTTTGACCTCCCAGTCGCAGTCAATTGATTCTTCTTTGATCTCGATCTCGATCTGTTTTGAGATTGCCTGACCGGTAAGGGACGGATCCACGAATATCCTGATCTTTTTTAGACCTGGAAAGAGCTTTGAATGAACTCGAATAGCATCAACAATGTGAAGTTTTTCATAGACCCCGGTGATATTGTGATTTGGATGGGACCTGGAATCGATGAGGGGTTTAAGTTGGTTGTAGTATTCCGGCTGACTGTTCATTCCGGAGAAGACTATAGAAATTGGTGAATCGACCAAATTCAGAGCAACAGTGCGAAAGGCATTATCATCTAATGTTACAAGTACCTGAGGGCTAAAAGAGCGGATTTTTTCCAAAGCCTTGCTAGCTTGGGCCATCATGAGTTTCGGAGTGTTGTTTTTTCGTTTGGTGTCCATATAGTACGCTTCGATTTCCAGGTTCTCCTTTTTATTGAATCCAGCCTTTCCCAGCGCTGCGATAACACCGTCATGTTGCGGTTGGCCGCAGATATGGCCGGCCTCATAACTGTGCAGAATGAAAATCCTCTTTGGAATGTCTGATGATGCATTGGCATTAAACAATGCAAAGGCAAGCAAAAAATTTATTATGAATATACATTGGATCAATATATGTTTAATCTTGGTTTTCATGGAATCCTCTTCGTATGATTTCAACAAACCGCCTCATGTGGTTCCGTAACACTTCTTTTTCCTATAACGGGCGAATAATTCCTTACTTGTCTTCTTGAGTTTTCGGACTGTTTGGGGATAAAACTTAAATGATTTAAATTTAGAGATTCTCAAGATCAAATAGACTATTTTATTTTTTCACTCGATAGAGGCCAAAAAAATATCATGGAAAGACAAAACAGATTTTTTGCCAGGGAAGGGGTGGATCCACTTAAATATGCCTTTGATCGCAAGATCGCGGTTCATGCTGGAGCCGGAGGACAATCGCTTCCTGCTGAAGAGGCTTTGCCTGTCTGGCAGGCTCTTTGTATTAAGCCTGACATTTCGCATCGAAGGACAGTCTATATCCATATCCCCTTCTGCCGGAGTCGGTGTCTGTATTGCGGTTTTTTCATGTATACCCTGAGCCAGGGCGACAGTGCCTGTTACACTGATGCCCTTCTCAAGGAGATAGAGCAAGCCTCGGGATTTCCGGCCGTGGCCAGCCATTCCATACATGCAGTCTATATGGGAGGCGGGACACCTACTGCATTGGATACAGAAGATCTCAAACGGTTGATCGAAGCCGTTTGCCGCCTGCTTCCCCTGGCCGATGACTGCGAAATCACTGTGGAAGGCAGAGTTGCCGATTTAGGAAAACAAAAGATGCTTGCCTGTGTGGCCGGAGGTGCAAACCGTTTTTCTATCGGTGTACAGAGCTTTAATACCAGGGTCAGGCAAGATGTTGGACGCATATCGGACAGGGCCGAGATCCTTAAAATGCTTACTACCTTGAATGATTTAGGTAATGAGGCAGCAATTATTGACCTCATATACGGGCTTCCAGGCCAGACCATGAATGTCTGGGAAGATGACTTGAGAACCCTGATTGAAGATACAAAGCTGGATGGCGTTGATCTCTATCAGTTGAACGTCTTTAAAGGCAGCCTTTTGAACAGGGCTGTAAATCAATGTAAGCTCTTACCCCCTGCGGACATCCCTGCCCAGGCCGAGATGTTTTTAAAAGGTCGAGAGATGATGACTGCTGAGCGTTTCAGTCGCCTCTCCATGTCCCATTGGGGCCGCACTCCCAGGGAGCGCAACCGTTACAACACATTTATCCGCTACGGGGCCACCTGTATCCCTTTTGGCTGTGGTGCGGGTGGACGTCTTCACGGCCACTATTTCTTTCAGGAGGGGAATTTGAGATCCTACTACAAGCATGTCAACGCAGGGGAAAAACCAGTAAATACGGCCATTCTTCTACCTGTCCACTCCCCTCTTTTTAGAAACTTGGTTGGACAGATGGAAAATGGCAAAGTGAATCTCACCGCAATTGGAGAAAAGCACGGTATTGACTTGGAGGCAGTCTTTTCCCCGCTCCTTGAGCAATGGGAGAGGGCAGGCCTGATACGGCGTCCTGGAAGCGGGTGGATTGAGCTTACAGTGGCAGGAGAGTTCTGGAATGTCAACCTGGCCCAGGCCCTTATTGACTGTTTACTTTACTATCATCAGGAAGATGCCCGGGCTGGTTCCTTTCTCAGTGAAGGCGTGGCAGGCGGTGATTTGGACATGCAGGCAGAGGGGCGGGGAGATAAACCCGGACAAGCTTGATGCCAGTGATACAGAAGGACTTAAACGGTTCTACAAGATGCTATATGGCCAGGAGACTCCCATTCCCTATAAGACCCGGATGGACAAAAATGAGGTTTGGGCCTTTGCGGAAAAGATACTGGAGCGTATTGAGATGCCGATTTAATTGACCATTAGAGTTTTTCTTTTTTGGATTACCTGAGAAAAAAAGGGGATTGGCAGGCAAGTAACGGTTTTGAAAAGCTGCAAAAAAGGGGCCTTTTAGGCCCCTTTTTTTAGTTGTATGTGACTATCGGATTAGAAACGGTAAGTCACAAAAGATGACAACATCCAAAGTTTACCGTCAAGTTCGCCGTACACGTATTCTTCCTGGTCCTGGTACTCAGAATATAACCAGTTGACCGTAAGTCCGAGCTGATCGGTAATACTATAGTTCCCTGTAAGCTCAAGCTCCCACATAATATATTCCAGATCCGAGTATTCCTCAGTACCGTTGATATATGCGAAGCTGTAGTCGTCCGTACGTCCTTCTACCGTGAGGGTAAACGGATCACTGCTAAAGCCTAAATCATGTATATTGGCTGTGCCTTTGGTGAAGGAAAATACGCCTGAAAGATCGAGCTTTGGAATCGGCTTGGCATTAGCGCCAACATAAAAGGTATGGGCCTCGGTCTCATACTCATAATTATCACTCTGTCCTCCCAACTGGGGGGATCCGACGGAACCCGCTCACCCATTATAGAAAGCCGAGCAAAACATGGCTTCATATTTGTTATAGAAATAATTATACCCGAAATTTATTGCGAGTTTGTTGATCGGAGTATACATGACGTTTAAGCCGCCATTGAACATGTCCTGTTCCCAGTCGCTCCCGCCAACATCGCTATTTTCCGAGAGTTTATAGTGCAAGTGGATGTTTGTATTGATCTTGCTTGCTGCCATCCAATTCGTCTTCAGCCTCATGTCATGAACGGTTTCAGGCTGGTTGGATCTATCTTTGGTCCTTACGCCATAGACGTATCTGGAGTAATCGCTGTATGGTGAATAGGTCCCTGGAGCAAAACCTAATGCCTGTGATTCTTCCCAGGAAGGGCACATTGCATCGTGGAAGACATAGGGATCATCCACATAAGTGAATGCATAGTCGGCAGACACCTTAAGACCCATCATAGGCCGCCAGTTACTACCTAAAGAGAATTTCTGGGTAGTGGTGTCATCGGTGACATGGTGGTACTCGGCATTTTCCCTTTGTAGATATTCAACTTCATATCCAACCTTCAATTTCAGATCTTTGAGGATCTTCCACGCAAACTTGGCGTCAAGGGAGTATTCATCCTCGTCGTAGGCCGAATATCTCTTAAAATCGAAATCCGTTCCAAGAAAATCTGCCCAGGTCTGTCCGACTCCGGCGGGGCCTCCGTCGCTGATAGTCTCCCTGACGTCAACATAAGTTTCGTCTGCGTCCATATTATGGTATTTACCTTTTAGGGTAAAGCCCATTTTTTTATTGACCTTCCAGTGCCACCCACCATTAATGGCCCAGTAATCTAACTCGAGTTCCTCACCGGCATTGCCGTAAAGGGCGGAAAGGCCATCATCAGAGTCATTGTTCGTGGCTTTTGAATACACATAGCCAAGGTTCACTGTATTATCAGGCAAATCGGCCTTCATCTTGACCTTGTGAGACCATTTTTCCGAATCAGGGGTACGTGAAAACGGAAGAGATCCGTCGGTGTTGTCAAACTGTACACGGGAATCAAATCCGTCGGGTGTCCCTGGAGGTGTTCCTGGATTCTGGGCCTCCATATAAAGGTTCTCCGGGACATCGCTCCCGCTTTTGAAGGACCTGTACATGAAATCGTAGTTCATGCTTATGGCCCCGATCCTGTAATTTACTGACGGGTTCCATTCGTTGGTATATTCAGTGATATCCTTGCTCATGCCCACTACGTGACAGGATGCGCACTTGCTCATGGTCCGGGCCTGA
>CAZPDU010000118.1:0-19730 GCA_964585405.1 uncultured Thermodesulfobacteriaceae bacterium | reverse complement strand
TCCTTTGAGCGCAGAAGCACAATTCGGCTTTTCTTCCAAGCAAGTCCAGCAGGAATCGCATCAGGGTGTTTTGTCCACATCCCAGGGCAGGTTTGCCTTCGGGCAAATATCGGATTCCAGCGAGGACAAATTCATGCTCGACACACTTACGGGCAGGCTTTGGAGGCTGAACAAAAGGACAGATATTGGATTATATCTCAAGGATATCCCTTACCGCAGCGAAGACGGAACGTGCTCTCCCCTGCCCCCTGAAAAACCAGTGCCGGAAGGCAAGGACGCCAAAGACTAATAGGGGGTCTTCACCTTTTTTAGCCTGCGTCATATGCTAAACATATTGTACCGCGCCTGCTAAAGTCGATCGTGATGCGTTGTCTTATTCACTAAGCCGAAAAACACATCAATAGAGTAAGGTGATGGCATAAAAATGGCTGCTGACCGTACTGATCTAACAAGAGTCAACTGAGACAGTATCAGGTATCAATACGTATTTGCTTATGCCTGACCCCAATACCATGCGTTACGAGAAAGGATCGATTATCCTGACCAGCAATTAGAACTTTGAAGACTGGGGGCAGATATTCCACAATAACATAGTGGCTGCAGCCATTATCGGCCGGGTTGTTCACCACGCAAGGATATTCTATATTAAGAGTGCCAGGTATAGGTTAAAAGAACAAACTTAAGAAAGGGAACTGAATCATACATGTCGAAGTGCGGAAATGGGATCCATCCTGGAGGCTTGGTAGGCAGGGTACAGGCCAAAGAAAATTCCTACAAATGTAGACATAAGTAATGATATAATGATGGACCAAATTGTTATTATCGTTTTCCATCCCGCAATGGTTGCTATAAGCCATACTCCGCCGATACCTGCTGCGATACCAACAACTCCTCCTGAAAATGTTAAAATTACAGATTCAGCAAGAAATTGAATCATAATGTGTTCCCGTGCCGCCCCAACTGCTCTCCTGATGCCGATTTCCTTGGTACGCTCCGATACTGTTGCAAGCATAATATTCATAATGCCTATGCCGCCTACCAGCAAAGAAATAACGGCAATGCTCCCCAAAACAATATTGAATGTCCTCTGAATTTTTCGAGACTGCTCTAAAAGCTCCTGTGGAACAATCATCTGGTAGTCTTCCACGCCACTATGATTTATTTCCATAATCCTTCTTATTATATCCGAGGCCATGAGTACCTGTTTTGATTTTTCTATTTGTATGACAATTTCTGTTAACCCCGTAGTTGTGGGTCTTTTTTCTCTAACAATCTCTTGATTTAGCGCCCTTTCCGCTCCTATGGGTATAAAAACCAAGTCGTTATAGTTTCTGATAGATACCACAGATGATTTGGATGTTTTGATTTCACCCCTTTTTAAGATCCCTACGATCTTAAATAGATTATTTTCTATTCTTATATAACTTCCTATCTTGCCAGCAAGGCCCAAGCTCTTAGCGATGCTATCACCCATCACACATACCATGTTTTTATATTTCATATCCTGGTGGTTTATAAATCTCCCCTGAGAGATAATAAGGCTGTGTACCTGAGCATAACTTGCAGAACACGCTACAATCTGGGGCAACACCTCCTTAGTCGCTCCAATTATTGAAGCAGCCAATTCCTTAAGACATGCAATATCCTTCAAAACTGGGCATCCCTTTCTGATGCGATTTGCATCATTAAGGCTCAATCCCTGGGATAATTTTTCGCTGGCCTTTATCTGCTGACCCTCTGTTAACAATATTGTTTTGAGATATATGTTCTTAGTACCCAGCTGTTCAATCTGACTTAGGGCCTCTCGTTTAGCACCTTCACCTATGGATAACATGGCAAGCACTGCCATCACTCCGCATATAACGCCCAAAACACTGAGGGCAGCCCTTAGTTTATGTTGGAGTAAGGAACGGATTGCCAGTTTGATAATCTTGAAAGCCTTTCGCAACGTTATGCCTCTATTCTTTAAACGAATCTTCCGTCTCGCAAAGTCATCACTCTTTGGGCAAGAGCAGCCACTTCGCTATTATGTGTTACCATTATTATGGTAGAACCTTTATCATTTATATCCTGGAATAATTCAAGAAGTTCAAGGCTTATCCCTGAATCAAGGTTACCTGTTGGTTCATCGGCTAAAATAAGTATCGGATCTATGGCAAGAGCTCTTGCAATTGCCACTCGCTGCATCTCTCCTCCTGAAAGCTCAGATGGCCTATGCATAAGCCTGTCTATTAAACCAACCTGCTCAATGGCCTTTATTGCACGCTCCCTGGATTTTCCGTCATCAGAAGATGAGTAAAGAAATGGCAATTCAACATTTTCAAACACATTTAATTGGGGCAAAAGATTAAAGGTTTGAAAAATAAACCCTATGTGGTTGGCGCGGATATGAGAGAGCTCTCTGTCTGAGGCTTTCAGCACGTCTATGTTATCTAACATATATATGCCTGAAGTAGGCCTTTCCAAGCACCCCAATACATGTAATAGGGTAGATTTACCAGAGCCCGAAGGACCCATGATTGCTAAAAATTCACCCTTATTGACATATATAGCTATGCCCTTAAGGGCGTGAATTAATGATGAGCCTATATGAAAGTCCTTAAAGATTCCGTGTGCTTCTATAATACATGACATGATTTCAAACCCTTACCTGGCCGCATTCATCTTTTATTCTTACGCGGAATTGTAGCGAATAGGCCAACGTTACGTGAGGCGAACCACGAAATGATAAGCTAAGAGGGTATGGATTTATCTTATTTCTTTTTGAGGTGGTTTGACCAGGCTGACCCTATCGCCATTTTTTAAACCAGAAAGGATTTGAGCCATATCCTCATTCTGTTTTCCCAAAGAAACATCTATCCTTTTAAAGCTCTGCCCTGTATATAGATAACAGTATTTTCCCCCTCCCTCGTCAAATATCGCTTGCACTGGCACGGACAAGACATTCGTAATAGAATCATTCAATATGGACACCCTTGCGGTCATACCTGGCCTTAATCTATCATCTCCATCCCGCAAGGAAATGAGCAGTTCAAAGTATTTCTCTCCTTTGCCCCCTTCAAAACACTCTGAGGCCAGAACACCTAAAAAGGTCACCTCACCCTCAAACGAGACATCAGGATAGGCATCTATCTTGATGTAGCAATTTTGGCCCAGGGCTATCTTATGAAGATCAACTTCACGTACCCTTGTCTTGACTATCACGGAGGAAATGTCAGGGAGATACAGTAAGGGCTGATTCTGCCATGCCCTATCACCCACCCTGGGTTTCCTTTTCTGACCTTCACGAAAGGTTTCATATAATATGGCGATTCCAGTAAAGGGAGCACAAATGGTTGTCTTCTCTAATTGGTCTTGAGCAACCTTTAGAGAACTTTTGATAGTTCTAAGCTTACCCCTGCTTTCCTCCAAGGAGGCCATTGCCTTGGCCACTTTGAAAATACTACCCTTTCGGATCTGCTCAAGCTCCATTTCGGCCTTGCTCAGGTTGACCTTGGCTGTCTCTATCAGGGATGGAAAAACATGTTCCTTATAGCTGATATATCTCTTGTTTGCCGCTTCATATTTCATTTTCAATTCTTCTGTTTTTTGGATTGCAAGGGCAATCTCTGTTGGATTGCTGAATCCCCTTTTTCTTAAGTCTCTTAGATCCTTGACATATGAAGTATATCTGGCATATTCTTCTTTGGACTTTTCCATCTCCTCTTTGAACTGAGCCAACTGCAAGGGGCCATCGCCTTCAACAAGCTTCCTTTGATCAAGCTCTGCCACCAGCAGATTATACTCGGCTGTCCTTATTTCTCGCTCTACCTGGTTCTTTTCCCACTCGAATAGTTGTTGCGCAGCCTCTACCGCAGACTCCAAGCTCAAAACTTCTCCACGCAGACGGTTCACCTCCTCTTCAAAAGGGGTCTTATCTAACTGAACAAGGACGTCTCCCTTGTTGACCCGGTTACCGTCATCTATTAAGTAGATTATCTTGCCCTTATCACCCTTTATTGTAGAGGAAACCATGTGTGATCGCGCCGCATCTAAAACTCCCACGGTGTTTACCTTTATATCGAAACTCCTCGCTGAGACAGTAGCCAAAAGAAAATCATGGCTCTCAAAGCCGGGATTAACGAATTGGGCCATCAAAAGTCCGGCAGCAGATAAGCATATTGCTAAAATGGCGTATAATACTTTGGACTTGAGCTTCATTGTTTTAACGTTCAATAAGCGTTCCTAAAACAGCACGCAGCCTGTATGCCCCGGTAATATTTTCTATTTTCACGGAAAGCAGGCTGACACGGGCCTGTTGGAGTTCTGTTTCCGCTTCAATTATGTCAAAATTATCGGCCATACCGTGACTGAACTTGATTTTTGCCAGAGAAAGCTTACCTTCCGCCTGCCAGATCTGTTCTTCCCTGATCTTTATACGCTCCTGGGCCTCTTTTAAGGCGTCTATCTGCTGGCGAACTTTTCGTTTAATCTCATCCCGTTCAAGCTCCAGACTTAAGCGTGATGTTCTCAAGGCAAGCAAGCTTTGCTGATAGGTTGTCTTTTCGGACACGCGAGCCCAATCAGTAGTGCTAACAAGATTCATACTCCAACGGTCTTCATTGAATCCCATGCTTTGATCAAAGGCATCAGAAGAACTGTACCTGGCATAATCCATAATAAGATCTAACTGCGGCAAGAGGTTGTGTTTGGCAATAATAGACTTTCTCTTGGTCTCTTGCATTGCATCTTTCGCCTGGGCCAACTCCACTCTATTATTAAACGCTATGTCAATTGCATCAGAGATATCTATATGTATTGGCTTATAATCAAGGGGGGCTGAAACAGATATTGGTTTTTCAAGCGGTATGGCAAGGATAAGCTTCAGCTCATCTTCTGCAGCCCGCAGGTATTCATAGCTTTTAATCAGGCTGTCTTGAGCATCCTTAAGGCGTATTTCAGCACGGTAGATATCTATGGAGGTTGCCAGGCCAATTTTTTCCTTGGCCCTTGCTCCCTCTACATGTCCTTTTAATCGTTCGACCTGGGACTTATAAAGCTGAACCAGTTCCCTCTGTTCAATGATGTTGTATACGGCGAATACCGTGTTTAAAACGGTACTAACCTTTGTTGAATAAAGTGCTCTTTGAGCAGTTCTCAGGGAGTATTCAGATGACCTCACGCTATCCAGATTCACATCTTTGCCAAAGCCCTTCAAGAGAGGCATGTCGAGTGAGAGTCCGATTTCTCCTGTATATTCATCGTCCGACCTGCCTACCCTCGGAAATATTGAGACCCTCGCCCCAAAATCGAACCGTTTCTCCAGAGAAACCCCTGCGCTTATATTTTTTTCATCGTCGCTAAAACCTGCCTCTGTAGATGGTGCAATTTTTAAATCAAATTCTGATTTCGTTGAATTGAGGTATAAGTGCTGACTTTCCAGACTATAGGAAGAGCCAAGGAGTAACCGGTTGGCCTTAAGGGCAAGATCAATGGCCTGTTCAAGGGTGAACATAGTCCTTATGGGTTTATTCGCATTGCCAGATCCCGATTTGGCAGTAGTTGGGAACAGAGTAAAAAACAATGCTATAAATATAAAAAAAAGGCGGTAAACGCTCATAATCTTAGTCCTTATGCAAAATGAGGGTAAGATGATACACCTATAGCATCGTGTTTCCTCTATTATAGATAATTGCAGCATAATCATTCTACTTGCATCTGAAAGATATCCATGCATTAAGCATTGATCCATCGGGCTAAGGCTCACCAGGGCTTAATTATTATTGTAAAATATGCTGACTCCCTCAAAAAATAACTCGCTTGAAGATTAACTCACTTTACCGCCATCCTGAAAATCTCCATCTCTCCTGACCAGCAGATAAACGCATGAAATCTTTTCGGTCATCGCCATAAATTCTTACCGCAACTGGTCACAACGGAAAGATGATATTAAAATGTGTAGCTGAAGGTCCTGACAAAGGTTGGTCCCCAATCCGGTACGCTTACTGTCACGGTATCCGTTACACCTTCGGCTGCCCCAGGAATCGTGAATCTGATTTCACCATTTGAACCCGAAGTAGAAATACCGCTATCGTTCCATAGGTCTGTTCCTACCCACTCCCAGTGCACCTGAGCACCCGAGGCATTAACATCTACTACTACGGTTACATTTTGCCCTGGCGATGGGTCAGCAGGGATACTATAGCTGGTCCACTCATGAGGTTGAACAGGCTCGGATCCCTCGTCATGGCCTCCACCTCCTCCACCTCCGGCTGCTGCAGCCCCTGCACCGGCTACCGCAGCTGCAAGACCGGCAATTGCTAATGTGGACATACCCGCAGAGGCTGTAACAGTCCCTCCACTGATAGTTGCCGCCGCAGCTCCTGAAACATCCCCTGATTCAGAGGCAAGATAGATTCCTCCTGCAACCGTGCCGAAACGGGCCGCAGATTCAACAACATCCACAACAATTGAATCGCTGAACCCAGCCGGGGCTGAAGGGGCTTGAGCCAGTTCAGTGCTTACATGTATGTCTCCTTCCGGGCTCACCTGCTGCCAGGCCCCGGCTTCCTTACCGTCATCTCTGTTGACCTCAAATTTTTGTGTTTTCACAACCTGGTTATTCCCATTCACCACCAAAAAAAGATATTCAAGGGTTTCTGTCTCTTTACTTGGCGCTGGAAGGATGCCTTTATACAAACTGCTTCCCGGATTCATAGTTACAAAAAGATAGTCCGCCTGGTCTTCAGCCCGAAAATAGCACCGGACTAAATTAACCCCTCCCTTGTCCGTAACATCTGCCTCGACCTCGATCCGTTTCTCAGACACAAAATATTTAGGCGGTTTGTGTTTAACCCTGGTTGTGGCCTTAATCTCTTCCTTAGCAAAAACAGATCCCGCATTTATGGGTAATACAAAAAGAGCAGCGGCGATGAAAGACAAGACTTTAGCAAAAGCATTTGACCTAAGTTTTTTCATTTTAAGCCTCCTTATTTAGTTTACGTTTTCCAATATCGAGCTATAGATAGTACCTTGTTTCGGTACCAAAAATCAGTTTTATTCCATCAAGGATACATGAGACCGGTATTACTTTGCACGTTGATTACATCCACCCGAATCAGTGACAGTAAAAATATGCAGGTGCCTTTCGACCTGAGGTAATTCAATTTAGTTTACTTAAGCTCAACACCGCTTCCGGTGGACTTGCCAGAGAAACCGGGCCTTTGGTCATTCGGGTGCACTCTATCAAAGGTCGATATCAACTCAAGCAATGCCTTGCCAATGGCCATATCCAGTGAATTGTCAGCGGCATGGGGATCCCAGCTGCCTGTCTGGCCACCTGCCAATCCACCTGCGTATGTCTGCCGCACGGTGTGTTCGCCCATCCCACTGGAAAGATACTCCCCTGATTGAGCGTCTTGAAGAAGGAGATCTACACGAATGGTTGTATCTATTATCTTCATCTTTGATGTTGCGCTTACACTGGCATGCTGCCTCACGTCAAAATAGGTTATTGAACCAGAAATGAAGTGCTCGCAAAGAAGTATCCGTTGGGCTTTTTTCATGTTTTCCGGGCTCTTGATGAGGCTGGCGTTGCTTAATGTGTCCCAATCAAAGAGCCGTTTCATTTTCTCCCACTCCACCACACGGAAATATCCTGCACGCAGTATATGACTCGCAAGTATCTGTGAAGAGGTATCCCACAGTTTGTCTGCGGAATAGGTGCTCTTGTTTTCAAAACCAGCAACAGCAACAAGCGCCCTTTTTTGTGGCGGAGGAGGGAGTTTGGACCAGTTTATTGTTTCCTTTGGTTGCTCAGGCGGCTTTAGCACGGGAGCGGGTGCCTGAGGCACGCATCCAGATAACACAAAACCTATCGCCAACAATATTACATAATAAACAACCGAAAAAGTGTGATCCTTTATCAATGGTAGCCTCCTTTCTCTTGCCAAATTATAGACCGTATGTGATTTGCCTTTGAATGCAGGCAAGCATCATAGTATAGATCCACAGTAAGCAAAATAGGTAAATTGTTATCCCTTATCTTTTTGTAAAAACAAAGGGCATGTCAGTGCCCTCTGACCTGAAGTAAGGATGTTGCCGTCCATCTGTTAAACGGGGCACTTGTTTGGCAACATATACGAAAAGCTCGTTTAAGGATATATAATCATTGCCATCATAATTGGCCTCACCTGACATTCCCTGGAGCAAGGCATAGGTGAAGGCACCATGCCCTGAGTCTTTCTCATGTAACTTAAAGTCACAGTTTTCCAGTGACTCCTCCCCGCCCTTTGAGGCGGCCAGGATAAAAAGCCCGCTTGCCTCTTTCAAGACCTCAGCCAGGTTTTCTCCAGAATCTCCCGACCTCACTCCTGCTTGCAAAGCCCCGGAATGACACGTATCCATTGCAATTACTACCTTGTTCACATTTTTTCTGAGTATGGTAACGGCCTCTTCAAAATCGGACATGCGCAGGCCCTTTGACAGAATTGATTTGAAATCTGCGTCATATGGAACAAAGTAGTATGAGCCTGATTGGCGATGCTTTATCCCGTGCCCGGCAAGAAATATGAAAACGAGGTCATCCGGCGCGGCCCTGCCCAGATGTGTGGAAATACCTTCAATGATGCTCTTTCTCGTTACACCCTCATTAACCAGGGTCTCAAAATGGACTTCAGAAAATAACTTGCCCTCCTGTTTTTTAAGAAATTGTGCCAAACTTAGTGCATCTTTATCTGCATACTGGAGGTCCACGGCGCTGCTGCTATACCGGGAAACACCTATGGAAAGGCCCCATAAAACCGGCTTGACAATCGGTGTTAATGGAGCATTTTCTCTAAGAGAAGACTCAATGGCCCTTGTTTCTTCATATTCTCTGGCAATTTGAAATTCTTTATTCGCCCTGTTTCCGGCTCTATCAACTGCTTCTATGACAATTTTATCATCAGCCTTATTGAGGGCTATTTTCTCTGAAAAATAGCCATCCTCATTTAGAGAGGCATCTCTGCCATTAATTCTTAAATAAAGCACACCGTTATCGTCCTTAACCAGGCCCTCAATCATTGTTTTTTCGGCAGGTTTTTTCATTACCACCTGAAACCCCCTGTTGACCTGCGGATTGATCAGGGTAATTTGTGGAGGTGTCTTATCTTCAGGGTGGCCTATAAAAACATCTTTTGTGCTAATGTTTCCAGCCTTGTTCATTGCCACCACCAAAAACCTGTTCTCTCCTGATGTGAGGGTAGCTTTATACGAAAAATACCCTTTTAAATCAAGATTAACAGGATGAGAATTGATCTTTACGAACTCGATTCCAGAAGGGTCCTTTGCCAGGCCTTCTATAGTAAGCGTACTCTGCTTCTCAACTACCTTGAAGCCCCTGCCCATAGGAGGATTAATAATAATGATTTGGGGGACGGCCTGTACAATGGCTGGCTCGGATTTTTCCATTTTTTGTGCAGTTTTCTGGACTGATGGAATAACCTCTTGAGGCGGTTTTTCCTTTTTCTCAACCTTCTCTTTCTTTTGTGGTGGTTTTTGCGCAACAATCGGTTTAGCCGGTATTTCCTTTTCCCTAAGTTTCTTCTTATATTGCGATAAAATTTTCTGCTCCTTCACCGAAAACTCAGAAGAAATCTTGCTGACTATAATGTTGGCGATATCAGTTGCCATGCTCTCAATTGAGGTATGTTTAGCCTCTTCCGGGGACCTGTCAGCGCTTTTATAGCTATTGCTGCCTATATCAAGTTTCCCTCCAGAAGCAGTGTCTACCATTTTATAGGAGATAGTGGTGACCGCTTTATTCATCTTCATACCCAGCACATCCTCTGTGCTGATGCCTGTCTTGACAGAACCGATAAAAATTATATTTGCATCGTGAAAAGCGGCTACCTTTCGTGTCTTTGGCACAATTCCCTCTTTGGCGTCAAGGATATCCTCTTTTTTAAGCCACGAGGATGGTGCAATTTCATCTGATGTCACCACCTCATACTTCGCTTCTATCAAATGTTTGGCCAGAAGGGTCTCCGCTGTTGTGGCAACATTCTGACCCTCAATGTTTACTATCTTAACGCTCAACCCTTGCTCAGTCCCTGAAGAGGAGGTTGCAGCTTGATCATTCAAAATAACGAGTATTTTTGAAAACTCTGCAGGTTGAGCAAGGCCTGATAAAAAGAAGATATAGAAAAACGCAAGAAGCACTTGACAAAAAATATTTTTTGGTTTCACTCTTCTCCTCCTTTCCTAGACTAGATTTATCCATGCTAATTCGGGAGCCCTGCAGTGCATTAGAATTATTGACACATACAGAGCCGTTCATATCCGTCTACCATTTTTTTGGAAAATATCTTATCGCTACCTTTTTTTACTCAATGATTGCGTAACTGAGGCGCCTTTGAGCTAAGTTTAAACGCTCCATCGCCTGGACGTTCTCACCAATCTTTTCCAATAACGCCTGATTATCTTTGTCTAACACGAAAAACGGCTGGCTTTCGTAGCTTGCGAATAGTGGGTTAAAAGGTGCTTCAGATGCCAGGGCTACAAGCACTTCATTCCCGGGAGGGCCCGTTACTTCCAGTGCAATATCTATTTCACCGCCAGGGATACTATAGTTCTTTTTTGCCTCTATAAATTGGGTCAAGCTAAATCTGTTGGGAAATAGCTGAATTAATTCGCCCCCAGGGGTAATAACAAACACAACCACATAGCAATCTTGCTGCGATTGAAACTTGTATGAGATTGAATCACCTATCCTGAATTCAGGCTTATTTACCCATAGTTTGAGAAAAGCAGCCTCTCTTTCTTGACCAAGGGCCAATACCTCCTTAACAATTGAATCAAATGACGGCTTTGCCCGTAAGGACTCAACTGGCCTTGGCGGTAAAGCTTCATCCGGCCTTGGCCTCAAGGTGGCCACAATCTCGGGTTCAGATTTGCCCGAAGTCACGGCAGGGAGAGGCTCCTGTACATTTGCCTGGCCTTCACTTACAGGGATTACCTTCTCTTTATGGCCTAAAGAGGTCTCTGTTGTTGCAGTTTTCTGCTCCGGTACAGTCTTTGTTGCAGATGACGGGCGCATTATCCATACAATAGCAATAACACCAATCAAGGCCAATGCTGATAAAGGCACTACCCATTTGAGGCCTTTTCTCTCTTGAAGGGAAGATTTTTTCTCTCTAACCATACTTTCTGGCCCCCGTCCCTGGAGCAAGGCCTGTGAAGCGCCTTCAATCAGATGAGCTTCTGATTCTCCGGAGGCAATCCTCGTCTGCTCTTCATCGGGTAAGGCTTTGATATCTGCCATGGTTGCATCAACATCCAGCCTTGAGCCGTCAGAAAAACTGGAGCTGCAACCCTCAAGATCCTTCACTAATTGATCCCCACTCTGGTATCTTTTTTCAGGAGATTTCTCAAGCAGCTTCAGGATAATATCCCCTATTCTGTTCGGAACATCAGGTGCAAAATCCTCTAGCCTTCGCGGTGTTTCGTGAACATGAGAATAGTAAAGAGAGGTTGTATCCTTACCCTCAAAGGGATGTTTACCAGTAATCATTTCATAAAAAATGAGTCCTAAGGCGTAAAGATCACTTCTCGTATCCACCTTTAAACCTTTAATCTGTTCAGGGCTCATATACTTAGGTGATCCGAGCACAGAGTCGGGTAAGGTAAGGTCTACGTCGCCTAAATCCTTGGATATGCCAAAGTCGGTGAGAATGATATTTCCCTTGTTATCTATCATAATGTTTGCCGGCTTGATATCCCGGTGAATCACGTTTTTGCTATGCGCATACGAAAGGGCATCTGCAATTGCAATCATCAGCCTCAGGCACTCTCGCAATCCCAGTTTGCCTTCCTTATCGAGCTTCTCTTTAAGTGTTGAGCCTTCAATATAGGGCATTATGATGTAATTAAAATCATCTTTGCCGCCAAAATCATATATATCGATGATGCCGGGATGATCCAGGCCTGCGGCCAATTTGGCCTCTCGATAGAATCTTTTTTTAATCTCTTCATTCTTGCTTAACTCCTGATGGATGATCTTTATGGCTACCCGCTTATCAAGAGCCCGGTGTATTCCTAAATAAACCTCGCCCATTCCGCCCTTGGCAATCAAACTCTTTATTTCATATTTATTTTCAAGGGTTGATTTGATTTTAGTCTCAATTTCAGACATGCAATGCTCCCCTCATGGCAGGCCTCTAATATGCCCTTCATTTCCCCAATTTACGCCGTGCCTTCTGATAATATTCATTCGATTCGAGAGGCATTATCTCGAGCACTTCATTCCATTTCTTATTTGCCTTTTCAATCTGGCCAATGCCCTCGTAAACAATTCCCTCCTGGTAAAGCCTTTTGGCCCTACTTCCAAGTAATTCTACCAACTTTTCATGCCTTTCTTTTGCGTCTTTGTATTCTGGATTTGATTTCACAACCGCCTCGAAAAGAGGCAATGCCTTAATGTATTCATGATTATCATAGTATTGTGCTGCCTTGTCATAATCATTTTTGACCTTATCGTCCAACCTCCTTTTTACCTCAGGTATCATTCTTCGAGCGCTGTCAATTTCTTTGGAAGGAAGTCCAATAGATATGGCTCCTTCCCATTCCTTTAGCGCAAGATAATATTCGCCCTGCTCATAGTATTGCTGTCCCATGCTATAGCGCTTCCTTATTTCAGCCATGAGTTGCTCGTCTTTTAAAGACTCTTCACGCAGCCGCTCATTCTCCTCCTTTAGCTTTTCACCAACTTTGGAAAAAAGCCTTTCAACCTCTGTGTCAGACGGTGAAAGATATCTTGCCTCTGAAAGCAACTCCTTGGATTTAGCATACTCCCCTTTTTGATAGAACTCCTCTGCGCTGTTTAACAGCATGGACACCCTTTCTTTCACTGCCCTTTCCTTTTCTTCTTGTAGCTGCCTGATACGCTCTGTTTCTTGAAGTTTTTCCTGGCAGAGATTGGCATATTCAATGGCATCCTGATATCCAGGGTCTATATCCAAAACTATTTGAAAGCGTGTTAATGCATTAGAAAAATCCCCTTTTTCAAAGAGCTCCCTCCCGCTTTTCATATACCGAGTCACCTTTCTTTTAAGCTCTGCGTCTTCAATGGTTTCTCCCTTCTTCTTCTCCTCGGTTACAATAGATTCTTCTTGGGTCGTTTCTTTAGCCGGCTGTTGAAAATGTAGAAGAATTACAATGAAGATAAAAAAAACAAGGCATAGCGTAATTATACCGATCTTCATTTTACGCTTCTTCAGGGCTGTTTCGTCAGAGCCGATCGACTTTGAACCTCCTGCAGTACGATTTAGACCCTTTAAAAACCTCTGTATGTTAACCCTTAACCCTCCGGCCGGCATCTCTTCACTGCCTTTATCTGAAATCGGGCTCGGTCTTGCCGTAAAAACCGTCCTTTCTGCATTATCCAAAAATCCAAGTGACTGCGATTCTGCCACAGGTACAGCAACCTCGATCCTGAAATCCGCCACTTGAATGACGTCACCATCCCTGATTTCCGTCTCAACTACACTTTTGTTGTTGACCCTGGTCCCGTTCCTGCTGTTAAGATCCATGAGCTTCCATTGGTCTGAAGCAAAAAATATCTTGAAGTGCTCTCTTGATACCCTGTTGTTTTTTAGGACAACCCTGTTCTCATCTGAACGCCCGGCGCTCGCTATCTCATCTTCATGAAATTCCATTTCTGTAGAAAGCTCTGAATCTTTAAAAACCTTCAATATTATCATTGGCTTATCTTTCTTCAAGTTCTTTCAGTTGTCTCAGCGCGTTAATAGAACGTTCATCATTTTCGTTTCTTGATAATTCAGTCACAATTCTGAATTCGTCTATCGCCTCTCTGTAGCGCATATATTTCTTGTGCACCAGGGCCCTTTGGTAGTGTTTGTTAATCAAGATTTCGAGTTCATCCTCAGCCCTCAACAACCATTTTCTTGCATGGGGGTGATTACGATCCAAGGCGAGGGCATAATCCCATTCTTCAAGGGCCTTCTTCACTTTGCCTGCCTCATAAAAAAACATCCCTTGACGAAAATGCCCATCAGCCCCCTCCTTATCGTTAGAATTTTCAATAATAGGCTTGTCTACCTTGGTTTTTTCAGAAACTGACACATCAGGTGAAGAAGCCACACATTCACCTTTTTGGTCAGGTTCTTCTTTGTTGACAACTGGGGTCTTTGAGGTTTTCACGGCCTCGGGTTTTTTGGGAGGAGAAGATCTCCAGGTAATGATCAATAAAACAGCCACAAAAATAAATAATAATCCTGTCACAATGCCGAGTATTTTCCCGCGGCGTTTTGTGGGCGAGCCCTCATGCCCCCCATAAACTTCCAATTCTAATACCGTAGACCCTACCTGAAATTGATCTTTTTTCTTAAGGTTTATCTTGCTAATGCCCTTACCATTTACAATGGTTGGGTTAGTCTTGCTTAGGTTCTCGAGGACGACATGCTCTTTTTCTACCCTTAAAAGGGCATGTCTTCGAGATGCGTTTTTATCTCCCTCGTCGATTATAATCTCACAGTCCTTTGCCCTGCCTATTGTATATTCTTTCGAGGCATGAAGAGGAAAACTGTCCCCTCTATTTATTCCCTTTACGACCTTTAAAAGCGCTATGGACGATGCCCTGTCTATTCCATTATCCTCGTTCATCTGATGATCCCTCAAACAAAAAGATAACCTTGTTTTTTCCTTCAACTGTCCTTTTCTTTATTTCAAAGGGTTTTTCTTCTATATTCACGGCTATAGAATTGTCTTTTCCTTGGCTATCGATTAATGTAGAAATGGCATTTAATATATCAGGATCATTGAATGCCTCTGCTACATGCGCCTCCTGTTTGATCCTTGAATTCCCAAAGATATCAATAAGGGGCTCATTATACTGGGTGATAACCATCCTTTCTGAATCAACAATACACCAGGGGCAACTAACGTTGCTCAATTCTGACAAATACTCACCTGAGTCATGCTCGGCTCGGCCGGCACTTTTCGCACTTGACCCAATTTCAGGCTCGTTATCTGTACCTCCCGCGTGCAGCCTTACAAGTACTCGATTAAATGCCCGCACCAAATTCTCTACCTCGCTGTAAGGAGATTTAAAGGTTAGGTGATCCCTGCCTTCTTTCAGGGCAATGCCGGCCTCTTCTTCTATTTGTTTTAGAGGCCTGAGAAAGATCTTTATCAGAAACACCCCTATTATTCCGCAAAGCACCAACAGAAGAATAAACAGAACGTAAGCATAGCCAGTTACATCTGGGGCCCGTACACTAACCGCCCGCTCTATATCGTATCCAATTACAGCCGCACCTATAGGTTTATCAAAGGTCTTTATTGGATAGAAGATAACCTTTTCTTCCCCCTTGCCCTTGCCAACCTCAATACCTCCCTTTTTCATGGCAACTGCTCGTTCGGGCCAATCAAAGAAATCCCCTGCATTTTCTGCTGGCGCTATTATTTTGCCCTCCAGGTCAATAATGAAAGAATACGTTACCCCTTCCTCTTTACTCACCGGATTGGTCCTCACCAGGTCGTATTGGCCGCCCTCTAAAAAATACCTATTCATCTCTGATAGATATCTGGCAAGGATAATACCTCTTTTTATCAGCTCTTGCCTCTGAAAGTTCTTCACCTTACTGTTCAGTGGAAAATAGACAAAGACAAACGTAGCCACCATCAATAAACCCAGAGACAGGAAAAGAATTATTTTTATATTTGCCGATACAAGGTTAAAAAAAGAAAACCCACGCTCACTATATTTATCAGCTTCCTGCTTGAATGCTCCCTTCAGTATGTAGGGCGTAATCTCTAGCTCAAAATCCCTGTCAAAGGTCTTGCTGTTTATCCTTTCTCCATGATAGTAGATTCCATTCAGGCTGCCCGCATCATTGACGGTTATTCTGTCAGGCAACACTGTTAGCGTAGCATGATTCTTGGATACGCCCTTGTCCTCAAGAGTAATGTCGCATACCTCATCCCTACCCAGGGTGTATTCCCCGGGAGTTAAGTGTGTGGTATTCTCAAGTACGCCATTTCTTAGTATCTGAATGCTTAGGCTCATCTCCACAAAAAATATCAACCCTTATAGATGAACTTTAATAAATACGGCCCAAAGATAACGATAAATATGATTGGAAATATCAGGAGCATCATAGGCACCAGGAGTTTTTGAGATGCTATTGCGCCAATCCTCTCTGCCTTCATGAATCTGTCCTGCCGCATTCTCTTCGCCTGTGTTTCTAAGATAGTAGAGATGCTTGATCCCATTTTTTCGGCCTGTATCAGGATAGATACAAAGGAGTGTAATTCCGGAGTATCTACTCGGTTTGCCATATTCCTCAGCGCCTCTTCTCTGGACCTCCCTAACTTCATATTCTGCCTCATGAGGGATAATTCAGCTACAAATGGGTCATTATCTTTGCCGTATATGTCGCAGACCTTTATTAACCCTGCATTAAAATCAAGACCTGCCTCCACTGAGAGTGATAACATGTCAACCACATCGGGCATGCTGGACACTATGTCTTGCTGGCGTTTCTTCTTTTTTTCGTAAAGCCAAATATACGGGTAGCCCAAGCCCAGGATCCCTGCAAAAGCACCAAATACAGAGCTTTTGAACAACAGGAATACCGCTAAGCCAAACAGGAGACCAGTGGTTATTTGAAACCCTATAAAATCATCCCCCGTGATCTCTTGTTCAATGCCCGCGGTCATCGCATATTTCTCAATCTTTCTTCTATAGTTTGATAGGGGTAATCTTTTTATAATGGGGAAAAATACCTGAAAAAAAGGCCTGAACATATTCACAAACCGTGCGCTTTCTCCGGGGGCGATTTCTTTATCTTCAAGCTTCTTTCTGAACTCCTGTTCTTTCTTTTTTGGAAAAAGGAAATAAACAACAGAAAAACATCCTGCAAAAAAAAGCATTATCCCCAGGTTTTTTAAAAGGCTCAATGACATACGGACTCCTTATATATCCATGGTTACCC
The DNA here is from genome assembly GCA_964585405.1 of uncultured Thermodesulfobacteriaceae bacterium. GTDB lineage: Bacteria > Desulfobacterota > Dissulfuribacteria > Dissulfuribacterales > UBA3076 > UBA3076. The sequence goes on along the minus strand of CAZPDU010000118.1, from coordinate 2,757 downwards.
TTAAGACCTCTTCAACTGTCGTGATACCCTGCTTGAGTTTCTTCAGGGCTGCCTTCCTCAGGGTCGTCATACCATCTTCAATGGCAGCCTTTCTGATAACGCCGGAGGGTTGATTTTCGAGTACGAGCTTGGTTATTCTATCATTCAGCGTAAGTAATTCATAGATACCAACCCTCCCATTATAGCCGGTGCCTGAACAATGGTCACACCCTTCACCCCTGTAATACGTTGCCTCTCCTTGTTTAATGCCCAGGATTAGCATCGACTCCTTTTCCGGGACATACGCAATCTTGCAGTGATCACAAACCCTCCTCATGAGTCTCTGGGCGATAACAGTTATCTGGGCAGAGGCAACAAGGTATGGCGGTATCCCCATATTAATAAGCCGGCTTATTGCACTTGCTGCATCATTTGTATGAAGGGTACTCAAGACAATATGACCTGTCATCGCTGACTTAACGGCAATATCGGCTGTCTCTATATCCCTTATCTCTCCGACCATAATGACATCTGGATCCTGTCTCAAAAAAGACTTTAAGGCATCTTTAAAGGTAAGCCCCTTTTCGCTTGTACAATTTACCTGCGTAAGCCCTTTTAGCTTATATTCAACAGGATCTTCGGCTGTAATGATATTTACATCTTCTGTGTTCAGTTCATTAAGCATGGCATAAAGGGTAGTGGTCTTTCCGCTCCCCGTAGGGCCTGTTACTAATATCAGGCCACTGGGTTTCCTGATTATCTGATTCAATTCTCCAAATTCTTTTGTCTCCATACCAAGCTCATTGAGGGTAAACCTCTCCTTATCCCTTTCCAGGATTCTCAAGACAATCTTTTCGCCGTGCACGGATGGAAGTGAAGACGCCCTGATATCAATATCCTTACCCTCTACGAGGTTGTAATTAATGCTGCCGTCTTGGGGCAGGTCTTTCTCAGCAATATCCATCCCGGAGATGAGCTTCAATCTCGAAACAATGCCATCCCTGATGACAGGTGGAAGTGACCACGCAACCTGCATAACGCCATCTTTCCTATATCGTATCTTGAATGAATCTTCTTGAGATTCAAAATGCAGATCGCTTGCCCCAGTGCCAGCCAGTTTGCCCAATACGAACTGTAAAAGCCTTATTACCGAGACATCATTGACTATAGCCATAATATCCGCATTGGCCACCTTCAACTTGTTAATTGATGTCGCGGCATCATCAATCAACATAGTTACATCTTCAACTGTAAAAGCTGTTTTATCTCCAATGTCACCGTAATAGGTATGTATGGTTTCAACTATGCCCTTGGTGTAACAGCAATACGGCTTAATCCGTGAGCCAGTGATGGATTCAAGCCTCCTGATACATTCCATATCAGTGGGCAAAGACATCACAATATGAACAGAATTACGCTCATGCTTCACAGGGAATACCTTCTCTCGAAGGGCAACATGTCCTGGAATGAGTCTTTTTGCGTGTTCAGCAAACTCACTGGTCAATGAAACCATGCTGGGGTCGAGGGATGAAAAGCCGGTAACCTCCTCAAGGACACTGTTAACCACAGAGGGATCAGCCTTCCCTTGCTCGATTAGAAGGTCGGAGAGGAGTTTTCCGTCATATTCAGAATCAGGCCCGCAGTCAATATGCCTTACCTCAAAGGCCTTTTTTAGTTTATCATTAAGAATTGTTACAGAATTGGTCATTTGTTTTATTTCTGCCCTCTAAAATCATACATCCTAACGGGGCCAAATTCCAGTTTTTACTGGAATGGGCCGGTGCAATACACTAATAATTACCTATGTGAAGCGTATGGCTGTTTTTGAAAAAATATGTGTATTCTCCGGCATACTTGCTTCCCTTCAAACCAAGGACATTTTTTAAAAACCATAGCTCTATGTCATTGTTCCACTTCAATCTGGTCCTTTCATCCGGCGGTATACCTTTTATCCTGTCGACCTCCGTGCCATGATCATAGAGGACAACTGTTGGAAGCATCTCAAGTCTGTAAGGCTTTCCATCTGCATTGAGCGCCCAGTGGAATTTGCAAAACTTTGCCTTCCCATAGAATTTATCAGCAAAGTAGGAAAATCGCCTCTCCATGTCCTTTGACTGCCAGAACTCTTTGTTATAAAAAAGTACCAGTACAAATCCATCATATGTCTCTACCTCTGAAGAAAAGGTCATGCTGTTAACAAAAACAACCCTCTCTGGGGGCGGCGCCTCCACTTTTTCTACCTCTAAGGGCTTAGGCACGCATGAGATAATGCACATAGAAATAATTATAACAACCAATTCGAGAAAAACAAACCTTGATCTCATCATAATACTCCACTTCACTTTAATGATTTTTGAACACTTCCAGCTCAATACCTTTATTCTGCTGTCTCAAGAGCACCTGGCGCTGTGTCAAGAGCACCTGGCGCTGTCTCAAGAGCACCTGGCGCTGTGTCAAAGGAGTTTGCCGCTGCTCCACTGGTTAGCGGAGCCTGTGGCTGCATCTGATGACCTTGACCCGGAAGAGGTGTTCCTGGTGTCTGTCCAGCGGGACCCACTTGACCTGCACCAGCACCTGCTTGACCCGTGCCAGCGACCACTTGGCCTGTGCCAGCGCCGGGTTGCTGCCCTGTCCCAGCAGTCGGGGCACCTGCAGGGCTTGTTGTTGGCTGGGAGGATACGGCAGAGCCTGTTGGAGCCTGCGTTGCTCCAGCACCCGGTTGCCCTGTCCCCACACCAGTTTGACCTGCACCGGCTCCCACTTGGCCTGTACCAGCGC